>JAOMVH010000099.1 GCA_028356795.1 Aliiglaciecola sp. | reverse complement strand
GTATGTGTTTTTCCATCGATATGACCTACCTATATTCAACACTTTCATTAAATGCCTGGGATTTAAACAATGACATCAAAGAGTACGCTTATCTTACTGAAATTTTCTGCCGTCCTTTGGGTGATTTGGGGGTTAGTGCACACGCTAGCCGGCTATATGACGATTTCCAGTGATACAGCGATGGCAGTAAAGGGGATTGCTGATCTCGTTGTTCCCAAAACGCTAAACATGACATACCCAGACGCTGTAGGTGCAATCGCAAACCAACACGGGTTCAATCTTTTGTGGTTTGGCTTAGTTAACCCCAACTCGGGATAAGCGAGGCCTCTCAGCACCGCTATTTTTGCGCCTATCGGCGTTGCGGTTTCTAGCAATAGCCAGCTATTACGCACGAAAACGCGCCTTGATACCCGTAAAAATTTCAATGCCGACCCGCTATTTAACGCTGCAAGTTTGAGTTAAGTTTGGTATATCATTGAAATATCGCGCATATTTGAATTCTATCGACCTCTCTTATCCCGAGTTGGGGTTAGTGACCATTGTTGGTGCAATTTACATTTGGAAGAGCTCTTATCCGGCGGTTTTCATTACCTCACTGGTTGGCGGATTAGCGGATATTGGTTATTTTGTTTTTATCGTTCTTGGAGGGCTCAATCATGTTGCACCTGGAACAGTGATGACAATTGTTTCTGCAATTGGCGTAAGTTTTATCGCCTATTTCAAGGGTGATAGGCAAATCGGCACACACGAGAAAATGCGGTATTAACCCTTTTTAAGGGGCGGCCTAGAATCAGACATCAACCTATCTAGCGCTATTTGTGCTTTGATGGGTTGGGCTAAATCGGCACTTTGCAACATTTCACATTCATCATCTTTCATTTGTTGGATCGTCACTGGATAAAACTTACAATCATCTGGTCTATCTTCGTATATATCGCAGGTGTAAATGTTTTTATTGGGTGCTTTTCGCAGCCAAGGACATAACGTCAACTGATTACCTTTTTGAGGATGCATCCATATTTTTCCGTCCTTTACGTAATCCATTAACTCAGGATTAAATATCTCCCAAATGGCTATTTCGTCCTCGGTGACTGACAAACCACCATCACTGTATTTTGTACAACACTTACCACAGCTATTGCATTCTTGCACAGAAATGGCTCCTCAACGTCTTCGTTGCTTTTTATTTGCCCCTAACTGACGGTCTTCTTTTAAATCTCGTTTAGTTGGCGTAGCAGAACCATCTTTAAATTTTTGTTTTTTCTCCGCTTTTTTAGCTGCTTTCGCTGCAATTTGAGCAGCAACTTCTATTTCTTCTTGTTCAACCATATCAGGAGACTCAAGGGTGATCCGCCCTAACATACCTGATCTAAGCTCATTAATTAACACTTCGCAAATCTTGTGTAAGTTAACTCGACCGCCAGCCCGTAAAGCACCTCTTTTAGCAGCGATGGCCTCAAGAAACTCGATTTCGGTTTGTGGGATGTCATCAAGACTGAACCTTTCTTTCATTAAATCCGGATAAGCTCTAATCAAATAATCTGCAGCAAAAAAACCCACATCTTCGTAATCCATCGCGGTATCTTTTATGGCACCTGATGCCGCTAACCGATAACTACTATTCGGGTTTTCAATCTTCGGCCACAAAATTCCGGGGGTATCAAACAAAACAATGCCACTGCCTAGATTGATCCGCTGTTGAGATTTAGTCACCGCAGGTACGTTACCTGTTAGGGCAATGATTCTATCGGCCAACGTATTGATGAGCGTGGATTTCCCGACATTTGGAATTCCTACAATCATCGTATTAATTGATTTAATACTCGCATCTTTTTGCGGCAACATCTTGCGACATAGATCGACAATTTGTTTTATTTTGGCCGGTTGTTCTGTGGTAGTAGGAAACGTTTTTACACCCTGTTCTTGTTCGAGATACGCTTGCCATTTCGTGGTCATCTCAGGATCTGCCAGGTCGGTTTTGCTCAACACCTTAATACAAGGCTTGTCGCCTCTGAGCTTTGCAATAGCAGGGTTTTCGCTTGAGTAAGGAATACGTGCATCTAGCACTTCTATGACAAGATCCACATTGGGGAGTACTTCCTTAATCTCTTTTTGGGCTTTATGCATATGCCCGGGGTACCACTGTATTGCCATTTTATTTACTCATTTTTGCCAAAAAATTTACCATACGAGGACCACAGAACCTTTTACGTTGCTAATAGGCACAAAACCATAGTAGCGGCTGTCTTCACTGTAGTCACGATTATCGCCCATCATAAACACCTGGCCATCAGGAACAATCCAATGACCCTGTTCAGTGCCCGTTTGATCATAAAACCGAGACGTAAAAGATGGCATTTTTGGGTTTATAATCACGTTGTAGGAATGGCTGGTTGTCGCTTCGCTGTATTTTAACAGGGTTTGATTTGTATCCATATGCACAGATTGCCACTCGCTGACAAAATCACTCTCAAATAGGTTATCGCTGCATGTTTGATCACAATTAGATTTAACAACAACGCTTTTTTTAGAATAGAAAACATGGTCACCGGGCAATCCAATAACACGTTTAACGTAATCCAATTGGGGGGCATGAGGAGGCGCAAAAACCAGTACGTCACCTCGTTGAATTGGATTGCTTATTTGGGTTTTAACAAAGGGCAATCCGTAGGTGCCATAATTGCCATAACCCCATTTGGAAACAAATACGACCTGCCCAGGAGAGAGCGTTGGTGACATAGACCTAGAGGGAATGGAAAATGGCTCAATAGCAAAAGCCCGTATTAATACGATAGGTATAAAGAATATTAATCCGCTAAACACGACTCCCCACCATTTCGAATACCAAGGTCGCGGTATATCTTTGGCTTCACTTGAACAGTACCAACCGAAAGACGCAAATAATAATCCAACACCCCATCCCCAGTATTCAAAATTTTTGAGAACGTTTGGCGCGAAAAAAAATAAAGCGAAGGCGCCAAGAGAGATACCTAACAAGGAAAATAAAAATGCTTTTCCTCTACCGACGTATAGAAATGTGAAAGGTTGCAAAAAAAAGCCGAGAACGAAGGCTATCGTGCCATTGGGTTTCCATGTATTTGACAAATTCACTTCCATTTCACTCATATTTAATCGTCATTCCCATTTAAGTTTTCGCCACCAATAAAGGTTTCTTTTGGCGTATAGTTTATCCAATCAAACTGTTTGATTATTAACCCTTGATCATCAAACTCCTGCCATATAACAAAGCGCCAAGGGCCCATTTTTTGGCCATGATAATAAAAAGGTAAAAATACGCCTCTGGTTACCACATTGGAGCCTGATATTATTTGCTCAGTCACCGTTAGGGCTTTTTGATCAATCAGCTCAACCTCTGGGCTGTCCCAGCGATAAAAGCCTCTAACTGCCTCTTTGCCCTCTGCACGCTCACCGTAGACTAAATCTTCAAGAACAATGGCATCACTATAATGATTTAAAAAAGAGTCGAAGTTGTCTCGTTGGGAATAAGTTTTGAAAAACTGCTCAGCTACTTCGCGCAATTGAGCTTCTGACGCATTCGTTACCTGAGACTGACCATTTTCACTAATTTCTTCAGCCGTCTGAATCCCACTATGTTGACAGCCGGATAGCAATAGCATCGCAATAATTAAAGCCAATCTAATATGCATGTGGTTGATTCCTAGCGAAGATATTAAGACTTAATCCGGCCGCCTGTGACTTTGTCCGCTCGGCCCTCCAACTTGGCTTTTTCAGCTCGAAGCCTACGAACTTCTTTGGGATCAGCAATCAGTGGACGGTAAATTTCTATTCTGTCGCATTCTTTAGGCACATCGATTAATTTGCAAGTGCGATTCCAAATACCCACTTTATTGTTAGTTAGGTCTATTTCTGGAAAACGACGTAAAATACCCGAGGCAATAATTGCCTCTTCTACGGTTTGTTCTGGGTCAATGACGACTTTCAGAAGTACTTGTTTTGTGGGAGTACCATAAACAACTTCAATGGTCATTTGTTTATCCGTCATAGATATACGTCCTTGGCTCGTGCCGTAAACGCATTCACCATATTGGTGGCAATCGAGTTGAATACTCTACCAAATGCCATTTCCGCTAATTTACTTGAAAATACGAAGTCGAGTTTCAACTCAATTTTACATGCATCTTCAGTAAGTTCAGTGAAAGACCACCCTCCTGACAAATGTGAAAAAGGCCCCTCAACTAAACTCATTTCAATTGAGCGCCCTCGCTCAAGCACATTGGCGGTTGTAAACCACTGTTTAACGCCGCCTTTGGAAATCATCATAGCTGCTTTCATTGAGTTTATATCTTGCTCAATCACTTTTGTTTCAGCACAACCAGGTAAGAACTCAGGGTAAGACTCTACGTCGTTGACCAAGTCAAACATTGACTCTGCGCTAAAAGCCACCAATGCGCTGCGCTGAACACTTGCCATTTGTACTCCACATCAATTCATAAGATACACGCAAAGTTTATCATGAAACGTCCTAATACCAAGTGTCGATATTTTTATCTAGAAAACTTGTACCCCAACGTTAAAGTCAATTTTCATTTTATTCTTAACAAGTTAAAGACAAATACATTGGTCCTGATATAATCCCCGCCTATGAGTAAAAAGAAACCAAAATCAAATCAAAGCAACACCATCGCTTTGAATAAAAAAGCGCGTCATGAATACCACCTGCAAGACAAAATTGAGGCTGGCATAGAGCTTCAAGGTTGGGAAGTAAAGGGTATCCGAGCGGGAAAAGTAAACCTAACAGACAGCTTTGTTAATATTCATCAGGGTGAAGCATACTTGCAAGGCTGCAAGATCACACCGTTAAATCAAGCATCAAGCCATGTGGTTTGCGACCCTGATCGTGTTAAAAAATTGCTGATTCATCGTCGTGAAATAGACCGTTTGATGGGCGCAGTTGAACGCCAAGGCTATTCAATTATCGCTACCGCGATGTATTGGAAACAATGTTGGGTAAAAGTTGAGATCCAGCTAGCCAAAGGCAAGGATGCACACGACAAACGCGATTCATTAAAAGACAAAGACTGGGCAAGACAAAAAGAAAGAATGATGAAACACGCCGGCTAGAATAGTCACCGGCGTTTGCTTTTTATAAAAGGCTTTACCGATTAACTGACTTCATTTTCATAGCGTTTTCGATAACGTTTGGTTAGTTTTGCGGCGCGGATTTGGTCAGCGAGCAAGGAAAATATCGGTGATGCATCAAGTTTTACTGGCTTACCCTGCCCTAATAATCGCAATTGACGTTTTACCAAGGCCATATTTGCAAGCCCACTGAGAGTTTTGTCCTTCCAACTGACCTGAGGGATTGAGCCCACAAGACCAGGTACACTCTGCCAATGATTGGGCAAGCCTGGATTAAACGCTAGTGCAGACGCCATTCCCGCCATTTGCACACCTGAATCTAGTACTTGTTGCGCAACGGGCAAGCGTTTAATCCCACCGGTTGTCATAATCGGTATTTGACTTTCTTTGGCAATATTGGCTGCAAATTCTAGGAAGTAAGCTTCACGCGCTAACGTGCGACTATCGCCGGTTCTTCCTTGCATGGCTGGAGCTTCATAACTTCCACCAGACAATTCAACTAAATCAATGTTAAAAGGCTCAAGCATTTTAACCACTGCCATTGCATCATCAACATCAAAACCACCACGCTGAAAGTCAGCAGAATTTAACTTAACCGCTACTGAAAACGTATCGCCGCAGGCAGTTTTGATAGACTTGACGACTTCAAGCAATAATCTCGCTCGATTTTCAAGGCTGCCACCCCATTCATCTGAACGTTTATTGGTGAGTGGCGATAAGAATTGAGCAATAAGATAACCATGTGCCGCATGCACCTCGACCCCATCAAAACCCGACTCTTGAGCTTTTTGCGCTGTCACTGTAAAACGATCGATTACATCTTGTATTTCTTCAACAGACATCGCTTTGGGCTGGGCAAACAATTTTGAATGCTTCCCCATGTCCAAAGCTACGTCAGAGGGAGATAACACTTTCCCTCCCATTTTTTTAAATACCTGACGACCGGGATGATTGATTTGCATCCAAATTTTTGTGTCGTTTTGTTTGCCTATCTGTGCCAATTCTTTAAACGGCGCTAAATCCGTATTTGCTTCAAGCGCTACACCGCCAGGCCCAGTCATAGCCAGATGATCAATCATCACGTTTCCAGTAATAATAAGTCCAACACCACCGTTAGCCCATGCCTCATAAAGATTAAACAAATTGTCATCGGGAACTTGATCGCTATTGGCGAGGTTCTCTTCCATGGCAGCTTTAACAAGTCGATTTTTAATTACTTGCCCCGAGGGCAGAGTAAAAGGAGTAAATACATTTGAGGTCATGTGGCTTCTTATTTCGCGTTCAATATTAATACGTTATTGGGGGGTAATTTACATATTTCAACACTCTGTTTCATACCTAATTATAGATAGACAAACCTATCGCCACTGATGAATAAAGTATATTAGGCAAGTTTTTGAGAGGAGAAAACGATGAAAAATCACTTAAAAAAGGGCATGTTAGCCTTTACCTTGTTTGTAAGTTTAGGAGCAAACGCGAACCTTATTCTAAATGGCGGATTTGAAACACCCGACGTGAATGCCAATACCTGGAAATGGTATACATCAAACAACGTTGATGGTTGGGATGGCAGCACGATAGAAGTGTGGGAAGACTTTTTAGGTGTATCAGCATATGAAGGCAGTCAATTTGCAGAGTTAAACGCTCACGGGAATAGCGGAAATGTATTTTCTATTTACCAGACGTTCGATACTCAAATCGACAGCACCTATGACTTTTCACTAGCGTATAGAGCTAGACGAAATAACAACGAAGCTTTTTCGTTATCATTTTTGAGTAACAACCAAGTGTTTGAGCAACAGACTTTCGATGATCATGTTGTGGGTAGTTGGTCTACATTTAGTAATTCATTTGTGGCACTAGATTCAACCACAACGATTAAATTCACATCGATAACACCCAGTACTGGCACGGTTGGAAATTTCTTGGATGATATTCAAGTCTTACAACGCCCTACGGAATTGGCTAACTCAATTGACGAACCGGCAACAATTGCGCTGGTTTCATTAAGTGTGATTGGCGCTATTGCACTTAGAAGAAGGAAAAAGGCGTTATTGATAAAGCACTAATACCTTATAAATTCGAATAAGCCGTCATTCATGACGGCTTTTTTGTTCATATTTCATTCACTGCCCTATTCCAGTGATGGGTCTTGAAAATAATTATTACATCTCAATGTTATTCTATGAGCCAAGTGTGATATTATTAGTCAATAGACACGGTTTGCAGTGTTAATAAAAATTTGGGGCTGATTTTGGATTCGACAGGATTCGGGATGCCTTAGGTGCATGCAGAGGTGCGGTTTGCCTCTTAAAAAAGCCGCAAAAAAATAGTCGCAAACGACGAAAACTACGCACTAGCAGCTTAATAACCTGTATAGGCCCTTCCACTTCAGCCGTCTTCTATTCGTGAAGGTTAGGAAGGTCATACTAATAGAATAGCGAGGGAAACTTGTCCGAGGTTGAACCGCGAAATAGTATCGGGACAGCTATGAGAAATCCTGTTTGTCGGAGTTCGAAATAGTTAAATAAAAGACAGAATAAGCATGTAGTACCGACGGTTGAAGCTTTCTGGACGCGGGTTCAAGTCCCGCCAGCTCCACCAAATACGATACCCCAACTGTTATCAGTTGGG
>JAOMVH010000098.1 GCA_028356795.1 Aliiglaciecola sp. | reverse complement strand
GATCATGATTGAAATCAACGGATACCAAAGGCTCTTCAGTATATCCTAGTATGCCGTTTAATCTGCCCTGACCTGCTTCCAACAGCTTGCTGTTAACATTATCAATCGTCACTTTAGATTCTACCGTGACACTTAAGTCCATGGCCGTTACGTTAATGGTTGGAACCCGAACCGCAATTGCCTCAAATCTCCCAGCGAACTTGGGTAAAATTCGCTCGATTCCCACCGCTAACTTGGTATCAACCGGAATAATTGACTGACTGGCTGCTCGGGTTCTACGCAAATCACTGTGATAGGCATCTATCACTTGTTGGTCATGCATTGACGAATGGATAGTGGTAACTGTACCACTGAGTACTTTAAAAGCTTCATCAAGCACTTGAATCACAGGGACAATACAGTTCGTAGTGCATGAACCGTTTGAAACAATGCGATCATCAGGTTGCAGCTCATGATCATTAATACCAAAAATAACCGTGCGGTCCACATCAGGCGTTGATGGATGGGAGAACAGGACCTTGCGTGCACCTCTCGCGATGTGGATTTCAGCATCGGCTCGGTCGTTATGAATGCCAGTACACTCTAAAACTAAATCGATATTTAGTTCAGCCCAAGGCAAACTGTCTAGCCCTTGGTATTGAAGCAATGTTATCTGATCGCCATTGACCGACAAGGTAGTATTGTCTAGCGTCACAGGAAAGGCGAATCGACCATGAGTCGTATCGTATTTCAACAGATGCGCCATCCCCTCAGGCTCAGCCACATCATTGATTGCAACCACTTGCATATCTGGATACTTTCCAGTTTCATACAGGGCTCTTAGCATACTCCTGCCGATACGGCCGAAACCATTTATTGCTACTCGAATCATTGAGGTCCTAATTTACTCATGCCAATCGAATTAGGGCGCATAAATATGCGCCCTTATCCTGTTACTCAGTATCTATCGGTATTTAACCCAATAAACCTTCAGCCGCTTCAGCCACAGCATCTGCTGTGATACCAAAGTGCTTCATTAGTGCACCGCCAGGAGCAGATTCACCAAAGGTTGTCATACCGATAATTGCGCCATCGAAGCCAACATATTTATGCCAAAAGTCAACGTGAGCAGCTTCAACCGCAACCCGTTTTGTAACCGACTTAGGCAACACCTGGTCTTTGTATGACTGGTCTTGGGCATCAAATACACTGGTACTTGGCATTGAAACAACTCGCACTGCGTGACCTTTTGCGGTTAGTTGTGAAGCTGCATCTACGGCAATTCCAACTTCAGAGCCAGTCGCAATGACAATCACGTCAGGTGTTTTGTCACTGTCTACTAAGATGTAACCACCGCGAGCTACATTTGATAATTGTTCATCTGAACGGGCTTGGGCCGGTAAACCTTGGCGACTGAACACCAATGCCGTTGGTCCAGAAGTGCGCTCCAAAGCTGCCTTCCAAGCAACCGCTGTTTCCGCACCGTCACAAGGACGCCATGTATCTAAGTTCGGCGTTAAACGTAGGTTAGCAACTTGCTCGATTGGTTGGTGAGTTGGCCCGTCTTCACCCTGCCCAATGGAATCATGGGTATAAACAAAAATATTGGGGATACCCATCAATGAGGCCATACGCACTGCATTACGCGCATATTCCATAAACATCAAAAAGGTCGCACCATACGAACGGAAACCGCCATGCAAGCCAATACCATTCATTATGCCGCTCATACCAAATTCACGAACCCCGTAAAAAATGTAATTGCCACTCGCATCGTCAGCAGTGATCCCTTTTGAACCAGACCACAAAGTAAGATTAGAGCCGGCCAAATCAGCCGACCCACCAACTACCTCTGGCAAAATAGAGGCAAAGGCTTCAATGGAATTTTGTGACGCTTTGCGACTGGCGATATTGTCCGCATTTTGTTGGGTTTGTTGAATAAACTCATCTGCTTTTTGAGAAAAATCGGCAGGTAACTCACCGGCAAGGCGACGCTTCAATTCAGCGGCAAGCTCAGGGTGAGCCGCAGAATAATTGGCTAGTAATGCATTCCAGCTTTGTTCTGCTTCTATGCCAGATTGTTTAGCATCCCATTGTGCGTATATATCTTCCGGCACTTCGAAAGGCCCATGTTGCCAACCAAGCTGATCTCGTGTCGCTTGAATCTCATCAAGGCCAAGGGGAGCTCCATGACAATCATGACTACCTGATTTGTTTGGCGAACCAAAACCGATGACGGTTTTACAACAAATCATAGTTGGACGAGACGTTTCTGCTTTGGCGGCTTCAATCGCAGCGGCTATCGCTTCAGGATCGTGTCCGTCGACGCCAGCAATCACATGCCAACCATAGGACTCAAAACGTGCTGGAGTATCGTCAGTAAACCAACCTTCTACTTCACCATCAATAGAAATTCCGTTGTCATCCCAAAATGCAACCAACTTGCCCAAGCCTAAGGTACCAGCCAGTGAACAAGCTTCATGAGATACCCCTTCCATCAAGCAACCATCACCTAAGAAACAGTATGTAAAGTGATCAACAACATCAAAGTCAGGTTTATTAAACTGGGCCGCTAACATTTTTTCTGCAATTGCCATACCAGCGGCATTAGTAATACCTTGGCCTAGCGGACCTGTGGTTGTTTCCACACCAGGCGCATAGCCATATTCTGGATGGCCAGGTGTTTTTGAATGAAGTTGTCTAAAGTTTTTGAGCTCTTCAATTGGCAATGCATAGCCCGACAAATGTAGCAGGGAATATATAAGCATTGAGCCATGGCCATTGGATAATACAAAGCGATCACGGTTTGCCCATTCTGGGTTTGCTGGGTTGTGATTTAAAAAATCACCCCATAAAACTTGTGCAATATCAGCCATCCCCATAGGAGCACCTGGGTGTCCTGAGTTAGCTTGTTGTACTGCGTCCATAGACAGAGCACGGATTGCGTTGGCGAGTTCTCGACGTGAAGGCATAAGGTCTCCTGCTAATAAGTTGCCGTTGAGCGTAATCAAAATCTGGCGGAATTGCGTATGACAGTGACTAGGTAGCTCTATATCCGGTTTTGGGTCGGCCATTTTCTACCAGCACAAGATGAACTGCAACGCTTATTCATTATTGATTATGCTTTTTTTTATTATGTTTTAGTGGAAAGGCATATTGACAAATAGACATTTGGACGTCTAGAAGTAAAGACTGGTATTTTTTGTGATAGTGGTTAAAATAGAATTATTGCCGATGTAATACAGGCTTATTCATACTTTTTAGGAATCATGCATGACAACACATTTATTCACTTCAGAATCGGTTTCTGAAGGGCATCCTGATAAAATTGCGGATCAAATCTCTGACGCAGTACTTGATGCAATCATTACTCAAGACCCCAAAGCCAGAGTGGCTTGTGAAACTTTTGTCAAAACCGGAATGGTTTTAGTCGGTGGAGAAGTCACGACTTCTGCGTGGGTAGATATTGAAGAAATAACCCGAAAAACCGTCAAAGAAATCGGCTATACCCACTCAGACATGGGATTTGACGCTGATTCTTGTGCCGTTTTAAATGCGATTGGCAAGCAATCACCAGACATTAATCAGGGTGTTGACCGTTCACGCCCGGAAGAACAAGGCGCAGGCGACCAAGGCTTAATGTTTGGCTACGCAAGTGATGAAACTGATGTACTTATGCCCGCACCCGTTACTTACTCTCATAGATTAGTAAAACGTCAGGCGGAAGTCAGAAAAAACGGAACCCTTGATTGGCTTCGTCCTGATGCAAAAAGCCAGGTAACCTTCATCTATGAAGATAACCAACCGGTTGGGATCGACGCCGTTGTATTGTCTACCCAGCATTGTGATTCTATCAGTACGTCAGATTTGCAAGAAGCGGTTATGGAAGTGATTATCAAGCCGGTTTTGCCAGCTAAATGGTTAACGCCCAAAACCAACTTCTTTATTAACCCCACAGGTCGCTTTGTGATCGGTGGACCAATGGGAGACTGCGGATTAACTGGACGAAAAATCATTGTTGATACCTATGGCGGTATGGCCCGTCATGGCGGTGGTGCATTTTCTGGTAAAGATCCATCAAAAGTTGACCGTTCAGCCGCTTATGCAGGTCGATACGTAGCAAAAAATATCGTTGCAGCTGGACTAGCAAAACGTTGTGAAATACAGGTGTCTTACGCTATTGGTGTAGCTGAGCCGACCTCAATCAATATTGAAACCTTTGGCACAGGCACGGTTTCTGATTCACAACTAACGCAGTTAGTCCGTGACCATTTTGATCTACGCCCATATGGATTAATCAAAATGCTCGATTTGGAACGCCCAATATATCAATCAACGGCGGCTTACGGCCACTTTGGTAGAGAAGAGTTTCCGTGGGAAGCAACCGATAAGGCCGAGGAACTGAAAGCCGCAGTTTAATTTAGCGGCTAGGATGGTGCGAAAATAAATAAAACGGTGATTGCCCAAGCAATCACCGTTTTATTTTGTTGCTGATAGCTTAGATCTTTATTGGAATTGCTATAACGACGTTTCAGCGGTGACTTGTGCTAAAGATTTTGTCAGACTATCAACAATGTTCGGATCCGTATCCAGGCTAGCGGCGACATACAAATTGCGTTTTTTAGAATAAAAAGACAAGGCTGTAAAATCATCAATATTGATACCTGTGCTGCTCAACAAAATTGGATTAGGTGGCTCTGAATAGGTAAAATCAGCACGTCCATGATTGAGTATTGTCCATACGGATTGGTAATCGTTTACCAAAAGCAAATTGACGTTTTCAATAAAACCCATTTCCCGCAAGTCTTCCGCTGTAGCACTTTTTCTAACAGCGACCGCATTGTATTTCTGCGCTTCATGGAGTGAAGAAATCTGTACTGCTTTAGCGTGTACTGACACATATATTTGGGTTTCAACCGTTGTTAAACGACCCAGCCAATGGAACTGTTTTTCTCTTTCTGGTGTTCGGTAAACGGAATATAAAATGGTATTCGGCTGGGACTTCGCCACTTCATATGCACGGGCCCATGGAAGTATGGTCGTTGTAGCTGGATATCCCGCTCGGTTTAGCATTTTGTTGACAATGTCAGCACTAAACCCAGAAACATTATCGTTAACATCCACTATTTGATAGGGCGGGAAATGCTCAGTTAACACCTGCAAATCTGCGGAAAAAGCGCGATGAACAACGAATGTTAGTACCATGAAAGGAATGAAAAACCGAATAAATACCACAACAATTACCCTAGTGAACCTAACCATAATTTAAAGGTTATAAGTTAGTACCCAGCAATCAGTCGAAAAGATCAGTAGAACAATGGGACTTATCAGCTAAATCGACAGTCACTTTGCGTGTCATTACTACTCGCACACACTCTCCAACTTCAGCTGGGTCATGATCAAGAACCACCATAACACTATCCCCATCAACGGCCGTTAAGTAATATTCATAGCCTTTTGTTGACCCCTCAAATATAGCATTGATGATTCCACCAAATACGGCACCAACGATAGCTCCACCTATAATATCACCGCGATCCCCGTCAGCGTTTTCAAGCGCTCCCCATACTCCGCCAACCGCGACGGCTTCACCCGCTTGAGAATCAAATGCTACGTCATGTATTTGATCAACTTCGGCATAAAAAACCGTGACGTATTCATTTCTGTCAGATTGACGATAGTCTCCACTTGCGCATGCAGATAGAAACAGGATAGGTGCAACAGCAGCTAATTTGGGTAAATAATGAGTCATTTTAATTCCTTAACCTTAAATATTGATCAAAGTGTATGTCTAGAAAGTTGAACCTAACCTTAACAAGGACAAATGTGATATAACATTGAAGTAATGTGCCAATTTGTAGCGCGTCAAAAACACTTTTATACAATTTTATCTGTGGAAATGAATTCATGACATCACCTAAAAAAGCACTTATTGCCGTCACGCTAAGTGCATTGTTTATTGCAGCATGTGCAACATCGCCAACGGGCCGGTCGCAACTCAAACTCTATTCCAAGGGACAACTCGCCGATATGGGTGCCCAAGCATTTGATGGAATGAAGAGCAATCAAACTATCTCGAAGAAGCCGGTGGAAAATCAGTTTGTCTCTTGTATTGCAGATGCGCTGACCAAAAACGTGCCCGACTCAGTCTATGATGGAGAATGGGAACTGGTGGTTTTTGATGATGAACAAGTTAATGCGTTTGCCCTTCCTGGAGGTAAAATAGGGGTCTATACAGGCTTACTAGAGGTTGCTCAAAATCAGCATCAGTTAGCAGCGGTAATTGGCCACGAAATTGGACATGTGATTGCTGAACATGGCAATGCAAGAATGTCGAATACAGCGGTTATAGGAATGGGACTAAAAGCAGTAAACGAAATACTGCAAGCCAATCAAGTGGCATATAGCAATACCATCATGGGTGCTTTGGGCATGGGCGCGCAAGTTGGTGTGCAATACCCATACATGCGCGGTGACGAAAGTGAAGCTGACATCATAGGGTTAGATTTAATGGCTCGAGCAGGATTTGAACCTTCTGAATCGGTTGAACTATGGAAAAATATGGACAAAGCCAGCGGTGGTAATCGTCCGGCTGAATTTATGTCTACGCATCCCTCGCCAACGACACGAATTGAGAACCTTCAGTCGATGATGCCAAAAGCAAATCAGCTGGCTGCAAAGGCGACGGACAAACCAAATTGCAAAAAATAAAAACTCAAAAGCCTTTAGGGCGTGTTGAACTTTGCTGTACAAAGATCAACACGCCCTAACGATACCATCATAAAAAATGCCGCAAATGCGGCATTTTTTTATAACAACTTTTTACTAGTCATTCTTGTGCAAATGCACATCCATTTGTGGAAATGGGATGCCAATACCTTCTTGGTCGAAACGCAATTTAACCGCTTCTGTGAAATCAAATTTCACCGCCCAAAAGTCAGCCGACTTAACCCAAGGTCGAACAACAAAGTTAACACTGCTGTCGGCAAGCTCAGCTACCGCAACTTGAGGAGCCGGATCTTTAAGAATACGATCATCAGCATTCACCATTTCAACTAAAATCTCTTTCGCTTTTTTGAGGTCGGCGTCATAAGCAATACCAACCACCATGTCAACGCGACGGGTTTCTTTCGCTGAAACATTAACAATGTTGCCACCGTATATTGCGCCGTTAGGTACAATAATCTCTTTATTGTCAGGGGTTGTCATCAATGTAGTAAATATGGTGATATCTTTTACAACACCGGCCGTTCCCCCTGCTTCAACAAAATCACCACGGGTGAATGGACGAAACACCAATAACATCACTCCGGCAGCGAAATTCTGTAGAGACCCTTGCAAAGACAAGCCAATCGCCAAGCCAGCAGCACCGAGAATAGCAACAAGTGAAGTTGTGTCGACACCCAATTCATTCAATGAGGCGATTATCACAAACAGCATTAATATCGCTTTCGCTATGGCAAGCAGGAAATCAACCAACATTTGATCATATTTCGAACGTGCCATCACTTTACCAAGCAACTTAACGACTAGGTTGACGACTATTTTACCGACGATATAAATGACGACAGCGAAGAAGATGTTGATCGCCCATGGGATCACATACGTTTCGAGCAATTCCGAAACATTAATATTTTCAAGCATGATGTACTCTCCAGATCTTGATTCTAATAATTAGTATTACGGAAAAAATCTATTTAGCGAGGGAAGCCTTAAACCATATTGCTAAAACTACAGTGTTCATTCCGACCTAGAAATGATAAATCAATCAAGCAGATATGCACTCTTTTTTTCGATTTTTTGCGTTAGTCTTTAGTCGCAAATTACCGTCACCAAACTCCAAATACACGACTAATGTCTAATAGAGAAAAAACAACA
>JAOMVH010000097.1 GCA_028356795.1 Aliiglaciecola sp. | reverse complement strand
GTGACGAAGGAAATCACCATCATCACCATTAGTGCAATGTTCAACAGGCAGTACACAAAAAACATCTCTATACTTTTAAGATTAATTAACTTAAGGAAGAAACAATGCAAAGGTTCCTGACCGGAAAAGGGATTTCCGCAATATTTGTTATTATATTTGTCTTATTCTGGCTATTGGCTGTTTATTGGAGCTCAGAGCCAGACATGTTTGATGTGCGTAGTGAAGCGCAAACTCATGCGCAGCAAAACTCGGAACAGGTCGTGGTAGGTTATACGACTACCCACACTCTAATTCGCGTAGTTGAATCTCTTATGGATAAACCAGGCGGGTATTTGTCTAATGACGTCATGCCCCCAAGTGTTTTCATGGACAACATGCCGCGTTGGGAGTTCGGTGCGCTAGAAATGTCACGGGACTTAGCACTCGCTATGCGCAAAGATTTTAGCCGTTCCCAGTCTCAATCATTAGAAAATCCGCAGCTAATCAAAGCCCAACCTGCACTCAATATGAATCATTTGGGTTGGATATTACCGTCTGCAGAATCTATGTATCAAGATTCTTTAAAAGAGCTATACATATATAGAAGCGATTTGTCAGATCGTACTCAAGGCAATGCACAGTTCTTCTCCCGCGCTGATAATTTGCGTGATTGGTTGAAACAAGTTGAGAAGCGTTTGGGGAGTCTATCGCAAAAACTAAGTGCCAGTGTTGGTCATGAACTTGTTAATACTGATTTAGCCGGTGATGCACAGGCTCAGCAATCTACGCCTGCACCCGCGCAGCGCTACGAGAAAACCAGCTGGTGGAAAACTGACGATAATTTTTATGAAGCAAGGGGCGCTGCTTGGGCGTTGATTCATTTCTTAAAAGCGGTGGAAGTTGACTTTGCTGATGTACTTGAAAAGAAAAATGCGACCGTTAGTTTACGTCAAATTATTCGCGAACTAGAATCAACACAACAGACCATTTGGAGTCCAATGATCCTAAATGGAAGCGGTTTAGGTATGCTTGCTAATCACTCGTTAGTAATGGCGAACTATATTTCCCGCGCAAATGCTGCTTTAATTGAGTTAACTGAGTTATTAAATCAAGGATAATAGTGTGAAAAAATCTGCAATTAGTTCGTTAATTCTTGCTGCATCTGTTGTTGCTACACCAGTTAGTGCAGACACTTTATTAGGTGTATATGTTGGTGCTCAAGCTTGGAATATGGGCACAGAGGGCGGCTTTTCTAATGACGTCAATTTAACCGAGTTTAATTTTGACGATGAAACCAAAAGTAGCTTTTACGTAGCCCTTGAACACCCCATTCCATTAGTGCCAAATATCAAGATTCGCAGAACTGCGATGGATACCGGTGGAAATGTTTCACTGGATAGTACCTTTACTTTTAACGATCAAATTTTCAATGTAAATACAAACTTGAACACTGAAGTAGATATAAGTAATACCGATTTTATTTTATATTATGAATTGTTTGACAACGATCTGGTCAGTTTTGATTTTGGCGTTAATGGTAAATACATCGACGGTGAAATTTATGTAGAAGATGCCGCAGAGGCGACTAATTTTGCTAGAGAAGCGTTTTCAGGTGTGGTTCCTATGGCCTATTCTAGGTTGTACGTTGGATTGCCGTTTACTGGATTGGGATTTTATGCCGAGGGAAGTTATTTGGCGATAGATGATCATACGCTAAGTGACTATGAGATCGCGTTAGCCTATGAGTTTGTTGATAATTTAGCTGTAGATATGACGTTTCAGCTTGGTTACAGAGCAACCAACTTAGAGTTAGATGACTTAGATGACATCTATTCTGATCTTGAATTTAGTGGTGTATTTGCGGGTCTTGAACTGCATTTTTAGAAAAATTTCATGACATAGTGACTTTTTTTAAGTCCATTAAGTAATAAAAAATCCTATTTAAGTCTTTCCTGTTATTTATAAAAGTCGCTAACCTTTATCGTGTTGAATTAGAGGTTAGCGATTTATGTCTTCATCGAACAATCAAGCAGTGGTGCCATCAGCGGTTTTAAATGAGACCCAATGGCAACAAATCAATCACGCGATAGCGCCCCTGAATAAGGATCAGCTAACGTGGATGAGTGGGTATTTAGCTGGATTAGCAAATAGCCAAACAGCAGGCGCCGTTCCAGCAACTGTCGAAGCAGTTGCGTCTGAAAAAGTATTGACTATTTTATACGGCTCACAAACTGGTAATGCAAAGTCATTAGCTCAAGATTATAAAAACCAAGCAGAAAGTGCCGGTATTACGGTCAAACTGCTTAGTATGGCTGATTACAAAGCTAAGCAACTTAAAAACGAAACACATCTGGTGATTGTCGTTAGCACTCATGGTGAGGGGGATGCCCCTGATGATGCGGTTGAATTGCACGAGTTTGTTGCCAGTAAAAAAGCCCCTAAGCTACCAGCCTTAAAATACGCCGTACTTGGTTTAGGTGATAGTAGCTATGAGTTTTTCTGCCAAACGGCGAAAGACTTTGATCAACGGCTTGAAGCATTAGGAGCGTCTCGTATCTCAGATCGAGTTGACTGTGATGTCGACTATGATTCGGCTGCCAAAGCTTTTATTGAACTAGTTACAAGCCAATTAAAAGAAGAGTTAACCACCAAGCAGTCACAAGTTGTGCAGCTTCCTGTATCTGCGAATGCGCCTGTTGCTGCGGTCAGCGAATACACCAAAAAGAATCCTTTTACCGCTACCTTAAATGAAAGTCAGAAAATTACTGGCCGTGATTCAGTCAAAGATATTCGACATGTTGAGATCTCACTAGAGGATTCTGGCATTGAATATAAGCCTGGTGATGCACTGGGTATTTGGTTTAACAACGATCTAGCGCTAGTTGAAGAGATATTGGCACTGACTGGCGTAAAAGCTGATGAAGAGGTGTCGGTGGGTGGCGATACATTGAGTATCAAACAAGCCTTGATTGAAAAGTTAGAACTGACTTTAAGCTATCCCACGTTTGTTAAGTCATATTTAGAAGTCGCGGCAAATGACACATTACAAGCTTTGTTTGACGACAAAGCCAAATTACGTAATTACCTGTCTGAAAGACAAATTGTAGATATTGTTAAAGAGTTTCCTACTCAGCTCACCGCCGAGCAGCTTGCTCGTGCGTTAAGACCAATTACACCGCGTCTGTATTCCATTGCTTCTAGCCAAGCAGATGTTGAAGATGAAGTTCATTTGACCGTTGCATTAGTTGAATATGATGTTGATGGCAATGAGAGAGTTGGTGGTGCGTCGGGCTTTTTGTCAAATAGGCTGGAAGAAGGGCAAAGCGTTCGTGTTTTCATCGAACCAAACAACAACTTTAGATTGCCAGAGAACCCTGATACACCCGTCATTATGGTAGGCCCTGGAACAGGAGTCGCGCCCTTTAGAGCGTTTATGCAACAGCGAGCAGAAGATGAAGCCAAAGGTAAAAATTGGTTGTTCTTCGGAAACCCCACCTTTACCCAAGATTTCTTGTACCAGACCGAATGGCAGAGGTTTGTTAAAGATGGTGTTGTCGACAAGATTAGCCTAGCGTTTTCTCGTGACCAAGAGCAAAAGATTTACGTGCAACATCGTTTACTTGAGCAAGCTAAAGAAGTTTACCAGTGGCTAGAAGAAGGCGCACACTTTTATGTGTGTGGCGATGCGACTCACATGGCAAAAGATGTCCATGACGCTCTTTTTAGCATCATACAAGAACAAGGCAATAAATCCGAAGAAGAAGCGCAGCAATACTTGAACGACCTTCGCCGGGCCAAGCGTTACCAAAAGGATGTTTACTAGTGGCTAACGAGAATAAATATATTGTTGAAGGCAAACTTGCTGAAAACGAGAGAATTAAAGGCGAGAGTAATTTTCTTCGCGGAACTATCGAAAAAGATCTTAAAGACGATCTTACCGGTGGCTTTACGGCTGACAATTTCCAGTTGATCCGTTTTCATGGCATGTATCAGCAAGATGATAGAGACATTCGTGCAGAGCGTGCTAAGCAGAAGCTTGAACCGCTTCAAAATGTGATGCTACGTGCAAGATTGCCCGGAGGAATTATCCAACCTAAGCAGTGGTTGGCAATTGATAAATTTGCCGCTGAACATAGTTTATTCGGGAGCATCCGTCTTACTACCCGTCAAACATTCCAATTTCACGGTGTATTGAAACCACAAATCAAGCTGATGCACCAAACCTTGGACAAGGTGGGCATTGACTCGATTGCGACGGCTGGTGATGTCAATCGAAATGTATTGTGTACCTCCAACCCCGTTGAGTCTGAAGTGCATCAAGAGGCCTATGAGTGGGCCAAAAAAATCAGTGAGCATTTGCTACCGAAAACCCGTGCTTATGCAGAGATTTGGTTGGACGGTGAGAAGGTAGAAACCACTGAGCAAGAACCAATTTTAGGCAATAATTATTTGCCCAGAAAATTCAAAACAACGGTGGTTGTGCCACCACACAATGACGTTGATGTTCACGCCAATGACCTCAATTTTGTGGCGATTTCCAAAGACGGTAAATTGGTAGGGTTCAATGTATTAGTCGGTGGTGGTTTGGCCATGACGCATGGTGATCATACAACTTTCCCCCGTAAAGCCGATGATTTTGGCTACATTTCAATCGATAAAACCCTCGATGTGGCTGCTGCAGTGGTTGGTGTTCAACGTGACTGGGGTAATCGCGTTAATCGTAAAAACGCAAAAACAAAGTATACACTTGAGCGAGTTGGCGTCGAAAAATTCAAAGCTGAAGTCGAAAAACGGGCGGGTATAAAATTTGCGCCAAGCGAAGCTTACGAATTTACCAGCCGTGGCGACCGATTTGGTTGGGTAGAGGGCGTTGATGGTAATTATCATTTAACCGTGTTCATCGAAAATGGCCGTATTTTGGATTACCCAGGTAAAACCTTAAAAACTGGCTGTGCTGAGATCGCTAAGGTCCACAACGGCGACTTTAGGTTAACGGCTAATCAGAATCTTGTTATTGCTGCTGTAGCGCCAGAAGACAAAGATCGCATTGAAGCTTTGGCTCGCGAACATGGGTTGATCACTGATGATGTCAGTAATCAGCGCCTAGATTCAATGGCGTGTGTGTCTTTGCCTACATGTCCATTAGCGATGGCAGAAGCTGAGCGCTATTTGCCTGGTGCCGTGACCGATATTGAGGGATTGCTAGCCAAACATGGTATTGCCGACAAGAGTATTATTTTCCGCGTTACCGGATGTCCAAATGGCTGTGGACGAGCAATGCTTGCTGAAGTGGGATTAGTGGGTAAGGGTCCAGGAAAATATAACCTGCATTTGGGAGGAGATCGTGAAGGTACGCGAATACCCAAGATGTATAAAGAAAACATTAGCGAACAAGAAATCTTAAATGACTTGGATGAGCTAATTGGTTTGTGGGCACAAAAAGGCAACGATAACGAAGGGTTTGGTGACTTTTTGATCAGAGAGAAAATTGTCGCTCCAGTCATAAACTCCGCTAAGGATTTTTATGTCTAATTTAGCATTGCAACAATCACAAAACCACGATCATGATCTGTGGATCAATCAACTTAGTCAGCAAGATTTTGATGAGCTGAATCAACAGTTGGAGGCTAAGTCTCCTGCAGACCGAGTCGCCTGGGCGTTAGAAAACTTGCCTGGTGAACACATAGTTTCATCAAGTTTTGGTGCTCAATCGGCAGTGATGTTGCATTTGTTAAGTCAACAATACCCGAATATTCCTGTTGTGTTGACGGATACCGGGTATTTGTTTCCAGAAACCTATCAATTCGTTGATGAATTATCGCAACGCCTTAAACTAAACCTGCAAGTGTATCGAGCGCCTATTTCTCCAGCATGGCAAGAGGCTAGACACGGTCGTCTTTGGGAGCAAGGAGTTGAAGGTATCGAAGCGTACAATAGAATGAACAAAGTACAGCCTATGCAGGATGCACTCAAAGAGTTGAAAGTTGGAACTTGGTTCGCAGGGCTCAGACGTTCGCAATCAGATACTCGCGAAAATTTAAACGTGCTGCAGCGTTTGGATGGTCAAACGAAGGTTTACCCTATCATCGATCAATCCAACAAAGCCCTGCATGGTTATTTGAAAGACAATAAACTGCCATATCATCCTCTTTGGGAAAAAGGTTATGTATCAATTGGCGATTGGCACACCACCCGATCCTTGGAAGCGGGAATGAGTGAGCAAGATACGCGATTCTTTGGCATGAAACGAGAATGTGGATTACACGAATTTGGTGATGGCATTTAATCTTTGCCCTAGCAACCACAAAAAGCGGCAATGTTGACATTGCCGTTTTTTTTGTTCTACAAAATATTGTATTAGCCAATGCACTTCAAAATCTATGAATCGCTTTTAGGGGCAATTTTATCTTGGGTCTTAGTGTCAAAATCATTAGCGTCATGGCGTTCATGAAGTTGTGTTTCCGGTTCGCCCCATGTTCGATTCACCATTCGGCCTCTTTTAACCGGTTCACGTTCTGCAATTTGATCTGTCCAGCGCAGCACGTTGGTGTAGGTGTGGGCCTCTATAAACTCAGCGGCTTCATAAACCTTATTTTTTACCAAAGCGCCATACCAAGGCCAAACAGCCATATCAGCAATGGTGTATTCATCACCCACTAAAAATTGATTATCAGCAAGTCGGCGATCAAGAACATCCAATTGACGCTTTACTTCCATCGTGTAACGGTTAATCGGGTATTCGTATTTTTCTGGTGCATAGGCATAGAAATGTCCAAATCCACCGCCCAGCATGGGCGTACCACCCATTTGCCAGAAAAGCCAAGAAAGGCACTCCGTTCGAGCTGCTAAATCGGTTGGAATAAACTGATTGAATTTTTCTGCGAGGTACAAGAGTATTGCGCCAGATTCGAAAACTCGAATGGGAGTATCTGCGCTGTGGTCTACTAAGGCTGGGATTTTGGAGTTTGGATTTGCATCAACAAAGCCAGAGGAGAATTGCTCGCCTTCCATGATGTTGATCAAAAAGGCGTCATATTCAGCCCCTTTGTGCCCACTCGCCAATAATTCTTCAAGCATCACTGTCACTTTGACACCATTGGGTGTGCCGAGTGAGTATAATTGCATAGGGTGCTTTCCTACAGGCAATTCCTTGTCGTGAGTGGCTCCGGCAATAGGACGGTTAATACTGGCAAATCGTCCTCCGCTCTGGGCGTCCCATTTCCAAACTTTTGGTGGCGTATAGACATCTTTAGACATGAAGTATCCTTGCTGTTGATAGTATTATTATCGTTGGTAAATAAGTCTCGATCTAAGGCTAATTATTTAGTTGGTATCAAAATCAGGTTTGAAAACGGTTAACAATTCTTCTAAATAACGCTCTTTTGCGCGACTATTAATCAGTCTCGCGAGCTCTACTCCGGTAGAGGTGAGTTTGTAATATGTTAAACTTAGGCCCCTTTTTTTGGGGGCTAAATAATACACATCAGTGCCGATACGGTATTCGACACGGCTGCTGGTATCTAGTTCACTCGATTCAATTTCACTTGAGTAGATGAGCCCCAAATCCATTAAAGCCAGTAAGTCGGGATAAGCTAATCCATATGCTGCTATGTTCACCTGATGAAGTTGCGGTAACCTGAGTAATGATAAAAGACTGGGCTTAATGTGATATCCAACCATAATTTTTAGCCCGTGCTCACCTTTTCGTCGGCTTGCTAAACTAACGGCGGTTTTAAGTAATTTTGCATCTTTATGTGTGAGGTTTTTAAGGGTTTTTAGGGTTTTCAACGAAAAGCTACCCGGCGTGCCTATCTCTACCGCGTAAATTTTTCCCCACAATTCTTGCATCGCCGGTGAATGAATATTTTCGGCCATGTCGATAAAGC
>JAOMVH010000096.1 GCA_028356795.1 Aliiglaciecola sp. | reverse complement strand
GATTTGTCTTGTTTAACAATATTCAATACGATTTTGCGGAACGCATTCATGACCTCCGCTGCATTGCCCCGTCGGATGCGAGAATCATCTTCGTTAAACGTCATGTCTAAGGTCCAATGCAAGCTATTCTCCACGCCCCAATGGTTGCGGATGATACTGTTGAGACGCTCAGCATTAAGACTCAATGAACTGATATAGTACCGTGACTCAGTGGTGACCTTGTCATCAACATGGCGCTCGGCTTCAACGCACACAACCGTTTTAATATGCGACCATTTGTCAGCATTGGTTAACCAGCTTTGTTTCATTGTTAACTGAGTACACTTTCTGACTTCAACACGACCATGGCCTGCATCCGTATGCTCATACACTGAATGAGGTATGTCTTGATATTTCTCTCGCCATGCTTTGTGAAACCAGGCTTGTACATCATCATTGAGTTGCCCCTGATTACCTTTTAGCGCCATAACATAGTCAGCCCCTTTATCGACAATCTGCTTGGCTATCTGATGTTGTGTGCCCATTGCATCAAGCGTGACGGTACAGCCTTTCACATCCAACAAATCAAGCAGTTTAGGGATAGCGGTAATTTCATTACTCTTGTCATCGACTTTTTGCTGACCAAGCACAATGCCATTGGCACAACTCCACGCACTGACCATGTGTAAAGGGTTATCTCTATCCTTGGTGGTAAAACTTCTACGAGCGGATTTACCGTCAATGGCTATCACATCGCCTTCTGTTTGTTGCGCAATGTCCTTCACCCAATCAATGAAACAACGCTGAATCGTTGTTGGATTTAATCGACTTAGTACTCTGGCAATAGTGTCGTGTTTTGGAATGCCGTTGCTAAACGGCAGATACTTCTGTAACCAATCTAACTTGGCGAGCCCAAAGTCTTCAATATCTTCCCATCCCTCGGCCCCTGACATCACTGCACATACTGACAGAAATAGAATATCAATAAGCTGATGCTTCTTACAGCGGTCTATCCGTGGGTCTTCGATAACTGAAAAGTGAGTGATAAAGTTGTTGTTCATGCCGGGAAATCATTATTTTATTTCCCGATCTGATCAAAGAGTGGTCGTTTAGTTCAATTTAAAATGCTCTTGCCCTGGGTTGCTCGATTTATGATTGTGGTCATCGGCTAGTGTATTGTGTAAATTAAATTTAAATCATGAATTCGGAAATATGCACTATAATAGTGCGGAAGACGATTGGTTATTGCGCCTACATGGTGAAAGGTGTATCTAACACATTGACGTGTATATTAAACGTACAATCAAATTGTCAGGTGTCTCTTTTTAATCACAGTAACTACAATAACGTTGCGCTTTTGCTGAAAAATAACCTTATGTTAACAATTTGGTTGCATTTTTTAACACGATTTTGCTGGTTTTTATTGGGTGAATTTTGCTATCATCTGCCGCGAAATGAATTGTATCTGTGCGCGAGAGTTTATTAGCGATATAAGGATATTGACTAATTGCATTTTATAATCAAAAGCTTATGCATTTGAAACAGTTTAAAAGACGCCGCTTTTCGCCTTCCAAAACGAAGCTCGGCGTGATTATTGCTTTGTTCATAGAACTGAATTGACAAGGGATCGTGTATTTTATGTTTGTCCATCTGGAGTTTGTGCCGTTATTTACTGCATTTTTTGTAGCAGTAATCCTCCTAGTCGTTATGACCCCATTTGCCCACCAACTTGGTTTAGTCGATCACCCTTCTGCTCGCAAACAACACAATGGCATGGTACCACTTACCGGCGGTGTGGCTATATTTGGCGCGGTACTGATTACCAGTATTCTTACCGATGTCTGGTTCAAAAACGGTTCACTTTTCTTCACAGCCTCTTTTTTCATCATCATATTAGGCATGCTAGACGACAAGTTCGATCTTAGTGCCAAAGGCCGACTGATGTGCCAGTTTGGTGTGGCGGCGATTATGGCATGGGCCGCGCAAAACTATATTACCTCATTGGGTAATGTGTTTGGATTTGGCAACACAGATTTTGGTTTATTTGGGTATTTCTTTACGCTGATATGCGTTGTCGGCGTGATCAATGCGTTTAACATGATTGATGGCATCGATGGCCTAGCCGGTGGAATGAGCCTAATAGTTTTATTGGCAGTCGTGTTTTTGCTACTTATATCGAATAATGGTGAAGCCATCATGGCACCGATGATGGTGATTTCTGCTATTGTTCCTTTTTTAGCTTTCAACCTTAGCTGGAAAGGATTTAAAGGTAATAAAATCTTCATGGGTGACAGCGGAAGCATGTTTGTTGGCTTGACGATTGTTTGGTTAATGGTTGACTTCACCCAAGGCGCTGAAGCGGCAATGCGACCCATTACTGCGGTTTGGATTATAGGTTTACCACTAATGGACATGGCTGCGATCATGTATCGACGTGCCAAAAAAGGCCAATCTGTACTGAAGCCAGACCGTCAACATCTACACAATATTTTCATGCGAGCGGGATTATCTTCCAGACGCTCACTTGCCGCCATACTACTGATGGGTTGTGCTTATGCAACAATTGGTATCACTGGTGAGATTTTCAAAATTCCTGAATACATCATGTTCTGGGGTTTTATTGTGTCGCTTATTATCTACAGTTTGGTAATTCAAAACATTTGGACTATCTTGAGGTTTGTTCGAAACCGCCGATAGAATAAGTCGATTAGGTTTAATAATAATAAGACTCTCTGCGTTTGCTTTGAAATTAGAGCTGTAGGCGTTAGTATCTGTCTACAAGTAAGTGAGTGATTGGAATTCATGAGAAAAGTTATCATTTTATTTAGCGCCTTGGTCATTTTTCAAGGGTGCTCAAGTGTTTCACAACCTGTAGCTCAACGACCACTCGTGGAGCATCAATACTCAAATCCCGCATCATCTGTTTCTCCAGCGTTAGCAAACGCTCTTGAAAGTGCCAATGCTGGCGACAGTCGCACTATCAAAAATCAAGCTATTACCTTTGGGCATGTTTTTTTTGCTGCCTCAGGTTTGCATTGCAGAAAAGCATTAAGGAGTGAGAAATCTGACAGCCTATACTGCAAAAGAGCGAGCAATGATTGGTATCAAGTGAGTCGCGTAATCTCCGAGTACTCCGAAACAAATACAGCGGAGGCAAAATGATGAATCATTTTTTCAAAGGCGTTGTTTTGTTTAGCTTCATTTCGACGGTTTTGTTTGCTCAACAAACACCAACTGAAGAACAATTAAGGCAGGCCCAGCAAGCGGGTCAAAGTCAACGTGTTGATGTATCTCAATTTATTCAATCTGGTGGTAATAGCACAGGCCGGAATCAACCTGTCAACCGGCCCTCTCCCTCAGGTCCAATGCCAGCTGGGGAAGAAGGTTTGCCGCCACCATATGGCGCCAATCTTTTTGAAGGAAGTTACGCGGCAGAACGAAGCGACGGCCTTAATAGTTCTTATTTAATTGCTCCAGGGGACAAGATTTCTGTACAAATGTGGGGTGTGGTAAATCAGGCTCAAATCCTCACTGTTGATAACCAAGGGAATATATTTATTCCTGAAGTAGGCCCGGTAAAAGTAAAAGATGTTCCCGCCAATCGCGTTAATTCCGTGGTGACTCAAAGTATCAAGGCCATATATACCAATAATGTGAGTGTTTACGTTAACCTGTTAACCACTACCCCTGTAAGCGTATTCGTTGCTGGGCCCGTTACCCGCCCCGGACAATATGCCGGTCTAGCATCAGATTCGGTTTTATTCTTTTTACAACAAGCAGCAGGCATTGACCCATACAGAGGAAGCTACCGCAGCATCAAGATCCTTCGCGATGACAAAGTAGTTATTGAATATGACTTGTACAATTTCCTGAGAGAAGGGGTGCTGCCCTCCTTTTCATTCAAAGATGATGACGTTGTGTTGGTGTCTGAACAAGGTTCAATGGTGACAGTGGAGGGGGCCGCAAGATACCCGTTTCGATTTGAACTAAAAGATGAGAAACGCTCTGGTGAGTCATTAATGTATTATTCTCGACCACTGGAAAAAACAAGTCACGTAGCCATAACAGGTAATCGACCTGAAGGACCCATATCAGTTTATCTTCCTATCGCAAACTTTAATGAGTTTTCAATGGCTGATGGCGATATCGTATTGTTCAATGATGATATTAGACCAGAAGTTATCAGTGTGCAGATATCTGGAAGCTATGTTGGACCCTCTTTTTACACTATTGATAAAAGTACTCGACTTCTCGATTTACTCAGTCATATCGAAGTCAACCCCAAGCAAGCTAACTATGGGGCGATTTATATCAAGAGAGATAGCGTTGCTGAGCAGCAAAAAATGCTGATTAATGAATCGCTCGATAGATTAGAACGAAGCATTTTTACCGCGCCAGCCAACAGTGACGGCGAGGCTAGAATTAGAGCACAAGAAGCCCAGTTGGTATCACAATTTATAGCAAGAGCCAGAAGAATTGAACCCCTTGGAAAGGTCATCGTTTCTGAAAATGGCAAAGTTGCGAATATACGCCTTGAGCAAGGCGATGAAATCATCATTCCAGAGCAAACCGATTTAATCCAAGTTGCAGGTGAGGTACTAATGCCTCAAGCGATTGTCTATAACCCAGAAGCCACCATCACAGACTATATTGCCTGGGCAGGTGGGTTTAGCGAACGAGCAGACGATGAACGAATCGCTATTGTGCATGCAAACGGACTAACCACCTTCGTTGAATCCGGTGGCGGACACTGGTACCAAAACAACCAACAAAAAACCTTAAGCGCTGGTGATCAAGTTTTAGTGCTACCGAAAGTAGAAACTAAGCTTATGCAAACGATTAAAGATGTCACTCAGATAGTCTATCAGATTGCCATTGCTGCCAATGTTGCTACAAACTAGAAGTCGAATTAGATGACCACGGTTATTAAACGCAACAAGTGGGAGATATGGCGTGATGTCATCTTCGCCTTGTTCGCTAGGGAGATACGAACTGGGTTTAATGACAAATTTGGACTGAGTTGGGCACTTATCAATCCAATTGTGTTTATTTTTGTGTTGTCTTTTGTTCGTGGCATGATAGATGGTGGCGACTCGCATGGTGTTCCCACATTTGTTTTTATGGCTTATGGCCTGATTCTTATCCAAACATTTCTACAAATTTTGCCAGCTTGTTCTGGAGCGATTCGGAAGAATAAGACTTTATTTGCATTTCGACAGGTACAACCTATCAGTGCGGTTATTGCTGCGGCGATGTTTGAATTTTTAGTCAAAGTATTTGTAATAATTGGTATTTTTTTGGTTATGTTTTTGATAGGTATGGAAATCCACATCGATAATCCATTGCTACTGATTGCTTGTATTGTCGCTTTGTGGTGGTTAGGAGTAATGCTCGGCTTGTTATTCGGTATACTGATGTTGTATGTGCCTGAAGTTAACAAACTAATGAACCTTATCACTCGGCCATTATTTTTTATCTCAGGGACTTTCTTCTCATTACAAGATATTCCCAGAGAATATTGGAAGTTTTTAGACTGGAATCCAATCTTACATGCAATCGAGTTAACACGCTATGCAGCGTATATAGAATATGGTAGTGAAGGGGTGAGTCTGTCTTTTCTATTGATGACCACATTAGTAATCAGTTTTATTAGCTTGTCATTATATTACGTCAATTGGCGACAGGCGATAAGTCGATGATAAAAATAGAAAATTTAACTAAGTTCTATCCATCAAAGATAGGTAAGCAGTATGTTTTTAAGAACGTTACCTTTGAAATCCCATCACACCACAATATTGGAATATTGGGCTCAAACGGAGCTGGGAAGTCGACGCTATTTCGCCTTTTAGCAGGAAGCGAATACCCTAACAGCGGTAAAATAATAACAGACTTAAATCTATCTTGGCCTGTTGCCCTGATGACAGGAATTCATCCGCAAATGACCGGCCGTGAAAATACCCGTTTTATTGGAAAAATCAATGGTATTGCCGATTTAGAAGCTTATGAGAAACGAGTGCAAGACTTCGCTGAATTAGGTCAGAAATATGATATCCCAGTAAAGTTTTACTCAAGTGGAATGAGACCGCGTTTAGCGTTCGCCTGCTCAATTGCAATTGATTTTGACGTTTATTTAATTGATGAAGTGACGTCTGTCGGTGATGCGAAATTTAGACGAAAAGCGAAAGATGCGTTGCTTACTCGAAGTGAAGATGCAAATGTGATAATGGTTAGTCATGAAATGGACGAAATAAGACAATTCTGCGACAGCACGATAGTTTTAGACAAAGGTGAATTGACTTTTTACAACGATCTCGAGCAAGGCATCGAGGCATATCGAGCATTATAAGATGACACAAGAGAGTATTAACCAAATAGAGCTGCGACTTTTGGACTTGCGCAAACAATATAGCGAGGTGCAGTGGCGCGACCATGCCATGCTGCAAATGAAAGTTGATGAACTAGAGAGTTTTGATTTACCGCTTGCATACCGACTTATGCAGCGTGTTAAAAATTTGCATCCTAGCGCAGATTCGATGCAAAGACTCTCAGAACTAAAAACAGCGATGCAGAGGGATCATCCAGAAATAATGAAGAGTCACTCAACTGGTAACCGCGTTGTCTCGGGGGTTAAAAGCAACGCAAAACAAGCACTAATGAGTATTAGACAAAAGGCCACTGTCGACAATGGCAAGGCGCTGTTGAAGCCCTTCACGTTTATCGTCATCTTCCCATTCCTGCTGTTTGCCATCTACCAAGTGTTGTGGGCCAGTGACCGTTACGAGAGCCGCACTCAACTAATAATTAAACAACCTGACGGTATGCAAACTCTTGACCCTGCAATGGCGTTACTCTCTGGTTTCGGTGGCACGCCAAGCTCAAATGACAATGAATTAGTAAAGGCTTTTATATTATCCAATGACATGATTGGTCATTTGGATTCCAAATTAAATATTGTTGAACATTACGCTAAAAAAGAATGGGATGTATTTAGTCGTTTAGATAACGATGCCACTATCGAGGACATCCATGCATATTTTAGTGATATGGTGTCGATCGAAATAGATGCAATATCGGGTTTAATTACGATTTCTGTTCAGGGGTTTACCCCCGACTTTGCTAGAAATGTCGCCCTAGCCATTGTTGAGAGAGCAGAGTGGTACATCAACGAAATTGGTCATGATCTGGCAAAGGAGCAACTAGCCTTTGTTATTAATGAACATAAGATGGTAGAGAAGCGACTTCAAAACGCAAAGTCTGCATTGCTGAATTTTCAACGGGAGTACGACCTGCTTGACCCCGAAGCCGAGGGTATGGCGTTTCAACAGATCACCTATCAGCTCGAAGGCTCTATTGCGAGTACTCAAGCTAAACTCGCTGCCCTATTAACCGGAATGAGCGAAAAAGCACCACAAGTAATGCGATTACGTGCCGAACTCGATAGTTTAGAGGGAGAGTTAGCAGCTCAGCGAGCTAGATTAAGCGACAGTTCGAAAGGTGAGGGTGGTAAGTCAGTAGGCGAAATTCTAGCCAAGTTTAGTGACTACAAGATTGATATGGAGCTTGCCCTCAAAGCGTATACGGCATCTCAAGTTTCTCTAGAAAAATCAAGGATAGAGGCATATCGTCAACTTAAATACCTCGTAACTGTTGAAACTGCGACACTCGCGCAGGATGCCAAGTACCCAGAAGTTACCTATAATTTAATTTTGCTTCTCGTGGTTCTGTGTATGCTGTTCATTATCGGAAGAATCGTATCTGCAACAGTGAATGAGTTGCGGTAGTTGCGATGAGTATAGTTAGGAAAGGTCTGATACTCGCGGGCGGAACCGGCACCCGACTCCATCCATTGACGTCAGTGATCAGTAAGTAACTGATGCCGGTTTATGACAAACCAATGATCTATTACCCTATCGCGCTC
>JAOMVH010000095.1 GCA_028356795.1 Aliiglaciecola sp. | reverse complement strand
TCGAAAAGCCTGGCTGTTCTCTCAAACAGCAAACGGTGCTCATGCCAGCGCTGTGCTTTACTCCATCATCGAAACCGCCAAAGCCAATGATCTTATGCCGTTCGACTATCTTATGCATCTGCTCACTGAACTGGGCAAGCCTGCAACAGGTATCGAACAGTTGCTACCGTGGAACGTTAAGTTAAGCTAGACGGTGATCGCCGGACGGATACGCTATTATTTAGCATTTCTCGATCGCTTTTTGCGAGTGATGTTTTCTTCAGACATAAAAAAAGCTGCACAAGTGCAGCTTTTTCAATCTTACTTTGGAGCTGAATTAAGCGATGATTTTCGCTACAACACCAGCACCTACAGTACGACCACCTTCACGGATTGCGAAACGTAGACCTTCGTCCATCGCAATTGGTGCAATCAACTCTACTTTGAATTTCAAGTTGTCACCTGGCATTACCATTTCTACGCCTTCAGGAAGCTCTACTGCACCTGTTACGTCTGTTGTACGGAAGTAGAACTGTGGACGATAGCCTTTGAAGAATGGAGTATGACGGCCACCTTCATCTTTAGACAATACGTAAACTTCTGCTTCAAACTGTGTGTGTGGGTTGATTGAACCTGGCGCTGCCAATACTTGACCACGCTCTACGTCATCACGCTTAGTACCACGTAGTAGTACACCAACGTTCTCACCTGCACGACCTTCGTCAAGCAACTTACGGAACATCTCTACACCAGTACAAGTCGTTTTAGTCGTTTCTTTGATACCCACGATTTCTACTTCTTCACCAACCTTAACGATACCTTGCTCAACACGACCGGTTACTACTGTACCACGACCTGAAATTGAGAATACATCTTCAATTGGAAGAATGAACGGCTTATCAATTGCACGCTCTGGCTCTGGAATGTATGTATCAAGTGCTTCACCCAACTCAACAATCTTCGCTTCCCACTCTGCTTCGCCTTCTAGCGCTTTAAGTGCTGAACCTTGGATTACTGGCAAGTCGTCACCTGGGAATTCGTATTCTGTTAGAAGTTCACGAACTTCCATTTCTACTAATTCTAGTAATTCTTCGTCATCTACCATGTCACATTTGTTCATGAAAACAATCATGTAAGGTACGCCAACCTGACGACCTAGTAGGATGTGCTCACGTGTCTGAGGCATTGGGCCGTCAGTCGCTGCTACTACCAAAATCGCGCCGTCCATCTGTGCAGCACCAGTGATCATGTTTTTAACGTAATCAGCGTGTCCTGGGCAGTCAACGTGTGCGTAGTGACGTGACGGAGTATCATACTCAACGTGAGACGTTGCGATTGTGATACCACGCTCGCGCTCTTCTGGAGCGTTATCGATTTGATCGAATGCTTGAGCATCGCCACCATAGGTCTTTGCAAGAACCGTAGTGATTGCCGCTGTTAGCGTTGTTTTACCATGGTCAACGTGGCCAATAGTACCAACGTTTACGTGGGGTTTCGTACGTTCAAACTTTTCTTTTGCCATCTTAAATTTTTCCTAGCAAAGTAAATTAAAAAAACCTAATCAAAGAGCATGGGAGAAATGGTGCTGATAGGCAGATTCGAACTGCCGACCTCACCCTTACCAAGGGTGCGCTCTACCAACTGAGCCATATCAGCACGTATTTGGAGCGAGCAGCGGGAGTCGAACCCGCGTCATCAGCTTGGAAGGCTGAGGTAATAGCCATTATACGATGCTCGCAAACCTATTCTCTATCCACCTCAATGAGAGTGGTGGTATGACTCAGCGTCACACCATACACCTGTTAAACTGCAGGTGCACAGTAAAAATGGTGGAGGGGGCAGGATTCGAACCTGCGAAGGCTGAGCCGGCAGATTTACAGTCTGCTCCCGTTGACCGCTTGGGTACCCCTCCAGGATTGATGGTGCCGACTGCCGGAGTCGAACTGGCGACCTACTGATTACAAGTCAGTTGCTCTACCAACTGAGCTAAGTCGGCACTGCATCAAGTGGGTGCGCATTCTAGATTAATGATCACTAGTGCGCAATAGCCAACAAACAAAAAAACACTGAAATTAGTGATTTTTTTTTAAAATTGAAAAAGACGTTTAAAAAACCCTCAGTATTGGCGTCTACATGGGTGAAAATAGGGGTTAAAGTAGTAATCGGGTCAATAATTGACACCGTCATCACTAGGAGCAATTAACTAACATTGGCCGACACTCGCAAGCTAAACATTAGTGCGGTAACAATAACATACAAGTGAATCGGTTCAATCCGCATAACGAGCCAGTCCTTCAAGCACCAAATCTCGTTTGAGTTGAATTTTTTCGTTTTCATTGTATTCGATTAAGTCTTGGTCACCGCCACACACGTAAATACGATAGTCGCTAGCATGACTCTCAAGTATTTTTTGAGCACTTGTCAGCATCCCTTGTAACATTGCCATACAACCAAAATTGACGCAGTCCTCGGTGGTATCGCCTAAAAGGAGCTGGTTAGGCCGTTTTTGGTTTCCAAAAACCTTATCCGTTTTAGTGGTTACCGCGTCTCGCATCATAGTAAATCCAGGGGCAATCCATCCACCCACATGCTTTTTGCCTACGACAAGATCACAGGTCATAGCTGTGCCTGCATCAATTATCGCTACGGGCAGTTCGGTATGCAGCCTTGCGGCCAATACGGCTAACCAACGATCAACACCTAAGTTGTGAAAATCTTTGTATGCGCACTGAATGCCAAAACGCTGGGACTCGGTCTGCACATTGACCAATTGAATTCCAAGAGATTGACACTGCTGAACAGTTTTTTGAGTAAGCTCGTTGCCCTTAACCGAACCCATAATCACCTTTTTGATTGTTAGGTTGTTTTGCAACACACTTTCCACATTATCTGTAGTCGCTACCTTTAATTGGGCATTTGGAAGACTCTTAGCGTATTTGATTCGAGTATTTCCAATATCAATCAAAAGTGTTTCTGCATGTTGATCATTAGACAGCTCTAACACTGATTTCACCTCCATGAAATGCTTCGACCTGTCCATTTCGCTCTAACAACAATGCACCATCGCCATTGATTCCGCAGGCAACGCCTTTGAGTTGTTTATTGCCAATAAGTAGTTTCACTGATTGTTGCTGAAAATAATCAAGGGTGTTCCATTGTTCAACAAAAGGTTCTAATCCGGATTGTTCGAACTGAGTGAGTATTGTTACCAGCTCATTGATTAAAGTCGCAGCTAAGGTATTGCGATTGAAGTCTTTGCCTGTGCCTTTGGTTAAATCAGTCCAAGGTTGATCAATTTCTAATTTGTTGCTTGGCAAACTAATGTTCAAGCCAATGCCAATAACACAATCGCAAGCTGCGCCTAACTGCCCTTCAACTTCAATTAGCACGCCTGCGAGCTTTTTGCCGTGCAAATAAACATCATTGGGCCATTTGAGCATAACATCGTCGACATCAAGCCCTTTTAAAGCTTTGACGATGGCAATGCCGATGACTAAGCTCAAGCCACTAATAACCTGATGGCCGCCCTGAAAAGACCAAAACATTGACATGTAAATACTGGCGCCATAGGGAGATACCCAAGTACGACCGTGACGTCCTCGACCTGCGGTTTGAGCTTCGGCCAAACATACATAGCCATTGCCTTTTGCGCGATTGAGATCTTTAAGGTATTGATTGGTAGAGTCAATAATATTGAGCACCTCAACTTGTGAGGAGTTTAACAGGGTCAGTTCGGATGCAATGTGTTTGTGCGATAACAAAGATAAAGGTTTAGCTAGACGATAGCCTTTTCCCGTTACGCTAAAGATATCAAGGCCTAATTCTGTTAGAACTTTGACATGTTTCGAGACAGATGCGCGGCTCAACCCAAGTTCCTGCCCCAATATTTCACCCGAATGGAATTGACCATCCGCCAAGCGTTGCAAAAGAAGCGTGCGTGATAGACTTGCTGATTGCGTCATAAAGAAATCATTCCCGCTTTGCCGATAAGTCGGACTTCATTTTCGAGACTAATTGAAAAATTGTTTTTCACTGTTGATTGAATCTCTCTGGCCAGTGCTAATAATTCACTGGCATGTCCACTTCCATCGTTAGTCAAAACTAAAGGTTGTGACGGGTGACACTTGATCCCGCCCACTTTTTTCCCTTTGAAACCAGATTGATCAATCAACCAAGCCGCTGGTACTTTAACGTGCTTGTCATCTACTTTGAAAAAAGGGATCTTGTGCCACTGTTGTTTTAACTGCTCAACAAGTGAAGTCGTTATAACAGGGTTTTTAAAAAAGCTGCCTGCGTTTCCTATTTTAGCTGGATCAGGCAATTTTGCGGTTCGGATCTCAATGACCTTGTCAAAAATATCTTTGGCAGTTGGTTTATTCAGCCCTTGCAACTCGCCATACTCGGCGCACACTTGGCTATCTTTTGGAAAAGAAAAGACCACTTCGGTTATGACAACCTGGTTTGCAAGTTGTTGTTTAAAAATACTATCTCGGTAGCCAAATTTGCATTCTGCTCGCGTCAACATGTGATTGTGCCCGTTGTCCAGCTCAATAAATTTAACCGCCTTAATAAAGGCTTCTACCTCAACACCGTATGCGCCTATATTTTGAATAGGGGCAGCCCCAACCGTACCCGGTATCAGCGCCAAGTTTTCAGCACCATAAATGCCATGATTTAACAGCAACGTCACCAGCGTATGCCAGTCTTCGCCGGCTTGCACAGAGACCTCAAAGGATGTTGCGCACTCTTTAATATCAACGCCTTTAGAATTGATATGCAAAACCGTCCCTTCAAAGTCATCCACAAAAACACAATTGCTACCCTGCCCCAAGATCCAAATGGGGCCTTGCGTATCGATGTTGGAAAAACAATTGTCTTGAATGGTGATCAAGTTAGATGTTTGGCTGTTCAGACCAAAAGTATGACGCGCTTGCAGTGGATACAACGAAACCCCCAAAATTTTTTGTTAGTGTAATGCTGGTTTGGAAGTTTGACAAATTTGACGTATCACACAGTGTGATTAGCCAACAGAGAATACTCCGATTAGTAAGGCGAGAATTTTGTTGTTTAGTCGCTCTAAACTCGTGTTGAACAGCGCAAATAGGGGCATAAATAGCGGTATTTACATGCGTGGCTTATTTAGCATAGTGGTTAATTGCCGGTAACTTTATTCATAACACGACGAAGACGGCTATCTCGTTCGAAGTTTTTACGCATGTCTTTTACTTTATTTAAAACCACCCCCATCAAAGGAGCGCCCGTTTCTTGAAGCTTTTGTATGGTCTGCAACAAATCGTCTTTTTTGGTGCTATCAGGGTCGCACACTATAATAACGCCATCGACAAACCTAGAGACAACAAGTGCATCACTATATGAACTTAACGAAGGCGTATCGATAATAACCCTTTCATAGAGTACACCTAACTTTTTCAACAAACTGGAAAAACGCGACCGAGAAAGATAAATCATAGGATCACTATGGGTTTCTCTACCGGGAACAACAAACAGCTGAGAGTCGAGCTGGCGATGGATACAATCACTAAACTTCACTTTTCTTGCCACAAAATCCATGATCCCTGGATGTTCTTTATCTAACTTAAAGGTTTTGCCAATTGAAGGAGAACGAAGATCAACATCAACCAAAAGTGTCTTTTCCAACTTACCAAATGAAGCAGCCAAATTTAGCGCAACCATGGATTTACCCGGCTCTTTGCCAACACCTGTGACCAGAATAATACGTTTTTCAGTTTCGTCCATACTGACTAAAGTAGAGGTTCTTAGCGAACGTATTGACTCTGAAAACAAATAATCTCCAATTTCACCTTTCACTGCGGCAGCAATCGCTTTAGTTGCTCTAGAAGAGCTGAGCTTGGGTATCTCAGTTAAAATTGGGATATCCATACTTTTCATAAGCTGACGAATTCGTGTCGCTCTATCGCTGACTAAATGCAAAATAAACCAGAACACCGCACTGATGATAAACGAGAAAACGCCTGCCATTATGATCAATAAACTAACTTTGGGTTTTGACGGGAAAGAGGGTGCGTTGGCGTAATCGACAACGGCAAATTCTTCTTTATTGCCTAAGTCTTTGACTATTTCTGTTTCCTGTAGTCGTGCTAGGAAAGATTCATACATAGTCTGAGTCATCTCGACTTCTCTGCGAAGTTTGCTTAACTGAATTTGATACTTACCCATTTGGCTATGATCTTTTTTCAACTCATTAATTTTACTTTGTAAGCCATTTTGACGTGTTTTCAGGTTGTCGTATTGCTGCTGCAAATTCACTTTCAGCTGTTCAAACAGACTTTTTTGCTCAGCTTTTAGCGCATTTAATTGCCCCATTACAGCAATATGTTTTGGGTGTTTATATTTGTAACGTTTGGATATTTGCTGAAGCTGCTGCTCTTGAAGCAATATTTTGTTTCGTAAGTCAACAACTAACGGGTTTTGTTGGAACCATTGTATTGCCATTAAAGATGCGATCGAATCACCAGCCAATTTAACGCTAGCATTAGTCTGAGATAGACTTGCTAATGTCTTGTCATTAAATAGTTTTTCGCTTAATAATGTGGTGATTTCGGTTAGTGTGATGTCACTTTGGCTTTCAAGATCTAGGATATCTTTTTCATTGATAAAACCTTGTAATTCAGCTTCCGCTGAAGTGAGCTTTTCTTGCAATTGAGTTAGCTGGGAGCTAAGGAAAGAACTTGCATCATTTGCCCTTTCTTTATTCATATTTTCATAAAACAAGAAGAATTCGGGACCAATTACGTTGGCAACACGTGCAGCTATATCTGGTGTTAAAGATGTATAGCTGACTCGCAATAGATCTGTTTCACCAACCTGAGAGAAACTAACACTACTTTGCAACACAGCAATTGCCGTATCTATCTTATCTTGTTGCGTTTCATCCGCTGGACTTTGAAATTCAGATAGAAGAAATAAACGTTCAGATTCAACCACTCTTTTTGCATATTGCCGAGAACGCATGAATTCAATATAGGTATCCATCATACTATCGTCGCGATAATCAAAAGAAGCTAGGCTAGAAGGTAAGCCTAATCCATCATTCTCCCCTCCTAGCATAAGAGTACTGTAGGCAGTGTAGTACTTGGGCAACTTCAAAATATGTTGCCCGGCCAAGGCCGCTAAAATCATCGTGGTCAATACAATCCGTATTTTTTTCTGCCACAAAAAAATGAAGATATCACTTAGTTCAAAAGTAACGGTATCTTCAATCGGAGCGACGTCTTGATTGTTCATCAGAAGAAGCTCTCTTTAATTTCTATAATGTCACCCGGAAAAACGCTTGTCTCTGGGGTAGCCGTCAATTTTTGCTTTTCGGGGCCACGTAAAATGGTCCACTTGGTCTTAGACGCCCGATCTTTTAACCCCCCCGCCACAGCGATCGCTTGATCGACAGTCATATCAAATTCAAAGGAATAAGAGCCCGGTTTATTCACAGAACCACGAATATAAAATGGACGAAATGCAGCGATAACAACAGAAACACTTGGGTTAACCAAATAACCATCATCAAATGCTGTTTCAAGTTCTGAACCAAGTTGTTTGGGTGTTTTCCCGATAACAGTTATGTTGCCAATAAGAGGGATACGTAGTGTGCCTGATGCACCCACTTTGGCTTTTACTCGCAAGTCCGGCTCGTTATAAACATTGATCTCGATAGCATCACCTGGACCAATCAAAAAACGATCTTCATTGGCAACAAGGTGTTGACTAAAAGTAACAAAACACAGACAAACACATACCGTTACGTAACGCATGAAAACAGCGCTCGATATGAGTCGATTTGATATGTTCTGATAAAAGTTATTCAAAAATAAGCCTATAAATATAAATGCTATTGATGCAGTACTAAATGACCTTGCACAAAACCTAAAGGTAACAAATAAGCATAG
>JAOMVH010000094.1 GCA_028356795.1 Aliiglaciecola sp. | reverse complement strand
TAACAATAAAATAACAATTGAGCGGAAACACGCAAAGTGGCTTCGATTTGATACATCCAGCAATCATAAAAATAAGGGGCTTAACTTGAGTCAGGAAAAAGAGAACATGTTATTCATTATCATGGTCAGCTGCGTGGCGACCATTGGTGGATTTCTATTTGGATTTGACAGCGGCGTGATCAATGGCACGGTTGATGGCCTAAAAATCGCGTTTAATTCTGATAGTGCTGGAACTGGTTTCAATGTGGCGAGTATGCTTTTAGGGTGTGCGTTCGGGGCCTTTTTTGCAGGGTGGCTTGCGGATAATTTTGGGCGTAAGACCATACTGATTGTTGCTTCTATCTTTTTTATTGTTAGTGCCTGGGGATCGGGTATTTCTGTCTCATCCGGTGAGTTTGTTTTTTACCGTATTTTGGGTGGTTTAGCTGTGGGTGCAGCATCTGTTATGGCGCCTGCATATATCAGTGAGATAGCACCAGCTCGTATTAGAGGTCGCTTAACAACAATACAGCAAGTGGCTATTATCGGTGGGCTGTTTGCTGCATTTGTAAGTAATTACTTACTAGCTGATATGGCTGGTATTTCTACAGAAAAATTATGGTGGGATTACGAAGCATGGCGTTGGATGTTCTGGATAGAATTAGCACCTGCGATGTTGTTTTTTGTGACCTTACTTTTAATACCCGAAAGCCCCCGCTATTTAGTAATAAGCAAACAAATGAGTAAAGCCAAAGGTGTGCTGGTTAAGCTTTATGGTGATACAGAAGGTGACACTAAGCTAGCCGAAATTGAAGCGTCTCTGGCCGCGGATCATCAACCTAAGTTTTCCGATTTAGTCGATAAGGCAACAGGTGGTGTGCGAAAAATTGTTTGGGTTGGAATTGGCCTGGCTGTATTCCAGCAGTTAGTCGGTATTAACGTCGTGTTTTACTATGGTGCAGTGTTGTGGCAAGCGGTCGGGTTTTCGGAGTCCGATGCATTGCTAATTAACATTATTAGTGGTGCGGTAAGTATTGCGGCTTGTGTTATTACTATGTATCTGATTGACAAAATTGGTCGCAAACCATTTTTGACCGTAGGTTCTATTGGCATGACTGTCACTTTGGCGTTGATGGTGTTTTCTTTTGCCAGTGCAGATTTTGACGTAAATGGTAATTTAGATTTAGGAAACTTAGGAACTCTAGCGCTCATTTCTGCCAATGCCTATGTGTTCTTTTTTAATCTGTCTTGGGGCCCTGTTATGTGGGTCATGTTAGGTGAGATGTTCCCAAATCAAATTCGCGGTTCGGGTTTAGCCGTTGCGGGTTTATTCCAATGGGGTGCAAACTTTGCCATAACAGTGACTTTCCCTATTATGTTAACTAGTATTGGCCTAGCCGGAGCATATGGGTTCTATGCAGCTTGCGCGCTTCTTTCCGTGTTGTTTGTTATCAAATTAGTGCACGAGACCAAGGGTACAGAGTTAGAAGATATGCAAGGCTGATCATGTTTTTCAGTCATAACAATGTATAGATGAAAACGCAGACCTGACTCTGCGTTTTTTTATTCTAAAAAAGGTTTAGGGGCTTCGACATCTGGGTAGTCTAAGCTTAAATGTTGATATAGGCAGCGAGGAATAACTATGAATAGAGTAAGACTGAGCGGTATTTTTACAATCATTGTATTGCTTTGCATTGGTGGAGCATACGGCTCAGACAAACAATTCAATGTACTGGTGTTTACCAAGACTCAAGGGTTCCATCACAAGTCTGTGGTTGAAGCGATAGGCGGTATTCGAGGATTAGCAAAGCAACATCATTTTGATATGCAGTGGCACGAAGATGCAAATGTCTTTATTGATGAAAACCTTAAACAGTTTGATGTCGTGATGTTTTTGCTTACGACGGGAGATATTTTAAACAAGGATCAGCAAGCCGCGTTTGAGCGATTTATTCAGTCAGGTAAAGGCTTTGTGGGTGTTCATAGTGCCAGTGATACAGAATATGATTGGCCATGGTTTGGCAAGCTAGTCGGTCGTAATTTCCATATACATCCGACGATTCAAACCGCCACCTTAAACGTGATTGATCGCTCATTTTCTGGTTTGTCTTATTTCCCAGATAGCTCATTATTCACCGACGAGTGGTATGAATTTGGGCCAGAGCTTAGCCCAAACCTAAACTATATTCTGAGTATCGATGAAAGCAGTTACAATCCAGTGGCTGATTGGGGTACAGTGAAAGGAGATGGCATGGGCGACTTTCACCCTATTGCCTGGTATCAAAATGTTGACAACGGCCGTTCTTTTTATACCGGCTTAGGTCATCTCCCCGCGGTATATAAAAACACCGCTTATTTACAGCATTTGTATGCAGGATTGTATTGGAGTGCTACGGGAAAAGGGATTTCCAAAAAATAAAACGCTGTAATTGGAACTAGCATTAAAAAGGCTTCTCGCGAAGCCTCATTCAATGCCAGTGCTGTGAGACTATGAATTGAGATTCTTAGGCTGATATTTTTTAGATAATAAGTAAATCGCAATGCTGCCGATGACACCTGGTGCGACCCAAAATATAATTTGCATGCTGCCTAAATCAGCAAATAATTTACGCCCACCAAAGGCGATAAATGCAGTGTAGGCACCGATTCCAGAGCCAATCATGCCACCGAGATGCTCAATTAGCCACTGCTTAGGCTTCAGCTGTTGGGCGAAGCAATAGCGCAACATACCGGTACCTATCATTATCCCTAGAATGCCAAACACAATGTGTAAAACACGGCCATGGGTAGTGCCCAATGTCAGTATGATGACACCTCCCAAGGCCAATAAAATAATGGGACCAAGGTGTGAAATGGTGCGCAGGGGGGCAGTACTGTTTTTATGCTTTAATACCGCGACCCCTTGTTTAACGCTGACATAAGTTAACAAACTCAAATATAGTAAAAAACCCCAGAAAATGCGGATTGTATTAACAAACGCGCGCTGGTCTGTGTTTTCTCCAATTAAATGACCTTTAATGGCTAGAGGGTCATACAACACTAGTACAGCCATTAACGCGCCACTTAAGGCAACCGCATACATAGTATGGGCATAATAACGACCAAATTTGATATGGTTTAGGCCACCTTTACCTGCCACGATTGGCACCCAAAATAGCAACAATGCTAAGCTACCCAAAATGATATGGCAGGCAAACAGTATGCTGTGAATTGTTAACATGATAAATCTCCGTGTTTGTGTACAACAAAGATATCGGTGTTTACTTTTTGTGTGCAGTGCCAAAAGTCACAAATTAAAAAGTGACTTTCGGCCTATGTGCTTATCAAACTAGGTAACCTAATATGGAATAAACATTCAATGCCAAAGATAAGGACCAAATGGAAAAGCTAAAAAAAGTATTAAGCGTAGAAAGCTCGACGGCTGTTTTGGCATGGCTAGTGGTGAGTAGTTCCGCAATATGGCTAATGGTGTCATCGGGAAGCTATTCAACCATTGCAATTGCGCTGGCTGCAGCTTGTTTGCTCACATTTATCGTCGGCTTTTTACTGTCGATCAGTGAATTTGAATTTCGCAATGACTATCGGGTGCGCATTGGTTTGATGTTGTTGCAGTACACAGCGGTAGTCGCCGCAGTATTTTTCATTCCCTATTCATACATTGCGATTCTTGTCACAATTTGGAGTGCTCAGTTACCTTATTTTATGCCATTTCGTTATGCTCTTTTGGCGTCGCCTTTATGGACGGCACCCATTTGGCTCGTGTTCGCTTTTTATTGGGATGCAAATGGAGTTGGCTTATCTGCATTGTTGTTTTGGACTTTTAACCTTTTTGCACTGGTGATGGTTAATGCCACTATCAAAGAAAAGCGGGCAACTGAAGCCGCCAATGAGTTAAATCGAGAGCTGGTGGCTACGCAAACCTTACTTAGTGAAGCGTCCAAACAAGCAGAGCGAGTGCGAATAGCCAGAAATATTCATGACTTACTTGGCCACCATCTAACTGCTTTGACAATTAACTTGCAGGTGGCATCTCGAATTACTGAAGGAGAAGCACAACAAAAAGTGCAACAGTGTCATGACTTATCAAAGTTATTGTTGAGTGATGTGAGAGAAGCGGTGTCAGAAATTCGCGAAAAGTCGACAATTAAACTGGAAGATGCATTAACAGCTTTGCTTAGAGATGTGCCCAATTTAGACATTGCACTTAATATGAGGCCGGATATCATCATTGATGATGTCAATATGGCGGAAACTATTTTGCGTTGTGTACAAGAAGGGATAACCAATACCCTCAAACACAGCAACGCAAAACATTTCTCGATTGAACTTGAACAGCAAGGCAATTGGGTCACTTTGCAAATGCGTGATAATGGGACCAATAAAAAAACAATGGAACTCAAAGAAGGCAATGGTTTATTGGGTATGCGCGAACGTATCACTGCATTAGGAGGCAAAGTGAGTTCTGTGATATCAATCGAGGGATTTAGCACTCAGATTCAATTACCTTATGGTGAAATATGATTAATGTGATGTTGGTTGATGATCAAACCTTGGTTAGAGAAGGAATAAAAAGCCTTCTTAATTTATCTGATGACATCAATATTGTTGCAGAAGCCAATGATGGCCAAGCAGCCTTAGAGGGAATTGCCAAATACCTCCCTGACGTTGTGTTAATGGATATTCGGATGCCGGTCATGACCGGAATTGAGGCTGTTAGACGACTCAATCAAGAGGCTTTGGAACATCAACCTCCGGTTATTATGCTTACCACTTTTGATGATCACCAGTTAATACTAGATGCGCTGCAAGCTGGAGCAAAAGGATATTTACTGAAGGATGTTTCTCTAGAAACGCTAGTTTCAGGCATTCAAACCGTGCACAACGGCGAAACATTGATTCAGCCGGTCATTACAGAGCGAGTGCTCAGAGGTATTAAAAGTAACCCGGTAGAATTTGAAAGTGTTGATCAGCCTGAGGCGCTAAGTAAAAAAGAAGTGGAAATTTTGCGGTTAATGGCAGCTGGCTGCAGTAACCGAGAGATTGCAGATGCCATGTTTAAATCATCGGGTACGGTGAAAAATCAAGTCTCTAATATACTGGCTAAGTTGGGCGTAAGAGACCGCACTAGAGCGGTGCTTAAAGCCATTGAGCTAGGAGTGATTTAGACCAAGTAAACTCGGGATATTAAACACTTCGAAAGAGCGTAAATACGAGACATGAAGAGTCACGCATAACCTCTTGCAATAGGTTATGCCGAGCTTGGGTTAAGTACTTTGTTTCTCACAAAGCCCAACTGGAAATGTGACTGTAAACTCGACACCTTTGCCAATTTTTGAACGGCAATCAATATGCCCACCTAATACTTTAACCACTATGTTGTAACATATGTGCATGCCTAAACCACTGCCACCTGTGTGTCTGGCACTAGTGAAAAATGGCTTATACAGATTTTCGATTGTGTGTTCAGACATACCTCGACCATTATCTTTGTAAATAATTTTGAGCATAGGCTGGTCGGCAATTTCAGTAAGTAATGAGGCCTTGAACAGTATTCGTCCCTCGGTATCATTATCGAAGCCATGTTGTGCAGAGTTCATAATCAAGTTAATCAGAAGCTGACTAATCGCGCCTGGGTTGCTAATTACTTCGAGGTCAGCGGGCACGTCCAAGCAAAACTTATGTTGTGTGCGTTTTAAACGTGGTTTTAAACTTAACAGTATTTCGTCTAAATAATCACATAGGTTTACTTTACGAGCGTCTTGGCTATGTTGGTCTAGTGAAAGCTGTTTAAAAGTTTTGATTAGTTGCGTTGAACGTACTAGGTTTCGTTCGATTATCTCTGAGCTCTCTTCTGCCTCTTCAAAAAAGCTTTGTAATTCAGAACGTTTTAATTTTCCCTCTTTAAACAAGTCGAATGTTGCATCTTGAATAGCACGCAGATGTGAACTTGCGGTAATTCCAACACCAATTGGCGTGTTTATTTCGTGGGTGAGGCTAGACATCATAGTACCTAACGCTGCCATATTTTCCATTTCAACTAACTGTACTTGGACTTCATTACGTTGTTCTAAGGCTTTTTTTAGCAGTAAGTTCGACTCAGTAAGTTCCTTTGTGCGTTCAGCAACACGTTGTTCTAATTTAGAGTTAGCTTTTGTCAGCTGATTGATATTGTTGGCACGCTCTAAAATGAGTGCCGTGATTTGTGCCTCATAGGTCAGAGAGTCTATGTCGTCTTGGTCTGGTTTACTCGGGGTTGGCGTAAACATACAAAAGGTACCAAACACCTCGCCATCAGGCGCGATAATAGGTTGTGACCAGACGCTGCGAATATTACTTTCAGAGAGTATCTTAGGCGATGCAATTAAAAATGGGCTTTCTAAAAGGTCCTCACATACAGTCAATTCGCCAGACTCAACCGCTTTTGCACAAACCGAGAAAGCAGGTTGTACTCTGAGGTTTTCAATGGCTTTGACAAAGTCTTTGGGTAAGCTAGGAGCAACAAATGGTGACAACACAGTTTTTGAGTGGTCAAGCAAACTGATTGCGCACTTTACGCCTTGCGTTGCGCCTTCTAAGCTGTATACAAGTTGGTTTAGCACGTCATAGAGTGGGTTGCCCTTGATCAATAAATCAAGTGCATTCGCTCTGCCGTGCTCAATGGCATTGTGGCGTTTTAAGTGAGAAAAACGTCGAGGGTCATAAAAGTCGACTATTTTTGCATTGCTCATCGTAATCTTATTATTTTTATAAATTGATTGTTTAAATATCAGCCTACAATGTAGCAGAATCTAGCTAATAGTAAACGGCAATATTTTTACCCTACAGATCACCGTGAGTTGCCTGTAGCGCAGCTATTGCAGCCAAAGCAGCGGTTTCCGTTCTAAGAATTCTCGGGCCCATTTGAACGGTCTTAAATCCAGCTTCTTCATTCATATAAACTTCATTGTCAGAAAAGCCACCTTCGGGCCCGATTAATAACCTCACGCCTTTAGGGGGAATCGAGAGGTCCCTCAAGCGGTGATCTGATTTTGGATGCAAAGTTAACCTCAATTGATTGGTAGGTTGCTGGACCCACCTTGCTATTGGTGTGCATGGGTGAAGAATTGGAACTATATTTCTGCCACACTGTTCACATGCTGCGATGATTAACTTTTGCCATTGTTGGTGTTTCTTGGCCCAACGCTCTTGGCTCAATTTGACCCCACATCGTTCGGTAATTAATGGGGTGATTTCTTCAACGCCTAATTCCACCGCTTTTTGAATTGCAAAATCCATCCGATCGCCTCTAGAGACGCCTTGTCCTAAATGAACAGACAGCGAGGATTCCACACTGAGCTGTAACTTTGCATCAATCGTTACTGTTACTGCACGTTTTTTGACTGAGGTTAGTTCAGCGCTATATTCGTTACCATCACCGTTAAACAAAACAATTGGGTGACCTTGGGTTAAACGCAGCACATTAGCGATATGGTTGCTTGCATCGTCAGTGAGTGAACATATGGTGTCGACTTTGAGGATATCAGGATGAAAAATTCGAGGAATACGCATAGTTTGCCGAATTAAAAAACGATAGTGACATGTTACCAATGGCGCTTGGGAAAACCAACAGCCACTATAAAAGAAACCGAATTAGGAAGTTGGCGGCCTGAAGCAACCGCCGGAAAAATCGTTTAGTTGGTACTCAATACGTTGGTATCGGTATAGCGCCTTCGTTCAACACTATTGTGCTCAATAGCGTTGCGTTGCCTTTGCTCTTTGCGTGCATGAACAGTGTTATACCCAGTATCTTTCGATAAGCAGAACACTAATAGGACCATTAGGCTAATGAAGATAAGAGAGAATATTAACATTTTCAATTCCTTTAAAAATATTACGACCCAAAAACTGTTGGAACACTATTATAGCATTACAGTACAGGCTTTGCGTAAACAAATTGATAGAAAATTAACGTTTTTGCTAA
>JAOMVH010000093.1 GCA_028356795.1 Aliiglaciecola sp. | reverse complement strand
CGAAATATAAAATATGATTAAGCAACGTTGTGTTTCTCGATACTTTTTACAATTGCAAAAAAGATCGTCCTCCATTATTTAAAAGTGGCTGAAAGCGCGGCACCAAACAAGACCGACATAAAGACCATACGCATATTTGCGGTTTCAACACCCTTTTTCAGCATTAACCGAGCACCGGCGCAGATCACAATGATCAGCCCCAGTGCAATAATGAAAACGTCCCTATGATGTACCTTCTCAAAACGTGTTTATATCTTTGCCTAGTGCGCTCGTTCAATCAATTTCGACTGGCTCACTGGATTCTTCTTTCATTAAACCTTTTGGCATCCAGGGTGCACCTGCGGTTAACAGTGTCTGTTTAAATGCAGGGAACTCGCTATTCATTAACCGGTCGATATTTGGTTGCAATCGACTCAGGGCATCTTGCACATACACCATTTGTTGTTTTTGCGTGTCCGTCAATCCCCAGGTGTTCGCGCGTGCAAATTCAATCATAAATAAACGACTAGAAATAGTAGCAGGCGATGCACCCATGCCATTGCGTGAGCGTTGACCCGAGAGGGTTTCTTGCGCTGCAAAAACTGCTTGTCTGAGCTGCTCATAGCGCGCTTCTATATCGCTGGTGACTAATGGCGAACGATCGATTGCCATACGGAAGGATTTTAATTGCGCTTGCAAATCATCAATTTGGCTACTCGCCATGGAAACGCTTCGTCTTAGAGACTCCACCTGAACAACCATTTCTGAGCGCTGTTCTGGTGTCACGCCGCCGGGCACAGTTTCTTGCTCCAGGGGCATAACCTCAAACGTCACTGGCGCGGCGAGTTCGCGTGTTTGTCCCTGAGCCGTGGTATACAAGGTTGCTGAGTAACTTCCTGGCGCTGCTAGCGGACCGACATTACCAAAGAAGCTAGGGCTCATACCAAGTGCATTGGAAGACGGTAGACGCAGATCCCAGGTAACGCGATGTAGACCTTTTTCGGCTTCTGCGTCCACTTTGCGAACGATATCGCCCTGCGCATTTTTAATAATTAAATAGACACTGGGATCGGCTTCTCTAAGTTCACTTTCAACCGCGTCCCATGACGGATACAGCGGATACTTGTCATCTTCGATGCCTTTCTTTTCGGCTTCCTCACGTTGCTCCCGTAGCGATTTGATGCCATCACGTAAATAGTAAGTGAGGGTCGCGCCAAAATCAGGGTTTTCTGCTCGGTATTCGAAATCGCCGTGTGAATCGGTATGTAAGGTCTCGGGGAGATACCAAAGTGCATCACGCAACGGAAACAACACCGCTTCTTGCTTTAATTGATCTTTGTTGATGCTGCGCAGCGGTGTGTAATCATCGAGAATATAAATTCCACGGCCAAACGTGCCACCGACCAGATCATTTTCCCTGCGTTGGATTTGCACATCACGGAAGGAAATAGTTGGGACCCCCCCTTTTAGCTCAGTCCACTCTTTACCACCATCCACGGTGAAGAATAAGCCGAATTCCGTGCCGATAAATAATAGGTCTTTATTCACATGATCTTGCACAATACGCCAGACTAAGTGCTTGTCTGGTAAGTTTGCAGCAATGGATTTCCATGACTTACCACGATTGGTGCTTTTTATCAGATAAGGTTTGTAGTCACCATATTTGTGATTGTCTAGTGCTGCGTAAACCGTATCCTTATCAAACAAGTCGGCACGAATATCATTCACATAGGCCGTCTCGGGGATCCCTCTGATATCATCCAGTTCATAACGTGTCCAATCCTGCCCGCCATTTGAGGTCACTTGAATCAGTCCATCATCGGTAGCCGCATACAAAACATTCGGGTCCAAAGGTGATTCAGCAATATTGGCTATGGTATTAAAGTTCGACATGGCTAACAGGTCAAAACCCGAATCGACTGACCAAGTACGGCCCATCACCGGCATGTGCATGCGGTTTTCATTCTTTGTTAGATCACCGGAAATTGCACGCCAGCTATTACCTCTATCATCGGAGCGCCAGAGGCGTTGGGAAGCATGATATAAACGTTTGGGATCATGACTCGATACCAAAATGGGCGCATCCCAATTGTAACGTTCGCCGGGCTCACCTGGCTTAGCTTGGGGCTGAATAGAGACGTACTCTCCGGTTTTGCGATGAAAACGCGCAAGATTGCCTTGCTGACGCTGACCATAGACAATATCGGGGTTGCCCGGCTCCGTGGCAGGCTGATGACCATCCCAATCAAGAATTAAGAACCAGTCATTATTCTTTATGCCGTGCGCTTTTGTAGTGCGTGATGGTCCGCCCTGTGAGGAGTTATCTTGGGTTCCACCGTACACATAATAAAAGGGGTAGGAATCATCAACCGCTATCTTGTAAAACTGGGTGATAGGCATGTTGGCAATAAATCGCCATTTATCCATATCATCACGGGTCTCATAAATGCCGCCGTCACTGCCGATCAATAAAAAATCTTTATCGGTGGGGTGAAAGGCCATGGCGTGGTCGTCAACATGCTTGTATTTCACGTTCACCGGCGTCCAGGTTTTACCACCATCATCACTGTATTTACTGTAATTACTGGCAATATAAAGACGATCAAATCGATGTGGGTCAGCAAAGATTTCTTGATAATAGTGAGGACCAGTGCCGCCACCTACTTCATCTGACATTTTGCTCCAACTAGCGCCCTGATCATCAGAACGATAAACGCCGCCTTTACGTTGGTTAATCTCAATGCCGGCATAAACAACATCGGGATTAATTGCCGATATGGCTAAACCAATTTTCCCCATATCGGATTCAGGGAGCCCCTTCGTTAATTTTCGCCACGTTTTACCGCCGTCGTCCGTGGTGTGAATACCTGAACCCGGGCCGGTACCAACATAAGCAGCTAGTGTGCGTTGGCGTTGCCATGTGGCGGCATAAAGCTTATCGGGATTGCTGGAATCAATCACCAGTGAAGTAACGCCTGTCCATTCGTCGGTTTTTAATACGTTTTCCCAGGATTTACCACCGTCGACCGTTTTGAATAGCCCACGCTGACCACCTTTAGACCACAATGGGCCCTGAGAGGACACCCATACTATGTTGGAGTCCGTGGGGTGAATAATGATATCTGATATATGTTCGGATTCGGCTAACCCCATATTCTCCCAGGTCTCGCCGCCATCCATCGAACGATACACGCCATCACCGAAACTCAAGTGTCGACCACCATTGTTCTCACCGGTGCCCACCCAAATGATGTTGGAATTGCTGGGGTCTATGGTGACATCACCCGTTGAATATACGGCTTGGTCATCAAAAATCGGCTTCCAAGTGATACCTGCATTGTCAGTTTTCCATATGCCCCCCGAGCCAACTGCTACGTACCATGTTGAGGGGTCTTTTGCGTCTACCTCAATATCGGCAATACGACCTGACATGTAAGCGGGACCGATACTGCGCAATTCCATTCCAGACATTAACTTGTCTGACAATCCGTCCTCTTTATCTTTTTTAGCTGCGTGCAGTGCTAACGATGTGAATCCAGCGAAAATCAGTATCGCAATAAAAACTTTCATAGCATTTCCTTTGAGTCGGCCAAAGACAGAATGGTCTCTTTCTGACCTTTTTCGAATTATTGTTAATCTGTTATAACAGATATTTAACGCCATGTAATTAAAGCGCTATTTCATTTTGTATTGTTGTTTGGAAAACTCAGTTTGTTCACAATGTGAGCAGGAATGCTGCGATGGATAAGTTGCATCAAACGAGGTAACGCACATGAATATCTTACACATCGTATTCCAAGGAAATGAGTAGGCTTATTTTACGTTTGCAGCTAAAAGCAACCTAACAAAATGACTAGATCGAGCTTAAGTTAAACGGCCGCTTTTGCGCAAAACAGATGAGTGCAAATACCTCTCAAATGACAATTCCAACCTAAGAATGCAAGTAGCCCAAAAAGATATCTTGGCTTGTCAGGTTTTAAGGATGTTTGAAAACCTGACAGTCGCAAACGTTCCACAGGGGGATCGCCAGCACACAGATTTCGGATATCGACAATACTGAAAAAGCGGATATTGGTATTTATCGTCAGTCTTTGTTCGTTAAATACACCTCAGAGGCGAGGGTTTTTAGTTGCATATTGTCGAACAAGGGTAAACGCCCTACGGGCGCCATAATCCAGTCACGAAAAACTTCACACATTCTGCTTTCGGACTGAAACAAGGGGGTTAACACTCGGCTGAGTAGCCTAACATAAGCGAGTTGAGTTCGTCTGCTGTTCCACCAGCTTTCTAAAGAAGCGGTCAAATCTTTATCATTTTTGTTGATGCAAGCGGCTAATGACCAAGCGTCCAACAATGCCATGGTGCACCCTTGCCCTAACTGAGGGCTGGTAGCATGAGAAATATCTCCAATGGCTATCAACCTATTATTAAAAGGCTTGGGTGTCCAAATGTCATTGTAATTAGCAGCAATGAAGTCGCTGTAACTAAGCGGCTCCAGAGAGGAGCTTGCACTAGGCCAAAATTGCATAATCTCGTCTTTTAGTACCGCAAATTTATGCTCTTCAAATTTTTCAATATCTGACGATTTCATACTCCAATAGAGCGCAGCTTCATATTTATCCCCTGCTCTGCGCACCGGAAGTATGCCCATCATTTTACTTGTGTTTTTACAACGCTGATGAAGGATATTAGGGGACAAATTCTTGGGTAATTCAAATGTCGTCCAAAGGCATCCCCATCCATAGGTTTTTTTAATACGACGTTTGAAATGCTCTTCGGCCAAGGGACTATTGGAACCAGATGACAATAGACACAAATCGTAATGATGCACGGCTTGATTGACTACAATAGAAACTTTTTTATCACAAGTGGTGCACTTTTCTACGTTGCTATCCCAGACAATTTTGACTAAATCTGATTTTGATGCCTCGCCTAATAGTGCTTCATAGATTGTGCTTCGTTGCACACCTAAACCATTGCGAGGCGTACCTTTGAGGCGATCGTATTTTAAATTGAGAATTGAGCGGCCTGACAATGTTTCTGATTGCAAACCCAATATAGGTACTGCGTGTTTAGCAATCTCGTCCATTACCCCTAGTTCACTCAAAATATTTTGCCCTGGTGGTTGTAGCAAAAAACCGGCACCGACAGGCTGAGGGGCCTTTGCTTTATCGTAGATAGTAACTTGATATCCTTTTCTTGATAGTAGTACTGCAGAAGCGAGCCCACCGATTCCGCCACCAATGATTGCGATGGTTTTAATTTCCATTATTTCTCATACTAATCGTTGATTCGAACTTAATTCATTGGGATAAAACAGCTATGCATATGAATGATAGGGAACTAGATTAGATCCCATTTTAGCTACTCTGTTATGTTAGAAAAAATAAGTGCACGATTAACAATCAAGATGCTTCAATACCTCAGAAACATTGGTGATAGTCGTTTTAATCAGTGAGTCGTAAACAACGCGCCATTGTCAGCCTGTTGTATAGACAAAGATGATATCATTTTTTCTGCTTTTTCGAGCACATGCTGCTGCACCCAAGGCACTTTTTTTTCGCTCATTGCATTGTAAATTACAGCATGAGAGACGCCAATAGCATAACCTTCGCTGGCAATAATTTGGTAGAAAATGCCATATTTATGTATCTTACTCCCCTCATAGACGTAACGAATTACCTGAGCATCATTGATGCTAAACACAGATGGCGGTTCTAAAAGAATGTCGCCACGCTCCTTTATATTGCGAGTCCTGAACGATATCAATTCGCTGGTAGTAGGGTATACCGCTTTATCAAGGGGTGTCAGCCTATGTAGGTGAACATTGGTATCCACATAAGCCATATTAACACCGACATTCCAGCTCTCTCGTTTAAGAGTAACGTTTTTGTGCTGCGTTTCAAACCCAGGGTTTTGCAAGCTTACTCTTGCTGGCTCAACTTTTTTTCCAAAAGGGACTTTTTTCGGCACAATCAGCTCAATGGAAAAATCGAACTTTTCAGTTTGTAGGCTATAGTCACGGGTGTAGGTAGCCATACCATCGGTAAAATCTTCCACGATGTAGTTTTTGGTACTTTCTAACACTGCGCAACTTGTCAATGATAAGCTAACTATTGCGGCAATGACGCAAACTACAGGATTAATAGGCCCACCTCAAACGAAAGATATTGATGTTAACGAAGTTAGTAAACTCGTCGAGCATGACGGCTAGCTTTGGAAATTGCAAATACCCCATGAATATCAGAAGCATATGACAGTTATTCATTGTCCTGCATGCTGTAACCAAGGTTCATGAGTGCCTTATACCATATGGTCGCAAGCGACTCTAATATCATTACTCAAAGATCGTTGATTGCACCATCTAACCAAGTCATACGGGCTGAATACCAAGACTTCAAATGCGCAACTTCTTCTTGGTAAGTATCAAAAACAACAGGGTTTGGCCAAACGTAAACGCCAAGAGTAGACCAAATTTCATCATTCTCTTGCTGAGCCCATTGCAGCTGCAAGGCATATGCATCTATCTTATCAAGAATTAGATTTTGATTTTGCTTGAAATAGGCAAATCGCGTTTTCACTTTTGCGACAAAAGCAGGATCGTCGAACAACCTGTCTATCCAGGGGTTTGCTTTTACCCAAAAACCTTCAGAAAACTCAGGATCAGCGTAGTCGACATTGCCAAAGGACAAATCAAAGTCCCACAAAGGCCCCATCTTTATCTTTCCACCCGGAATATAGTTGAAGTAAATACTTGAAAACCATTGGGAATCGACATTTTTGGTTATTTCACTGATCAGGTACCAATCAACGAAACTGTCGACATCGATGAAGCTTGGGTACCCCGCATCAATGTCGCTAAAATTTGAGCCAAATAATACAGATTCAAATTGATTAATGTGAGCAGAAATAAACTGGTACTGCTCATCATCCCATTCTACTTCAGGCTCTTTAATGGCAATTAAAAATCGGTCTGAGTAGAAATACACGTCATCTTCGTCTTGTCTGTCAAGCTGATCGATTTCAAGTAAAAAACCATCGTCGCCTAAATTTACTCGGTTGCTGCCTTCTTCTACTTTTTCTGAAATATTGTAAGTGCCATTGTATTGCTCATTAATAAACACTTCGGCAAATTCACTTCTTGGCGTCCAATCAAGTGTACTCAAATATCCCATTTCGAATGCGATCGTGTTGCGAAGCATGGTTTTATCCGAATACTCAGCTAAAAAAAGCCATTTCTTTTTATCCGGCATACCAAATACAGAATCTTTGTCTTCGAGTTTCATCTGAAACGGTTTTTTGGGATGAACGAACCAGGTTGAGTTTCCTCGCCCCCTAATTTTCATTTCTACCCGGCTCTTGTCGCCAAAGTGACGTCCACCATCAATTCGAAATCCACCTTCAATATAATCTTCTTTCGAATCGATTGGGCCCTGCCCTACCGTATCTAAATAAATAATCGGCAGCCCAGTAAATTTAGTAATGTCTAATGTAAAATCGGCTAAACGCTGGTCATCCATTACCACGGTATAAGTGCGTATTTGTCGAAAATCATTGGCAGTTGAAGCATTGACTTGGGTGACATCATCAAGCAACAAGGTCGCACCTGTATGTTCGACTCTGGCGACTAAGTCAGACAGATTGACCTTTGCAGAGACCCTGCCAGTAATTTGATTTCCCGAAACCTGCAATGTGATGTCAGTTTCAAGTTCAGGGTTATCCATCACTAAAAACGATACAAGCGTAATTTTTGGTTCCACCAACACGGGCGGGGCTGGTGTAACAATGGGAGGTGTATCATCGGCTGATCCATTTGAACTGCCGCCACAAGCAGAAATGGTTAAAATACTCAGACACAACAGCGCGGCTTGCCAACTAAAACGCAAGTTTTTTACAAGCTTGGAATCAGAGTTTATGGTATTGCCTGCATTGTGTTTAACCATCAAAATAAATCCCACCCTATAAAAATTAACAAAACATTAACGTGACAGCCATTTAAGCATAGTTTTGTTTTACGTCACCGATAATACGGCGAGATGGGACTGGCGCGCGATGATAGCGCTAGGGCGTCATTTAGTTGAGTGTTTAACGGTCTATTTGCGCATTCGCGTGGGATATAATGTCACTGGCAATCTGAGGGGCTAGCTCGATAGGAAAATCATG
>JAOMVH010000092.1 GCA_028356795.1 Aliiglaciecola sp. | reverse complement strand
TGATGAGGCGATTCAGCTTCTCACTCTTGGTGTGCAACTACATGAAACTGAGCTTTCAGAATATCAGGTTAAAGTATTTGGTGGTGCCGATGTATGTGTTAGGGAGCTTGATACGGCCCATCGATCTATCGGTCAAGAGAATGTGGCTCAAGCAATGATTTTGTTATCACAGAGAAATATGGATGTATTAGTTTGTCACGTGGGGGAAAGTGGCAATCGCAAAATTGTACTAGACCTAAATACCGGTGATGTATGGGTGAAACATACAGCACAAAATGGGCAAGTAATACCAACAACCAGCGGAAAGATTTAATAGAGGTATAGAATGACAATAAAGGTAATGATTGTTGATGATTCTGCTGTCGTTCGACAGTGTCTCAAGTCTATATTTGACAAGCATCACGATATTGAAGTCGTTGCTGCGGTTCAGGACCCTATTTTTGCATTGAAGCGACTTGAAAAGATAACGCCAGATGTCATTACGTTAGATATTGAAATGCCGAGAATGGACGGCATTACGTTTTTAACTAAGATTATGAAAGAAAATCCTATTCCTGTTGTCATGTGTTCAACATTAACGACAAAAAGCTCAAGGACAAGTATACAGGCTTTGAGTATTGGCGCTGTCGACGTCATAACTAAGCCAACAATGAATCTCAAACAATCTTTGGGTGACTCTGAGACTGAGATTATTAATTCTGTGCGAGCCGCCGCCAAGGTTAACCTCTCTAAAGTGGCAAATACCGCCACAAATTACAACAGAACTTACCCTAATATAAGACCAAAACTAAATGCTGATGTCATCGTATCAAAACCAATGGGTCGAGCGAGAGCATCATCCAGTGTTGTTGCACTTGGAGCGTCAACAGGAGGTACACAAGCATTGGAGAGGGTGCTTGTGTCTTTGACCACAGAGTGTCCGGGTATTGTCATCGTACAACACATGCCAGAAGCCTTTACTGCTGCTTTTGCAGAACGACTGGACTCATTGTGTTGTATCCATGTCAAAGAGGGACAAACCGGTGATGAAATTTTACCGGGTAAGGCAATTATTGCGCCGGGAGGGAAGCATATGATCGTAAAAACCAAGTATGGCGGTGCACCATACATAGAGGTTAAAGATGGGCCTTTGGTCAGTCGTCACAAACCATCTGTCGATGTTTTATTTCGCTCTGTTGCCAAGGCAATTGGTCAAAAATCACTGGGTATTATTATGACAGGTATGGGAGATGACGGGGCTAACGGTTTGCTAGAAATGCGTCAAAGTGGAGCTCGCACAGTAGCGCAAGATGAGGCCTCTTGCGTTATTTTTGGTATGCCCGCCGTCGCGATACAGAAGGAAGCAACAGACGAGCAGCTCCCTCTTGATAACATCGCAGCCCTGATAGAAACTTTCGCCCCAAAACGAAGTGCTAGATTATGAACGGATAAATGGTTGCTTGACAATCAGTTTTTTAAAATCTTCACTGCTTAGCGCCTTGCTGTACACAAACCCTTGGACCTGGTCACAGTCTATTTTTGCTAGAATTTTTAACGTTTCCTTATCCTCTGCACCCTCGGCAACTACCTTTATTCCTAGTGAATGACAAATTTTCACTAGACTCTCTATTAACTTACGTTGTCCTTCTGAGAATACCAGACCGTCCACCAAGCATTTATCTAACTTCAAAATATCTATCGGTAAATACGTGAGGTAACCATAAGCCGTTCCACCTGAACCAAAGTCATCAACCGCGATTGAAACTCCGAGTAATTTAAGCTGCCACAACACTTGCTGCATTCGCTTTGGATTTTCAGAGATGAATGTCTCAGTAATTTCTAATTCTAATTGACTCGCTGGCATTTTGTATTTTTCAAGTAAAATTTCAAGCTGTTCGACAAAATCAGGCGCCTTTAATTGTCGGGCCGAAACATTTATTGCAACAGCTTCAAGATCTGGGCTAAATCGTAACAATCGCGTTGCTTGTTCAATACCATGCTCGAGTACCCAATTACCTAAGTTTGAAATTTGCCCATCTAACTCAGCCAGTCGAATGAACTCGCTGGGTGAAACCCACCCCAAAGTAGAATGCTGCCAACGAAGTAGTATTTCTGCCCCACAAATCACTTTATTTTGCAAAGACACCTTAGGCTGGAAGGCTAATGAAAAGCGACCATTCTCTAAATCAGGCTGGATTGCACTTTTTATTTTCTGTTGTCGAGATAACTTTTCTTGGAGCTGTTCATCCAATTTTATGAGTGGCGTTATTGCACTCGTTGACCGAATGGTCACTTTGAGTTCTTCTATAAGCATTTCTAAAGAGGTTTTCGTTGATAAGTCCGACAAAAACGCGGCACGTAACTCCAGTCTCACCTCAGGGACAGATACACGGGCATTATCGATAAAGCGAAGCATCAGGTGATTCAATTGGTTTTCTATTTTGTCACTGCTCTGTTTACTCGGAATGCAAACTAACAGAAGCCCTGCATCATAATGAAGCAGTTCTGCCCCCTCAGATAAGACATCCTTAGTCCTGTTAATTAACTCTGCTTGTATCTGTTCGCATTTTTTCTGGCCTATGTTTTTGGCAAATTCAGATAGATTTACATACTCTATCGCTGCAAGGTATTTGAAATCATTGGAATTATTCAAGCGTTCTAACGCAGCAGTACAGTTTTGGCTTCCAGAGTTTTCAGAAAGTCGATTTACGCGCTGTTGCCAAGTGCCAAATGTGCTATCATTGTATTGTGAAAACGCGGTTTCAATAGCTTCGATGACCTCGATGTTAGACCAAGGCTTTTTTATAAACTTAAAAACCGCCCGGTCGTTAAATAATCGAATTACTTGCTCATAATCAGCCTGACCGCTTAGCATTATAGATACGATCTCTGGATATTCCCGTTTAACAACATCAATTAAATCAGCACCTGTCATATCTGGCATTTTGTGATCTGTCAATATCACTTGAACTGAATTTTCCGCTAAAAGTGAAAGCGCCTCTTTTGCATTATTAGCAATTAAAACAGATAAGTTAAGAGTTCTTAATGTGCGTTGCAATGACTTTAAAATGTATGGTTCATCGTCAACCAGTAAGATTGATTGCAGCCCAGTGTTGGCGATTGATTGTGATTGTTCATTTGCGAGTTCCATAATAACCCTTGTATTGTTCGTGCAGTTTCAAAGTGATCAACGAGATTCAACAAAAACTATAGCCTTTTAACATTTGGCTCAATTAACGTAATTAGGTAAACATCATAAATATTTTGTTCTTCACTTTATTCCAAATACTCCACATCGTTACTTAATATAACAAATGCTGAGCTATTTACTTGTTTCTTTTTTCGCCAAGCTATACTGTGTAGAACTATAAATTGCCTAATAACTATACACAATGTCGCAAATGTCACAAGTTATATTTTTGTCACATTTGCGTTATTTGTCTTTTAAGTGTAATGTAACAGTGTCTGAGGCTGTTTGGAATCTAAATGCAATCATTAACGACAGGAGAAATAGCTAAATTTTGTGGAGTAACGTTGCGTACGGTTATTCGTTGGCTCGAAACGGATAAGCTAAAAGGCTTCAAGTTACCGGGGCGTGGAAATAATCGGATATTAGTCGATGATTTTATTTTCTTTTTGAGACAACACAAAATGCCGATACCACAAGAATTAACAAGAGACGAACTGCGGATTTTGATTGTCGATGACGAAATGTCAATGGCTAAGGCTATACAACGTGTTGCTAGAAGAGCAGGTTTAAAAACGCTAATCGCGAATGGTGGATTTCAAGCTGGCTTGATGCTCAGCATGCACAAGCCTGCTTTAATGACCTTAGATTTAAACATGCCAAGTCTAAATGGTTTTGATGTGATACGTTTCACCCGAGAACAAAAAGAACTTAATGAAACAAAAATTATTGTTATATCAGCGCTGGATGATACACAACTTCACGATGCTGTTCAGCTTGGAGCAAACAAGGCTTTTCCTAAACCATTTGATCAATCCCAATTAATGGCTGAATTCGAAGCAGCGATTCCATGATGTGCCCGAAGGAAATAGTTAGGAAGCCGAATATATTTCTCTTGCTGGTTAAGCACTCGCTAACTACTATCAAACACGCTCATAATAGTCGAATAACCTTCTGCCTAGTTCTACAAAAGCCAGCGGATAAACTATCCGAACAGGTGATGAAAAGCACCTTGTTGAGCAAAAATAACCCAATAATTTGTTTGCGAAAACCGGCAAAAAAACTACTCACCACCTCTACGCTAGCGGCTTTTTTAACGACTATCAAAACCCAACCGTTGCTGCGTAATTGGGATGTGAGTATCGAGTCGAGTGCGTTGTTTGTACATGATTCGATTTGTCAGAGTATGACTAAAAAATGTCTTCCCTCTTGGCAATGGCGCTATCGAATTTCTCCTAACGCTCTGAAAAAAGAGTGGCATCAATTTAACATTTTATGGTTTAACAAGTGGTTAGCCGAGCCTGAACATGCAGATAGCAGAGTTCCACTCAGCTTGAAGGTTATTTCCACTATTAAAAAAGTCCCAATGAAAATGGCATTCAATAGGTTTGTGAGTTTACAAGTTAGAAATCGGGACTGTATCTTTTCACCAGTTACTCGCACTAGTAATGTAGTGGTGTGCCAATGAAAATTTCACTGCGGACAAAAAACATCGCTGGTATTGCAGCGATAGAGGTTTTCTTACTCATTTTGTTGATTTTCACTGCAATTAGTTTCTCAACTCACATTATCGATGAAATGCTTTCAAAAAGAGCGAGTGCTACCGCCGAATTGTTCAGTACTGTGGTAAAAGACGCGCTTTTGACTAATGATATAAATTCGCTTGAGTCCTATGCTTCAGAGCTTTTAAAAAAGCCAGATTTGGAATATGTAAAAATCATCGGGCCCGAACAACAAATTCTTGTATCTCTCAGTGATAATAATATTCTTTCTCGTGCTTTTCAGTTAGACCAACGTTTGAGTGATGTAAATGATGGAGTCTTCGATACATTTGCAACAATTGATGATGGTGGATCCTCACTAGGACGCATTGAATTGGGCATCAGTATTCAATCCACTCAAGCTGCTATGACTAAAATTAGTACTTGGTCTCTATCGATTGCCACTATTGAAATAGTGCTCGTCGCTACCTTTTCATATTTTTTTAGTGTCTTTCTATTTCGCCAAATCAAGGCCGTAGAGCATAGTTCTAGACAGGTTCAAAAAGCGCTCAAGGATAGAGATTTTGCACTGTTATCTTTACCGGCAGGTGCCAATGAGGAATTGTCTGAGCTTGCCAAGGCCACTAACCAGGTAATTTTGTCATTTCAGCAAGAACTTGACATTAATAATGAACAAAAGAGCGAACTCATAAAACTAAATAGTGAGTTAGAAGCAAAAGGTTTGGAGCACACAAGGCACATCACAAAACAAAATGATCAGTTGATAAAAGCGGCTCAAGATACCAAAGAAATTCAGCAACAACTTCTGCAGGCAGAAAAAATGGCATCGGTGGGTCAGCTAGTCGCTGGGGTCGCGCATGAAATCAATAACCCCATTGGGTTTGTGACATCAAATATTACGACGCTAAAGGATTACATCAGTGCCTATCAGTTGTTAGTTCATCAATCTCAATTGGTGGTGCAGGAACTGTCTCAACAAACACATCCACAATTACAATTACTCAGTGAGCTGCTTTCCAAAGAGAACTTTGTATTCATTAATGACGACATTGAAGAATTACTAACTGACTCAAAAGAGGGTTTAGATCGAGTTGCTAAAATAGTGCAAGACTTGAAATTATTTTCTCGTATCGACAAAAATGACAAACAACTCTTTGACATTAATGCTTGTTTAAAGACAGCGTTAAATATCGTAAATAATGAACTGAAATATAATTGTGAGATTGTCACAGAGTTTGGCTCGATACCGGAAATCATTATGAATGTGGGTAAGTTAACCCAAGTCTTTACAAATTTGCTTATCAATGCGTCACATGCAATCAAAGCTACTGATTCTTTTGGAAGGATAGGTATAGTAACGTCATTACAAAATAATGTGATTGTTGTAAAAATTACTGATACCGGTATTGGCATAGCACCAGATACGTTAACTAAAATCTTTAACCCTTTTTTCACTACTAAACCTACAGGGTTGGGTACTGGGCTTGGCCTGTCTGTTTCAATAGGCATCATCAATGAGTTAAACGGTGAGATTAGTGCTGACAGCGAGGTCGGGAAGGGAAGTTGTTTTACTATTAAGTTTCCTTTAACAAATGTATAGGAGGTATAAAAGATGAATAATGTGGCAAAAAATGATGCCCCTCCCGTGGTTCTCGCGGTGGATGATGAGGCAAACATATTACGCTCTATTCGTCGCACTCTTCATGGTCTAGATATTGAACTACTGCTAACTGATGCGCCAGAGAAGGCGATACGTATATTGGAGAGCAGAGTAGTTGATGTTGTTATTTCTGATATGAAAATGCCAAATATTAATGGAGCAGATGTCCTGAAGAAAGCTGCAGAGCTGCAACCCAGTGCCTTCAGAATTATTCTCAGTGGTTATGCAGAAATAGATATGATGTTGGCTGCAATAAATGATGGTAAGGTTCACCGTTATCTCAACAAGCCTTGGAACAATGAAGCCCTATCGGAAGTGATAAATGAGGGGATAGAAATAACCTCATTGCGCAAGGAAAATGCACGATTGCTGAAACTTACTCAGGTTCAAAACGCAAAACTTGCGAACATGAATCAGGAATTAGAGCAAAAGGTTACGTTGCGAACAAGGCAAATAAAAGCAGCTTTTAAAGCAGCCAGACAGCACTCAATCTCATTAGAACGTGTGCTTTACAACGTGATTGTGTCGCACCCTAAAATAGATGGTGGTTTCGCCCGCCAAGTGAGTGAATCTGTAAGACAGCTTGCGGTTAATCTAAAGTTAAGCGCAAAGGAAATTTATGCCGCACGCCTTGCTGGTCTCATATGTGAAATTGGCCAGATAAGTTTACCGCAGGATATTCTTGAACGTCCCTTTTCAGAACTCAACTACCAGCAACAGAGGGTTTTTATTAGCCAAGTAGATCAAGCTAAGCTTATCCTTTCACCTTTGCTAACTTTAGAAAATGAAATTGAACTCATTGCAAAACAATTTGAGCCTGTTAACGATGAACCCAGACCTCCAACGGGTGCAAATCTCATCGCTATTTGCCGAGACTATTGGCGCTATCGCCACGGCCGCATCTTGCCAACAAAACTTTCTTCTAAAGACGCGAGAAAAGAAATGCTGAAACACGCAGGTGTGAAGTACGACAGGAGGTTTCTGTCTACATTTATTGAAATGGATATTCAAACGCTATCGAAGGCAGAGGATGTTATGAGAACGCCACGAGATTTGAAACCTGGTATGCGGTTAAATAATGATTTATATAATGAGTCTCATATATTGTTATTGCCCCAAGGGCATATATTTACCGAAGCCAGTATAGCGAAACTGCGGCAGTTTGAATCAGGTTATGAGGGGCAATTATTGGTCGATGTGGGTGAGACCGCAAATAGAACTGAAGATGAAGGTTAAACTGAAAATCCTAACCCAGAAGCAACAAAACGTGTTATCTCACAAACCAAAAAGTAAACGCGGCAAGTTATGCTTTTTGATGTTACTCGCGACCGCGCGCCTTTACCGATTAATGGGCCATGCTTTATGGACTGCGTAATAGATATCAGCTACACCAAATGAAATAGTTTGCGTCTTTTGTTGTGTGAGCTTACGGCAGCATAACTCAACTTCTTAAATTTCATTTGATTTAATGTTTGCAACTTATTCATTCAAGATGAAAATATGGCAAACGCTAAAGAAATAAACCAGGCAGTCAACGCCTTTGAGTTATGGCGAGCTAACCGAGGCAGTCGTAAATCACCCACCCCACAAGCATTGCGCCAACAAGCTATCGACATACTTGAACACTGTTCGAGCAGTAAAGTCACTTCGATGTTGCGGATCAGTGGTTCACAACTGAAAAAATGGCGTCAATCCCTTAAGCCGCAGCATACGAATCAAAAATTTATTCGCTTACCGGTGCATTGCCGTAGCAGGCTGACCCATTGCATATTCTGGTGATGGTGAACACCCATTCTCTGGTTTGAACGTGAACTGCATATTTTCATCGATCCCGATCACTCAATAACATTGATGCCGATCATCGAATAACATCCATTGCGATCACCCAATAACATCGATGCCGATCACTTTTTGCTAACCATGTTATTCAGTGATCGACTTGATGTTAT
>JAOMVH010000091.1 GCA_028356795.1 Aliiglaciecola sp. | reverse complement strand
CTCGTCAAATCCCCAGTCTTTAACTAAACGAGTATTAGGGTCAACAACATAATAGATTAGGCACTTTCCAACCCATTCCTTTTCGGTTCTAGGGTTAGGTAATATTTCTTGAACTGAAAAGTGATAAATTAGATCACCGTTATTATCATGACTTATTTCGGTAAGACCTTCACCAGCTATCACATAGTCTCCCCTAATAAACTCCCCTGAACGAGAGAATTTATATGGAGCATTTTCATCCATTACAACTTGATTAACATATAAGTCATTTCGAAGATCAATGAAGTCTTGATGACCAGCAGCGCACCCAGTTAAAACCATCACAAGTAATATGCTTTTTATATTCTTTAAATTCATTCGATGACTCAAGTCTATGCTCTGAACACTATAGGCAGCTAACGAGGCTGTATAAAAAGTTGGTTTTGACTATTCACAGCATCGCCTTTCCTTAAATTGAATTGACCGTGATTTGGACTCCGACAATTGCAGGTAGCATATTATTAATAAAAGAATCAGGGGCGTCAGAAATAGACCAAGGGATTTCTGAGTTTGCTTCATGCACAGTGGTTAATTCATCGATCACCTTGTATTTCCAATCGGGATCGTTCGAAAAGGAGATGCTTCCTTTTACATGCACAACAACATAATTCCACGTTGGCACCGCTTTGCCATTTTGTTGTTTTGTTGGGTAGTGATTGGGAGATACATAACAATTTGGCCCATTGAACACAACAAGCACATCCGAGCCTGCTTGAACTGCTTTCCATAGAGGGTTGGCTTTTGCAATATGTGCCTTTAGAACTAGGTCTTCGCCATTTTTTTCTATTATGAAAGGCAGGTGAGTCGCATCAAAACCATCTTCTTGATTGGAAACTAATGTTGCAAATGGATATTGCTGAATGATTGACACTAGCTCGTCAATATTGTTTTGTTCAAATGTTTTTGGGATGTGCATTATTCCGCCGTTTTTAATCACTGTTGAAATAGAGAATATACAGGTTGGATAGTATTCTGGCGTTTTACATGGCTATTCTAGTGGGCAAAATTAGTGCTCTAGTTTATCTGTTTCTTTTCCAATACACCTATTGATTCAACGACATCAACAAGGGGAATAAAGCCTGCGGGAGTGGATAGGTTCACGTAACCGTTTCCTGCTTCAACTAATACATCACCAAAGGTTGACGCTCTGTCTGGCTGAGGCTCGAATGCCACCGCCATATTATCAACATTGACCCAATTGCTTTTTCCGCCTGTGGCAGCGAATGCGATGTCGAGTTCTGAGTGTTTAACTCGTGTAGCAAGTTGGTAATTGCTTAAGTTGGACATAACAAGCGACACCAATTGACGCTCGTTTTCTACTGTGGAGAGTTGTGGTATCAAGTTAGCATTGGCATGATAAACATGTATCATTGTTCCTCCTAAAGCGCTTCGGTTTGGCTCTATCGGTTATTCCATCAATACGATAACATTTTTTGTTTGGCCTACTCCATCCACTACCATAATATCGAACTGAGCAAAGCAGCTTGAACAATGAATGGCAGAGGGTTGCTTGGGATTAACAATGATTCTTTCGTTAAATCCAATGGTAGAATGGCAGTATGGGCATAAACATTCTAATAATGTTTCTCTATGCATGACGTCGTCCTTGTCGTAATTCATAGTATCACCAACGAACTTGTTAGTATGGGGAGTATTGTGAACAAATACTTCTGTGTTGCAAGTGATTTAGATGAATATTTAAGCAAAAATTATTTTGCTTGTAATGAACTCACTATTTTTGATTTTAAGGTCATGAATTATGCTTCCACTTGAAACATTACTGACGTTTAGCGCCGCCACCGCAATATTGTGCCTCTCTCCGGGGCCATCAAATTTATATATTGTGGCGAGAACGTTGGCGAGTGGTCCGCGACATGGAATAGGCGCTGCTAGCGGTATGGCGATAGGCTCAATGATGTATGTTTTAGCTTCAGCATTTGGCTTAGCTGCCGTATTTGTGGTGTTTCCCATGTCATTTATGGTGCTTAAGCTGTGTGGTGCTAGTTATTTAGTATATCTGGGTATTCAGGCGTTTTTGCAGCATAAACGAAACGGTTTAGGGAAATCTGAAATTAAACCAGCCAGTGTTGCTAATATTTTTAAACAAAGCATTTGGGTCGAACTCACAAACCCCAAAACGGCCCTATTTTTCTTGGCGTTTCTGCCTTTATTTGTGGACCCAACTCAGGGCTCAGTGGTAACCCAACTCGTTTTGTTGGGAGGCATTTACTGTGTTATTGCATTTTTCAGCGACCTGTTTATGGTCTTTGTGTCTAACTTGGCGGGAAAATGGTTAGCAAATAGTGAAAGGTTTAATCGCTGGCAGGAGCGTATCTCCGGGACCATTTTACTTAGTCTAGGTGCAATTGTGTTTTATGACGTGAGCCGCTGAAATCAGTTGGATAGATAACCTGTCTTATGCATAAAGGGGTTAATAATAGGAGTTGTTCTTGGTCACTGTTCTGAAAAATTGGTCGATGGTCTATTTGTTTGGTTTGCCTGATGGTAGCAATATGCATCAGCGATGGGGACGGGTAGTTATCGGCGAAGTGGTGTTAGATGGCAAGCAACAAATTAAACCTGGCAGCCGTTTGTGTTCCACCTCGATACTCAGATCACCGGGCAATCTGGTTCATACTCGAAACGGCGATGTGTACTCCTTGTTTGGTGAGGGTAACTCGCTAAAGCTGCCAGTTACCCAGCTTGCACGCTTGCAATCACTCGAGTCGCCTCAAATGATTGCTGCCGAGGTTGGTGAATCGTGGAAAAGCGATGCTCCTCCTGTATGAAAGATTAATGTAGCTTTAACTTGGGACCAACAATATTACTGACCTTGCGACTTGCCAACACCAAGATGCCTTTAAACCAGCCATGAACTGCAAACTGATGCATATTGTACAAAGACACATAAACAAGCCTAGCAAGTCGACCTTCAATAAACATGCTACTGCTGACTAAACTACCCATTAAACTGCCAACAGTACTGTATTTGCTTAGGTGAACCAAAGAACCATAGTCGACATATCGGTATGATTTGAGCGGCTTGCCTTTGAGCAAATTGATTAAGTTGGCGGCTGCCAGACTAGCCATTTGATGAGCCGATTGTGCTCGAGGTGGTACCCAAGAGCCGTCCTCTTGCAGAAAACCACAACAATCGCCAATCACAAAGATATCATCGCTGACAGTACTTTGTAAGTGAGCGTTTACTACAATTTGCTGGGCATGGTTTGTCTCAAATATTTCCATATTCTGAACAAAGTCAGGTGCCTTAACACCAGCTGCCCACACCAACAAGTCGGCGTTAATCGACTTACCTTCTGCGGTAACAAACGCGCCTTTTTGAGCGCTAGCCACGCGGGTTTTTTCAAGTACATTGACGCCGAGTTTGGCTAATGCTTTACGAGCAGAGTTGGCAATTCGTTCAGGTAAAGCGGGTAAGATACGTTCACCCGCCTCGATAATAGACACATCAAGCCGAGACGCATTCATGTCTGGCATACCATAGTGTTTGGCTAAATTGGCCACATGGTGGAGTTCAGCGGCTAGTTCAGTACCTGTGGCACCGCCGCCCACAATAGCGACCTTCAATTTTTGATTTTCATTTTGCAGCTGATTAATTTTGAACAACTGATTCAGTAAGGCTTTGTGAAATCGTTCGGCTTGTCGCAAGGAATCCAAAAAGAAACTATGCTCAGCCACCCCTGGGGTATTAAAGTCGTTGCTAACACTACCAACGGCCAACACCAAGTAATCGTATTGAATAGTGCGCTGTGCAAGGAGTAGTTCACCATTTTCATCATGGATTGGATCCAAGTGAATGATTTTAAGCTGGTGATTGATATGATTCATGTTGCCTAATTGAAAATCGTATCCATACCTAGCAGCATGGATGCGATAGTCGACACCATCTGAGTTTTTATCAATCACGCCGGCGGCAACTTCATGCAGCAGCGGCTTCCAAACATGCGTTCGGCTGCGATCTACAAGGGTTATGTGTGCTTGGCCTTTTTGGCCGAGTTTTTTACTTAATTTACTTACGAGTTCAAGACCACCCGCGCCTCCGCCAACGATTACTATCTTTAACATGGTATTTCCTAAAGGTAATTTTAAAATCGAGGGCACAGCAAGGAGTGATGGGAGAGTAGGTGGCACAAAATGACAGCAAAAAAGTGATGTGTAAGAACATGGCGGTGGCTGTCTACTCCCTGCTTAAGCGATGGCTAGATCATGCACAAAAAGTAAGGTTTTGTCCAAGAAGATAAGGGACTAGATTATGCTAAATTCTCCTTAAAAGTTATTATTCATCCTTTTCTCTGTCGAGGATAACTGGGCCTGGACCAGAGGAGGCCAATTCGTCTTCGGGGTTGTAAATTGGACACGACTTTAACGATAAACAACCACAACCAATGCAACCCGACAAAGAGTCTCGCAACCTTTGCATTTTTCGTATTCGCTCATCCAGCTTTTGTTGCCAACGTTGAGATAATTTGGCCCAATCTTTTTTATCTGGAGTTCGATTACTTGGCAGGGACAAAAACGCCTGTTTGATCTCTTCTAAACTAATCCCCATTTTTTGTGCCGCTTTAATCACAGATACTCTGCGCAGCACATCCGCTTTATATCGTCGCTGATTGCCTTGATTTCGCCAGCTAGTTATCAATTCTTTTTGCTCATAAAAGTGCAAAGTAGACACTTTCACCCCGCATCGCCGTGCGACAAATCCAACACTGAGTTCTTTGTTATTCATGTTGACTTTCCTGTTTTAAACCAATTTTTACTATTAGTTAAAAAACCTCTTTACCTCAAGTTAGGTTGAGGTTTTATAGTGCGTGTGAATTTTATATAAACAAGGAATTAACCATGCAAACACAATTTAATTCACATCAGTCAGTCAACAGCCACAAGGTTGTGCTTCGCCAAGCACAGCAATGGTTAAAAGCCCAAAAACCAAAAAGCTGGATTGCAGCTTACCTGAAACTCACCAACGGCGTGATGGCGCACAAGTAACCAACAATAGTGAATAACCCCCAAATAGGACTAAATAAAAGGACAATAACCATGACTCGTATTGAGCACCTAAATATCACCGTCCAAGACATGACGACCACGCTGCGCTTCTATCAAGCGGCCTTCCCACATTGGTCCATTCGACAAAAAGGCAGCAACAATTGGTTTGGCCAGCAGCGCAATTGGCTGCATTTTGGCGATGACTACACCTACCTGACATTCAACGATGGTGGCACTGGCCGAATCTTAGATAAAAACAAAAGCCTAGATAAAAGAGATAGCCCCATTGGCATTGGCCATTTTGCCTTTGAAGTCACCAATCTAGACAACTTAAAAAGCAAGATGCTAAAAGCGGGATTTGAGCCCCACGACTATGGCGCGAAAAACCCTTACCGCAAAAATTGTTATTTCATCGACCCAAACGGGTTAGAAATGGAATTTGTTGAATATGCCTCAGACCAGCCTTCTTTGCGTAATAGTGATATCACAGAAAGCCAAAATGGATGATGGCTATTCATCTTGGTGCTGGCGCATGTACGCAATATTACAATGTGGTGTACATGTGTGTTTTTGTTAAAATTTAAATATATATAAATATCAGTAGCTTGCTGTTTTTAAGTCGTATTAAATTTTACTGTGTTATATTTTTAGTGTACAAGTGTTCGCTCAAATTAGGCTGAGGTTACTTGTGTCATCTATTATTAATCAGCGCGCCCCATTTTGGCGTGACATTTATCAGTCCTTTAGCCGTATGGTTGGAAATCAACCTACGCTGAGGCACTTTTTCGAGCCAATTTCCCAATGGATCACTGGCGCATATCATGCTGAGCTATCAAAATGCCGGTTGATGAGCCTCGATAGCACTTCCGCCGATACGATCTCGCTAACCCTGAAAGTACCTAAGCGTTGGAAGGGATTTCAGGCCGGACAGCATGTGCTAGTGACTTTGCAGCACAATGGCCGTTATGTGACGCGTCCGTTTTCAATAAGCTCTAGTGAAAGTCTGTGGAAAATTCATGGCAACATTCAGATCACCTGCAAGGTAAAGCTGGATGGCCAGCTAACCCCTCAGCTTGTTTCGTTGACGAATCAGGACACGGTATTTATCTCTGCTGCTCAAGGTCAGTTCCTTATTTCTAGAACATCAGATGATGTCATGCTGATTTGTGCAGGCTCAGGTATCACACCCATGCGCGCCTACCTGCAATCATTGAAAGACCAATATGCAGCAGGGGGCAATTCTCGGGCTTCAATTGTTTTGTTGTATCGCTTTCGCGGTGAACAAAACGCAGCGTTTATTGAAGAGATGAGAGTACTGGCATCTACATTGCCAAATTTCAAACTGATCCTCTCAGATAGTCGCATAGATGAAAAAATGGATTGGTCTTCGCTTCCTGCAACCACAAAACAGACTAGTATTTATGTATGTGGCCCGAGTGGATTTATGCAGCAGGCCAAAATCGCCCTGGCTGAAACTAATGTCAGCCCTGAGCAAATTCATCAAGAATATTTTGGACCTATGGTTATGAACAAAGACCCTTCAGAACAATCAGCTGACACCGCGACCTCGCAGGTTGAAGCCAATTATGTGCGCGACGGTATGGCTTACTCAATTACCACCAACACAGAAACGAACTTGTTAGAAAGTGCTATCGACAGTGGCGTTGAACCCCCTTATGGATGTCGTATTGGCGTGTGTTTTCAATGTGTGTGCAATAAAGTCTCTGGCCAAATTAAAGACTTAAGAACCGGTGAGCTAAGTGGCACAGGCAAAGAACAAATCCAATTGTGCGTCAGCGCACCCGTTACCGATATTACCGTGGAGTATTAAAAAGAATTCTATGAAGTTAACTACGCAACAATTTGACGCGCTAGCCAAGGATTTAGATAACATTAAATCTAACGTGAAAAATCAACTTGGCGAAGCCGATGCACGTTATATTCGTCGCGTACTATTTTGGCAGCGCATCAGTGAAATCAGCGGACGCATATTGCTGGTTCTCGGTTTTATCACGCCTTGGCTTTGGGCGGTGGGTGTATTGCTTTTGGCACTGGCTAAAATCATCGACAATATGGAAATTGGTCACAATGTTTTGCATGGTCAGTATGACTGGATGAACGACCCTGTATTGCACTCAAAGCGATACGAATGGGATATTGCGTGCGATGCAGGATCCTGGAAGCGAACTCATAATTTTGAACACCACACCTACACAAATATCATCGGTAAAGATCGTGATTTTGGTTATGGTTTATTGAGGCTCAGCGATGACTTTCGCTGGCGTGTGAGAAACCTTTGGCAGATATTTACGTATTTCATGTTAAGCGCATTGTTCCAATGGGGCGTGTCCTATCATGAGCTAGCCGGTGAGCGTGTTTTCTTCGGTCGCAAAAAACAAAAGCGACATTCTCAAGTGACCGATTCTGAATTAAAACGCGCGTTCTTTAGCAAGGGTGGTCGACAGCTTTTTAAAGATTATATTTTCTTCCCGCTTATTTCCGGCCCCATGTTCCTCTGGGTATTCGCCGGGAATTGGCTGGCAAATCTGATCCGAAACCTGTGGACATCTACCGTGATATTCTGCGGACATTTTACCGAAGACGTGCATACTTTTTCCGAAAAAGACTGCGAAAACGAAAGCCAAGGGCAGTGGTACTACCGCCAAATGCTGGGATCTTCTGATTTCACGGGCAGTAAAGCATTACATATTCTGACCGGCCACCTGAGTTGCCAAATAGAACACCACCTGTTTCCTGATGTGCCAGCAAGGCATTACCCTGACATGGCCAAAGAAGTGAGGCTAGTGGCACAAAAATACGGTATTCCCTACAACTCCGGCAGTTTTGCGAGTCAATATTGGACAGTGCTTAAACGTATCGTGAAGTTCTCGTTTCCAATCAAAGCTCAGCCACTAAATTCTGCGGTGGATGCTCCGTAGCTGATTCTAACAGGGGGAGAAACCTACTTACATTCTACAAGTAATTCGAGCAAGTCTGACAAGAAAAGCCACAATGGTTTGGCGGTCGGTCTGATTAAGTTCATTAGAGCTTGAAGGTATTACATGTAGGAACTAAAACGCCACGCGAAAGCGAGGCTTTTAGATAGGTAGTATCGATGTCATTCGTTCCATTTAACGATGACCGCCCATGTTAATTTTTGTCGGCTAGACGCTGATACTCTTCCCATAACGTCTTGGCCCTCTCAAATCCTAAGTCAGAAGACTTTTTGAGATGGAAATTTCTTTTTTCCTCGCTAAATACTGACAATGATTCATCACCATAAATTTGAGCTTTTATAAACTCCGAGGCACCTTTCTGCCTTTCAAATTCTTTATTTTCTAGATAGTGCAGGCCTTTCTTTACGTATTTATCGAGTTTAGTCGCATCTGTGATGTCGTGCATCGCTTGTGCAAACAAGATAATTGCGCTTTCATCTCCCTCCTTGACAACATCTTGTAGCCAAACCAGAGATTTCTGAAAGTCGTGGTATTCTCCTTTTTGATACATTAAAAATAAGTTGTATTTTGCCTCAGAAATACCATGTTCAGCTGCTTTTTC
>JAOMVH010000090.1 GCA_028356795.1 Aliiglaciecola sp. | reverse complement strand
GCTCCGGTATAAACGATGGGTTTACAAGTCTTATCGGCAAAGAAAAGACTAAATCAATAATAATTAAAAAAGATGCAGTTTACGGCCTAAATGCCAAATATTAGTAACGTAAACTGACCTAAAGGCAGCAATAAATGAATTCTAAAAATCCAGATTTTCTAGGCCATCCCGGTGGTCTTCTTACGCTATTTTTCACAGAAATGTGGGAAAGGTTCAGCTACTACGGCATGCGTGCGCTACTCGTCTTGTATATGACAGCAAGTATTCAAGAAGGGGGATTGCTCATAACAGTAGCTAGCGCAACCGCAATTTATGGATTATATACGGGTGCGGTTTACCTAATGGGTTTGCCTGGTGGTTGGATCGCAGATCGATTACTAGGATGTCAAAAGACTGTTTGGTATGGAGGCCTTATTATACTAGCTGGACACATTGTATTGGCAATACCAAATGACAACACATTTTTTGTTGGTCTTATATTGGTGGTTTTGGGGACAGGGCTTCTTAAGCCAAATATTGGCGCTATGGTAGGTCAGCTCTACGATGAAAAAGATAAGCGACGAGACGCTGGTTATACTCTTTATTACATGGGAATCAACATAGGTTCTTTCATAGCTTATTTATCTGTAGGACCTTTAAAGGAAGAGGGCTATTGGCACGGTGCGTTTGGTTTAGCCGCAATAGGTATGGCACTGGGATTGGTTGTTTTTAAAATGACTCAACACAGATTGGGTGATGCTGGTGCAAAACCAACTCACGAATTGTCACCGAAGATGCGAAGCAGGAGTTGGATGATAATAGCTGCCTTTTTAATGGGGCTATCAGTGATAACTGTATCTTCAATTATGGGTATTCTTGTCATCAATCCAATATCTGTGGCAGAATCTGCTGCCGTCATAATCACAGTCATTTTCATAGCATATTTTGCTGGGATTTATTACCTTGGAAATTTAAATGGAAATGAAAAGAAAAGCTTGGCTGCTTTGTTTCTTGTTTGTGTCGCTTCTGCCTGTTTTTGGGCTGGTTTTGAACAGGCTGGCTCATCTTTAAATCTATTTGCTCAAGATTTTACAGACAGAATAGTCGACCCAGTAACTATTCCGTTAATTGGCTATGTTTTTGATGAGATTCCTACTATTTGGTTTCAGTTGTCGAACTCACTATTTATTATTATTCTTTCGCCATTCATAGCAGCGCTGTGGATAAACTTAGCTAAAAAAATGATTACTCCATCTTATGGCATTAAATGCGCTCTGGGGTTAGTCATTATGGCTTTGGGGTTCATAGTGATGTTTTTTGCTGCACAAATTGCCGCGTCAGGTTTAAAAGTCGCTCCTTATTGGTTAGTTGCTACTTATTTCCTTCATACTGTCGGCGAATTGTGCCTAAGCCCTGTAGCATTAAGTGCGGTAAGTAAACTTTCACCGAAACGATTCGCAGGCCAAATGATGGGTGTATTTGTTTTAACTTATTCAATTGGAAATGTTGTGGCTGGATTGCTCGCTGGTAGATTTGATCCCGACAATGTCAACCAAATGCCTGAGCTATTTTTACATATCGCACTTGTTACTATTGGCGTAGGTGTTGTCGTTGCATTGTTTACGCTTAAGACGAAAAAATGGGAGCTGTTGGCTGAACATAAGGAAACAGCTGAAACATAGTTTCTACAGAATCCAATTAATAGTACAAATAACGCTGTTAATTAAGGCGCAATTGTCTAAAATATCGCCCCGTAGAAAGTGGTTTCTTCGGGGCGTTTTTATTTACCGAATAAACTCTCAATTAGTTTTTAAGAATCCGAAGGTACGAATTTGAAGTTTTATTTTACGGCGAGGCACATACCCCAACTTCAGGGTTTAAGTTTAAATGAGCGAATGGCTAAACTTAAAGATGCAGAAAACAAACTAACTGCACCTGAGAAAATGATCCTTAATATTTTTAAGTTACTGATTATTGTGCCTGTGTTTGCATTTATTTTACGCTCGTCAGAAAACTGGTTTGCCCTAGTGTGGGCCGGATTATTTATTCTTGCTTACCCGTTTTTGTTAAAACCGTTTCAATATAGCCTTTGTGCAAAGTATCTAGTGGCAGCCCCAAAACAAGGAGAAGAGTGATATGTCTACGATTTTAGTTACTGGCGGTGCAGGATACATAGGAAGCCATACAGTTTTGCAGTTGCTTGAGTCCAATCAACAGGTCGTTGTACTCGATAATTTATGTAATTCATCACCAGAGTCATTGAAAAGGGTTGAAGAATTAACTGGCAAATCCATTACCTTTGTAGAAGGTGACATTCAAGACGCAGAACTACTGGCTAATATTTTTGCTCAGCACGATACCCAGTCGGTGATCCATTTTGCCGGATTAAAGGCCGTTGGCGAATCAGTGGAAAAGCCGCTTTATTACTATAGAAATAATGTTTACGGAACCTTGGTATTGTGTGAAGCCATGGCTTTGGCGGGCGTCAAAAATCTTGTATTTAGCTCATCGGCCACCGTTTATGGTGACCCAACCACATTGCCGCTGCACGAAAACTTGCCGACTGGAACACCTACTAACCCCTATGGTCAGTCTAAGCTAATGGTCGAACTAGTGCTAACAGACCTGCATGCCTCTGATAACAGTTGGAATATTGCCCTATTGCGCTACTTCAACCCAGCCGGTGCGCACCCATCTGGACGGATCGGAGAAGATCCAAATGGTATTCCAAACAACTTAATGCCATTTATTACTCAAGTAGCAACGGGCAAGCGTGAGCAGCTCTCAGTATTTGGTGATGACTATGACACACCCGACGGCACCGGCGTCAGAGACTATATTCATGTGGAAGATTTGGCCGATGGCCATTTAAAAGCGTTGGCGAAACTCGATCAAAATGTCGGACTGGTTACCTACAACCTGGGTACAGGGCAAGGTTACAGTGTGCTTGATATGGTCAAAGAGTTTGAAAAACAAAGCGGAAAAGACGTGCCCTATCAAATTGTGCCTAGGCGCAGTGGTGATGTAGCAGCCTGTTATGCCGATCCCGCTCTAGCCCGTGACGAACTTGGTTGGAGCGCGCAAAAAGGCTTGACTGAAATGTGCAGAGACTCATGGAATTGGCAGTCAAATAATCCAGATGGGTATTGATTCGGCGTCTGTCCCCTCTCCAGATCCCCGCACTGCGGGCGCATCTAAGAGCGCTTCGGGGATGACAAAGCGGTTTGACCTCGATGATGACGGAGTGTTTCGACCTCGATGATGATAGAAAAGCTGTCATCCACACACAAAAATGCCGGCACAATCGCCGGCATTTTTCATATATTCGCTTAGCTAACTGATTAAACAGTTACGTTCGCTGCTTGAGGGCCTTTTTGACCTTGCTCAATATCGAAGGTTACTTGTTGGCCTTCGTTTAGAGTTTTGTAGCCGTCAGATACAATTGCACGGAAATGTACAAATACATCAGAGCCACCATCTTCAGGTGTAATAAAGCCGAAGCCTTTGTCTGCGTTGAACCACTTAACAGTTCCAGTCGATTTAGACATGATAATTTCCTAATTTTCTAAAATAAATAGCGCATGCACGCTGGTTTAGCTGTGTAGAACGATAGAGACGATGCATGTTACTAACAGAAATTTTCCAAAACGAACTTGCTGGTGCAAAGTGCCGATATTAAGCAGATATTCTAAAGTAAAATGTAAATCGCGTTTGTATTACACGCTAGATATTAGATTAGCAGATAATTATGACGAGTATATAAAATTTCTTATATTTTTCATCTAATTGAGTATAAAAATCACATCTGAGGTCAAGCTATTTTGACTAACATAGGTTTATTTCAGCTTAAAGAAACAAGCCATGCATTGGAGACTCTTGCCAATGCATGGCTAAACAGGTTTACTAATGGGTAACGTTTAAACCTCAAAAAGCTACATACGAATTCATAATGAACAAACTATTTTCATATGGCACGCTTGGTTATCGTCAGGTTCAAATTGACACCTTTGGCAGAGAGCTAGATAGCAGGCCCGGCCAACTAGTTGGTTACGCAAAAAGTATGCTCGAAATCACCGACCCCGCAGTTGTTGAGTCAAGCGGAGAGCGTTTTCATCCAATTATTTCATACACGGGCGACCTCGCTGACAAAGTGGACGGTGTCATTATGCTTATCACTGATGAAGAACTCGCCCAAGCGGATCGCTATGAAGTGGACGACTATCGGCGTGTCGGAGCAGACACGGTTGATGATCAGAAAGTGTGGGTGTATATCGCTAAATAAAATATGGAGAAACATAAATAATGAGGGGTTGTCACAACCATTTTCACGTTGCTTTAGGGATTGTTTTACTTTTTACTGCTGTGCTGCTGGGTTGTCAGAGCAGCAAAAAGGATTTATCTCAGCTAGAAAAGCCACAAGGCCAACTAGCAGTTAACGAAGTAAAATCGGATATGTCAGCACATTGGCTCAGGTCTGATTTACTTGTTAGCAAAAACAAATTGTCAGCCCCACAACTTATTGCTTCTAAACAAGCCCATTTTGATGAACTTGGCGAGTTCGATACCTCCTATACATTAAAACCAGTTGAGCAACCTAATTGGCTGATGCGACAACACCCTCACCTGAAAAACTTTTACAGCTACTCGGTGGATATCACCAACACTGAAGCTAAGCAACTTGCCAAACAACAATTGGCTGTTGTCGATAAAAATGCCGAAGGAAACCCTGTTTCTATTTCATATGTTCAGTTCCCTATATTACTCGATGATTTGTATACCTCAGGACAGCAAGATGCGGACGAAGTAAAGCAATTAGGTGCCGTCATAGATGGCCAATTGACTCGCTTTTCTATTTGGGCGCCAACTGCAAGAAACGTTCAAGTAAAATTGTACAATGCTAATAAGGCTCCATTGGACAATCGCTCAGTCAAACTGATTGAAAACCCTTCAACGGGTATTTGGTCAGGTATGACAAACATAGCTCCTCAAGGGAGCTATTACCGATATCAAGTTGAGGTGTATCACCCAAGCAGCAAAAAAATTGAGAGCTTACTGGTTACAGACCCTTATTCATTGAGTTTGTCTACCAACAGTAGTTATTCTCAAGTGGTTGATTTGGATTCTGTTCAAACGCAACCTCAAAACTGGCAAAACCATGAGATCCCAGACGTCTCCTCGCCTGAAAAAATGATTGTGTATGAAACCCATATCCGTGATTTTAGTGCATCAGATAACAGTTTGTCGGATATCAAATTGGCTGGCAAATATGCCGCCTTTAATCAAGCTCACAGCGATGGCATCAAGCACCTTAAAGCGCTAAAAGAAGCTGGCTTGAATACCATTCACTTGTTACCCACTTACGACATCACCACGGTAAACGAGCAACCATCAAATTTATTGTCACTGAACGATTCGCTTGAAAGGGCATGTCAGTTAGCCAGTGGAATCCAGCTTTGCAATACAAACATAGATAAAACACAATCACTCGCACAGATGCTAAAAACCTTTGATCCACTTAGCGCAGATGCACAACAACTGATTGAACATACACGTTCAATTGATGCATTTAACTGGGGATACGATCCATTCCATTATACGGTGCCCGAGGGTAGCTATGCATTAAACCCAGAAGGTATTCCACGCCTTCTAGAATTTAGACAAATGGTGATGCGACTTCACCAACTAGGCTTTCGGGTGGTGATGGATGTTGTATACAACCACACTTTCGCAGCGGGCGTGACAGACAAATCAGTACTGGATAAGGTTGTACCAGGCTACTATCAACGCTTAAACCCCGTTTCTGGCGATATAGAGCGCTCAACGTGTTGTGAAAACACCGCCACTGAACATCGCATGATGGCAAAGTTGATGATCGATTCGCTTGTTATATGGGCAAGAGACTACAAAATTGACGGTTTTCGATTTGATCTGATGGGCCATCAACCCAAGTCAGTGATGTTAGCAGCCCGAGAAGCTGTAAAACTGGTTGACCCAGATACTTATTTTTACGGAGAAGGTTGGAACTTTGGCGAAGTGGCCAACAATGCGCGCTTTGTCCAAGCATCGCAAAATGAACTAGCAGGTACGCAAATTGGCACCTTCACCGATAGATTGCGAGATGCCATCCGAGGCGGCTCATCATTTGTCTCTGGTGATGATATTCGCAGCGGACAAGGCCTTGGAAATGGGCTAGTCAGTGTACCCAACGAACTCCATACCGCAGAGCAAGATCAAAACCGTATGGACGAGTATTTGTTGTCTTTAGACCAAGCTCGAGTTGGGCTTATTGGCAACCTGGCAATTTACCCCTTAGAAAACGCCAACGGGGAACGGGTTTTTGGTAGAGACATTGACTATGGTGGCGCGCCTACAGGCTATGCCCTTGACCCTGCTGATACTGTCAATTATGTCTCTAAACACGATAATCAAACACTGTGGGACAATAACCAGTACCGAATCGCGAATGATGCCAACACCTCAGATCGGGTTAGAATGCAATTGCTATCATTAGCCTACCCACTTATGGCTCAAGGGATCCCTTTTCTTCATATGGGAAGCGAGTTACTGAGATCAAAGTCATATCTCAGAGACAGTTATGACTACGGCGATTGGTATAACAAAGTCGATTTTTCTAAGCAAAGCAACAACTACAACGTAGGTTTACCGCCCGCCGATAAAGACAGTGCCAATTGGGATGTCATCAAACGTATCATTGAACAAAATCAAGGCAGGGATCTAGTCTCGCCTAGAGACATTCAATTTGCTTCTGATGTTTTCATGGACTTGATTAAAATTCGCTCGTCTACGCCCTTATTCAGCTTAGAGCAAGCTGAGCAAATTATTCGACGGGTTTCGTTTCATAATACAGGACCCAATCAACAGCTAGGCTTGATTGTTATGCGTATCGACGACTCCTACTCCCGTGATCTTGATCCAAATATCGAAGAATTGCTTGTGATTTTTAATCATACTAGTGAAACTAAAACCTTTCCCTACATTGGTGCTGAACGATTTTCCTTACATCCAGTCCAAAAAAGGGGAGCAGATCCTCATATAAAACAAGCTGCCACTGACGTTAAAGGTTTTACCATACCGTCGCTCAGCGTCGCTGTTTTTACAAGATAACAACAGGAGATTATTAGTTGCTGATTCAATTCTCTGCTTTGCAAGCCCGAATAATCGGTGTATTGATGGAAAAAGAAGTCACCACACCGGACCAATATCCGTTGTCGTTGAATGCTCTGACCCTAGGCTGCAACCAAAAAAGTAACCGCGAACCGGTTTTAGCCCTTGATGAGAGTGAAGTTCAACAGGCTATTGACGAGCTTACCGAACTCAAACAAATCAACGAGCAAAGTGGCTTTGGCAGTCGTGTAGTGAAATATAAACACCGTTTCTGCAACACCGAGTTTGGCGATATCAAATTAACCCGCCAACAATTTGCCATAGTTTGTGTATTGCTACTGCGAGGGCCGCAAACGCCGGGGGAGCTACGAACACGAACTAACCGACTTGCTCAATTTGACAATGTTGATGAAGTTGAACAAGTGTTGATTCATATGCAGCAGTTAAATGGTGAGAAACTAGTCGCCAAACTGCCCAGAGAGCCGGGAAAACGCGAGTCCCGCTTTATGCATTTATTCTGTGGTGAGCCAGACGTGCAAGCCTTGCAAACTGAAAGTTCAGCTAGCAGCGACACTGGTCAAAGCACGCTGTTGCAGCGGGTTGACAGCTTGGAGTCTGAAGTGAAGGAGCTCAAACAAGAGTTGATGGCGTTAAAACAAGCTTTGGGTGTCGATGAGTAATCTTTGGCAATAGATCTTCGATAAGAGCACTCGAAGATGACGTAGGGTGTGAGGCAATGCTCAATGTACCGCCGTCGTACCGGCAATGCTTTTGAGCCGGGATCTTCGATAAGAGCACTCGAAGATGACGGAGGGTGTGGGGCAATGCTCAATGTACCGCCGTCGTCCCGGCAATGCCCAAAAATCCCGTCGTCCCGGCAATGCTTTTGAGCCGGGATCTTCGATAAGAGCACTCGAAGATGACGGAGGGTGTGGGGCAATGCTGAATTTCAATCGTCATCCCAGCAACGCTCTTGAGCTGGGACCAGCTAACTATCAACCACTAACTTGTTGTTTTTTCTGGTTAAGCGTTGATGTATATTGACAGTATCAATAGTTAACCCCAGTTTTTGTTTAAAAACACGGTTGATGTTGGCTTTTTCTTGGGCACTAAAACTTTCATACAAGTCAGATACCCGCTGAAATTTCCATTGGTGGAATGTTAAAATAGCCCGCGTCTCAATGGCCTCTCCCATTTTAAATTCATGGGTGCCAATCGTCGTTGGTATTGCATCTTGTTGAGGGTTACTAGCGATCCATTCTTGTGTTTTTGCAACCGTATTTAACAACACAGGCCAAAACTCGCCAAAAATTCTTGCAAGCAAGGGATACAATGAATCAGGAATAACACCTTCGTCATGCCAATCAGTAACATTTTCTGGGCACGAGTTCATGCGCTCAACCCATTTAACAACATTCGGCGCCTTTTGTTGAATTAAAGCACCTGGCGCAGGGTCACGATAAAGATGAGCATAGAGTGGGCCCATTAAACCAAAATCACCGGCGCAAGGTCTATGCCCCAATAAATAATCATTTTTGGAAAAATGATTGTCTAGTTCAGCCAATACAT
>JAOMVH010000009.1 GCA_028356795.1 Aliiglaciecola sp. | reverse complement strand
CGGCACACGCTGATAGCTCAATCAATTTATTGACTCGAAGCTGGGTACAAAGAGACGACTATTGGGGTGTTCATTTTGATTTATATGAAAAAGTGAAATACGCCTTTGATGAAAACAATATTACTATTCCTTTCCCTCAAAGAGATGTCCATTTAATACAACAAGCTTCAGAGTAACCATAAACGCCCGATTAATTCTTTCATTAATCGGGCATTTTCATTGGCTTACAGGAAAGTATACTTGTTAATGACGGCTAGGTTGATTTGACAATATTGTTGATGATGCTCGTGGTAGATACGCCATCTTCAAAATTAAGCACTTTTACTTCGCCACCGTTTGCGAGTACCTGTTTTCCTCCTGCAATTTCATCAACGCGATAATCCCCGCCTTTAACTAGGACATCAGGTAATAAGTCACTTATCAAGCGCTCAGGCGTCTCCTCACTAAATTCAACCACCCAATATACCGATGCTAAACCAGCTAACACCGACATTCGACGCTTCACATTGTTTACCGGACGACCAGGCCCTTTTAAACCGCGCACGGATGCATCGGAATTAACCGCAACAATTAATTTATCACCTAGTTCACTGGCGTTATGCAAATAAGAAACATGGCCAGCATGTAGGATATCAAAGCAGCCATTTGTCATAACGATTTTTTCACCTTGCTGCTTGGCCTTTTCAACCGCAATAGACAACTGCTGCTGGGTCATGACCCCTTTTCCATGCTGTTGCACCTTGCCAATAGCATGCTCCAATTCATTGTAACTGATAGTAGATGTGCCCAACTTACCTACCACAAGACTGGCTGCGACATTTGCCAGAGCACTAGCGTCAGCATAAGAACCCCCAGAAGCAATGGCCACAGATAAGGTTGATATAACCGTATCCCCTGCCCCAGTCACGTCGTAGACCTCTTTGGCTTTAGCTGGCAAATGCACCTCGTCTTGATCCTTTTGCAATAACGTCATGCCTTTTTCTGAACGAGTCACAAGTAATGCTTGCATATCTAGTTGGCTGATCAGTTTTTGCGCTTTTGATACAATACTTGCCTCATCATTGCATGGCCCAACAATAGACTCAAACTCGCCCATGTTAGGGGTCAACAAGGTTGCGCCAGAATATTTGCTGAAGTCATTTCCTTTTGGATCGACAATCACAGGAAGTGATTGCTGTTTTGCCATTGCAATGAGGTTTTGCACGCAACTCAAGGCGCCCTTTGCATAATCACTCAGGATCACCAAGTCTGCTGTAGCAAGTTGCTGCTCGAACCGAACAAGCAATTCGGATTTATCTACACTTTCGAAGCTTTTTTCAAAGTCCAATCGAATTAATTGTTGATTGCGGCTCATCACTCTTAGCTTAGTGATGGTGTCAAAGTTAGGCACTGGGCAGAAATCACACACTACGCCAAGTGATGACAATGACTGAGTGAGGATTTGTGCCGATTCATCTTGCCCAGTTAATCCGAGTAACGTTACGTTTGCACCAAGTGCTGCCACGTTCATCGCAACATTTGCAGCACCACCGGGACGATCTTCAATATCATTGATGGCAACAACAGGCACAGGTGCTTCAGGCGATATTCTGCCGGTGGGCCCTGTCCAATAACGGTCAAGCATCACATCGCCAACAACCAGAATATTGCTTTTGGAAAAATCAGGAAGCTGCATATCAAGAGATCCAGTAATCAAAAATAATGGTGAATTATACCAATCTTCCGGGTAAATGCTTAAGCAATTGAATCAAATGACAAAATAATAGATAGAAAAATAATGGCAAGTACATCCACCAATCACAAAAAAGTGCCAGATTGCATGGGTATATTTTATGTGTTTTTTAACATAGAAAAGTACCCCTATGCTAAAACACAATCCACCAGCCACCAGCAGAGTCAAACCCGCGCCAGGTACCGATTGGTATAAAGGATAAATAAGAATGACAGCTAACCACCCCATCACCAAATATGTAATGACTGATACTTTGGGAAATCTATGCTTTGCAAAAACCTTAAAAATGACGCCAAATAAGGCAATAGACCAAATAACTATGATAGACGTCCAGCCCAACCAGCCACCGATACTTAAGGCTAAAAACGGCGTGTAAGTGCCTGCGATTAATAGATAAATAGCGCTGTGATCAATCAGCTTACAAACCTGCTTAAGCTGATCCCCTGTGACGCTGTGATAAACAGTGGAAGCGAGAAACATCAAGATCAAGCTGCTACCATAGATTGCAGATGAGGATATACTGACGGCGGAATCACTTCGCAACAACAAATAGATAAGCCCAATTAACGCAAAAACAAACCCAACGCCATGACTCCATGCATTGATTTTTTCTTCTTTCAAAGAATAACTATGTTTAAGTTTAGTTGGCTGGGGTTGCATTTACGGCACGCTTATTTGTCTCATCACAAGACTATTGTAGACTTTGAGCGTACACTTGTACACTCAAAATAGAAATAGATCTAAACTTCCTGAAAACTTGAAGAGAATAATTTTGCAATCACCTAGTTGGACATTATATTTAGTCGAAACAAGCGCTGGAAACGTGTACTGCGGTATATGCACAAGCCTGCAACGACGCTTCAAAGAACATGCGAGCAATGGCAAGTTATGTGCTAAAGCCCTGCGGGGTAAAGGACCGTTAACCCTAAAATATGCTTCACTTGTTGGAGACCGCTCTAGCGCGCTAAAAACTGAATACTGGCTCAAACAACAAAACAAAGGGTTCAAGCTAGCGTTGATTGAAGGCCTAAAGGATCTGCCTCACTCTAATGAACGCTACTCAAATGAGGAATTAAATCGTATTCAGAATATTGCCTACAAGACTGAAAATGAATCCCAGCAAAGTAGCGATTAAAATAACCCACTTACAATAAGAGCAATACCAATACTTAGCACCATCTCAATGCTAGCAACACCAACATTGTGTTGCTGATCAACCTCTTGAACAACGTTTAATCCGGCTAGCACAACGCGCTTTGCGATTAACACCAAGACAACCAGCAGAAGTGTCAGGGCCATTCCAGTGATCAACCAACCAGTGAGATTACTGACATAGGCAATCGGATTGTAATTGAGCAAACTACTGGCTGCGGAGACTACAATGGCCGTGCCTATCAAATTGCCTGAATGCTGAACTGCAAGCGCCATTTGTCCTTTTGTTAACGAACGTTGGAAGGAGCCACTTTGATTATTCTCTTTGTATCGTCTTTCGTAAATTCGTGTTGTAGTGAGTAAGATTGCTTGGGTCACCACAAAACCAGAAAAAATCGCAAATAGAGCATTCATATCAAAACCGTCTACCCATAACATCACACTGCTAACGATAATCGCAGTCGACACTGAACTTGCAGCATCGACTAACGCAATGCTGGTATTTCGTTGTTTAATCATGGCTTCTTTATCGAGGCGATGAAGGATAATTTTGTCATGCAAAATTCGACCGATTTTAATCAATAAAATACCAATAAGCCCATACAGCAACATGCCCAGTGCTGCGCCGATATAATCTGATTTTTCAGAGCTTGCGGCAGCCGCTGAAAGCACTAAACACAATGACAACATTCGTCCTGCCACACTGATACCAAAGGCAAAATTATCTTGCGCACACAGCTCGTCAGACGTACTTACTGACGCCATTTTCCCTGACATCAACCGCAGCGTAAAAAGTAAGCCAATTGCAATAACTATGTCGATGGCAAGGTAGTACCAAATATCAGAAGAAAAAGGAACTGAATTGACGAGTACGTGCATGGTAAATTCCAAAATATGGGTGTTTGTTAACAAAGGGTTGTCTGTATCCCTATATGATATAGCATGGGAACCATATGATCACCCAAGCATTAAAAATCTAACTGTGTGTAAAGTAAAGTGATAACCAACTCATCGCTCATTAATGCAACAATCGAAGCTCATTGGCAACGTCTGCAGGACAACCAACCAGAGCTTGAACTCACGAGTACTCAACTAAAAACACTTAAACGTATCATTGGATTAAGTGATTTCTGTGCTGAGCTGATAATTAACAAACCCAGTTTGATATCAACTGTATTGGCAACGCTGAAAAACCCTGATGGCATAATTGATTATGAGGTTGAAATCAGTGCCGGTTTGGCAATGGCTGACAATCAAAGTTCAATGGAAGCCTTACTCAGAGATTTTCGAAATCAATACATGTTGCAAATTGCAGTACTCGACTTACTTAATTTGCAGTCAACAGAGCGCTCTTTGCTAGACATATCGTGTTTAGCAGATGCATTAATTAACGGTGCCTACGACTGGCTATACAAGGCATTTTGTCAGCAATACGGGACGCCTCAGGGACCTCATGGTGCGCAACCACTACTCATATTGGGTATGGGAAAGTTAGGTGGCAAAGAGCTCAATTTTTCGTCTGATATTGACCTTATCTTCTGTTATCCCAGCTCTGGAGAGGTCAAGGGCCGACGTAAACCCCTTGAGCATCAACAGTTTTTTACTAAGCTTGCTCAGCAACTCATTCATGCTTTAGATGCGACAACCCAGCATGGGCGCGTATTCCGTGTCGATATGAGACTGCGACCATTAGGTGAGAGCGGCCCACTTGTCACCAACATGAGCGCTTTTGAAGACTACTACCAAGAGCAAGGCCGAGAGTGGGAGCGGTACGCCATGGTAAAGGCCCGCATACTCAATAGTACAGGTGAGTATGCACAAGAACTACAACAAGTCCTTCAGCCTTTTGTTTTTAGACGCTACATTGATTACAGCGCAATGGATTCTCTGAGAGATATGAAAGCGCTAATCAATCAAGAAGTCCGACGCCGTAAATTGAATAACAACATCAAACTTGGATCCGGGGGAATTCGAGAAGTTGAGTTCATAGCTCAGAGCTTCCAACTTATCAAAGGTGGTAGAATCCCTGAGTTGCAGGCTTCAAGTATCTTGTTAACACTCAACCAACTTAATCAGCAAGGGTTTGTGGATGACCATGACTACCATACTTTGCTGGACAGTTACTTGTTTCTTCGCAAGGTAGAAAATACCCTTCAACAAATTGCTGATCAGCAAACTCAACTCTTGCCGGACTGTGATTTAGATAAAGCGCGACTCGCTGAAGTAATGAATGCGCCAACTTATGAAGCGTTTGAACAGCTCTTGCGCGAACATAGAGAAAAAATTAACCAGCAATTTCAATTGCTGATTGGTGAAACCCCCAATACCCCACAAAGTCAAAGCCTTGAACACGTGGATGATATGCAAGATATTTGGCAGCTCAGTTTACCTCAAGAAGAAATGACCGATATTTTTCAACGTCATATGCCTATCAACACAGCAGCGACGTTTTCTATTCAAATTATCGATTTAAAAAAACAAATCATTAAAAAACGGCCCTCTCCAAAGGCCACTGACACGTTAAACATATTGATTCCGCAACTTCTCAGCCACGTTATCACCACGGATCCGCTGGCAATAAACAATTCAAACAAAGTAGAGTTACTAAACCGTATTATTCACATTGTTTTATCAATTCTACGGCGTACAACCTACCTGCAATTATTGTTGGAGAATCAAGGTGCGCAGCAACAGTTGGCGAGACTGTGTTTTGCCAGCCCGTGGATCGCCGAACAAATTGCTATCCACCCAATATTGTTAGATGAGCTTCTCAATCCTGCGATTTTGTACCGGCCTACCCCTTACGACGAGTTCTCCTCTGAACTGCGTCAAATGCTGCTGCGGGTTGAACCCGATGACTTAGAATTGCAAATGGAGACACTCAGACAATTTAAGCAAATACAGCAGCTCCGCGTCGCCTGCGCTGATGTAACGAATGCCATGCCAATTATGCAAGTGAGCGATTATCTTACCTTCCTTGCTGAAGCAATTATTGATGAGGTAGTTAACTTAGCTTGGCAGCAAATGGTTGCACGTTATGGAGAACCATTAGGAACAACATCACAAGACAAAAAATTTGCAGTTGTCGCATATGGAAAGTTAGGTGGATTGGAACTAGGGTATGGCTCAGATCTAGATCTGGTGTTTCTGCACTGTGCTGAGCCCGATGGAACCACTTGTGGCAAAAAACCTATTGATACCAATCAGTTTTATATAAAACTAGCGCAGCGTATCATGCATTTATTTATGACCAAAACACCATCAGGACAGCTTTATGACGTCGACATGCGTCTGCGCCCTTCCGGAAATTCAGGATTACTGGTGTGCCATGTTAAAACCTTCGAACATTATCAAGTTGAGCAAGCGTGGACATGGGAGCATCAGGCGCTGGTAAGAACACGAGTGGTGTATGGAAAACCAGACTTTACCGCACAGATTAATCAAATAAGACAAAATATTCTGAGTTTAAAACGAGATCAACACCAACTTAAAAAAGCCGTTGCCCAAATGCGCGAAAAAATGCGTGCTCATCTCAATAAGGGAACAGCTGACCTTCTTGATATTAAGCAAGACTTTGGCGCAATCGCAGACATTGAGTTTATGGTGCAATTTTGGGTATTAGCTAACACACATGTCACCAAGAGCTTATGCATGTGGTCTGACAATGTTCGAATTTTAGAACAGTTAACAGCGCACAATATCATTAGCAAAGAAACAAAAAACCAGCTAACGACGGCTTACCTAGATTACCGCAATCAATCACACCGTTTGGCGCTGCAGCAAGCATCCAATCATGTGCCTAAAAGTCAGTTTATTGAACATCAAAACAATGTGAAACGAATTTGGCAAGAGACTTTAAACTGATAAGGACTAGGGGCTTTTGACCTTTGCTATAAAAATTTGCTTCTAACCAAACACGTTTTAATCGCGGCGCTTATTTGAAGGTCTAGTGGACGAAATCAAAACAACAGCGCCGAGTGCAATATTCACTGAGTGTTATAGTAAAGTGCAGTTCTCTTTAACATATGAAGATGAGCCTTCCATAATCACCAATGAACGCTGTTTAGGACAGATATAGGCGTGCACTTCTCCTTCGAAGCTACCATTAATTGCTCCAGCTATTTTAGCCACCGAACCTGCGACCGTATTGTCCATTTGAAATTGATTCTTAATAATGAAATCTTTATCTAACTCCCAAATTATTTGCATCCCTTCGCTTTGCGCAATATTGGTGATCGCTTCTCTGACCGTGCTTCCAGCTCTAAAGCTACGATATTTATGTTCTCCAACCCAACGTGTAGAGATATTGCTTTGAATACTCTCCATATCTTTTAGTCTATCATTGAGCGGACTTTTCGGCGGATTCACGTCCATCACAAAATCGCCTATGTCATCTTCAAATGGTTTGCTTGAAGACATTCGATAGGCTGCATAAAAATCTGTCATTCCCTGGGAAACGCTTTTTTGTTTTGACTGCCCCTGAGGCTTGGGTTTAGACATATTAAAACTTTGCAAGTTAAGGACAATAGCAGCGATAATAATTAACGCTAAAGCTAAGCCGATATGTCTAGCCCAAAATACGACACTTGAGTTACGTTTTGGCATCTGCTTATTTACCCCTTACTTTACAGTTTGTCATACAAAGACACGTCTGTTTCATTTGGTCTCGTTTTGAACCGTTTGTGCATCCACAAATATTGTTCTGGTGCAATACTAACTAATTCTTCAATCTGCTTATTGATTGCAGCCACATCTTGTTTATCGTCACCGGACGGAAAATGCTTTAGACCTGGAACAAATTTCACTTTATATCCGGTCTCAGTTCGCAATGAGACAATGAATACCGTTTCACAGTTTGCTTCTTTTGCGAACAATAGTGAGCCTTTAGTTGTCGCTACTTGTTCGACTGCAAAAAATGGCACGAATTCACTTCTATTTCTTCCATAGTCTTGATCTGGCAGGTAAAAGCAGACTTCACGCTCATTTAATGCCTCTATAAGCCCCTTCACATTGCGTTTATGGATCATATACTTATTCGATCTCGAGCGCCCACGGTACTGCACATATTCCATCAATGGATTGTTGTGCTTTCGATAGAATGCCACTGAAGGATGTTTCAGCCCGGCAATTCGACATCCCAATTCCAAGTTCATATTGTGTATTGCCAGTCCAAGTACTCCTTTACCTTTATCTAGTATAGCTTGTACATGTTCATAGCCTTCCACCTCGCAATGACGACGAACACGCCAATTGGGCCACCACCACCCCATGCTAGCTTCCAAAATTGCCATGCCAGCATATTCAACATTCGTTTTTAACATTTTTTCGATTTGCTGCTGATTTTTTTGCGGAAAACACAATTCCAGATTACGCTTTGCTACTAGTACACGCTTTTTTGCCAACACAGCTAGTAGCTTGCCCAACCCTTTACCAACCAATGTTTGCAAGGTAAATGGCAACCAGGAAATGGAATATAAAACCAAGATACTCAGCCAAACCGGCCAATATTGGGGTAATAAAAAGGACCATTTAAATGGCGGAGCTTTCACACGTGCGTTTGACAAACTATCGTCTCTTTGTAGTGGTTTGGTGTATTGTAAATAACAAATGACTCAGATACCAATGCCGTGTCGTGGGACAATGCTATGACAAGTAAAGAAGTGAGACAGACAAGTAGCTATGAGGGACCAAATTCATTGTTGATGAACGCCAGCTCTATACCAATGCTGTCATGTGATAAAATAGGCAAAGTAATTTGGTGCAACCCTGCAACTATTAATCTGAAAAGTTGCATATCAGCCCCCATTGAGGGGCTGCATGCTAAAGATGTTCTAAGTTCACCCGAATGGCAATATCAGGCACAACACCTATTCTCTAGCCCTGTCGAAAGTGGTCAGTTAAATCATGGTGATCCTATACAGTTGGATATGAATACCTGGATAACTGTTCAGGTTGATGTAGAGGTCATCGAGCAACAACAGCTTATACTGCTAAGTTTGCTACCCGCTAAAAAACTAGCTCAAACACAAAGCGAAAATAAAGCATTGATGGATCGTTATGCCATTGCAGTGCAGTCTGGCATTGGTGTTTGGCACGTTGAAATTGAGAATAATCATCTCGTTTGGGATGAGCAGATGCATGTTATATATGATCTACCATCAAAAGCAGAAATGCCAAGCTTGCCCGAATGGTTCGAATTCATTCACGCTGAGGATCGTGAAATGGCAATCAACGAATTTCAACAGGCGCAACAATTAAATGATGTATATGAAGCGACATTCAGAATAATTACGCCTGAAAACAGACAAAAATACGTAAAAACTCACGGCAAAGTAGTTTATGGACAATTAGGTCAATTAAAACTAATTGGTATTCACTACGATTTAACAGAACAATATGAAACCCAGAAAAAACTTCAATCAAGCCTAGAACAAAACCATTTTTTAGCGAAAGTCGTTGAAGAAACAGACAACGCCATTATCATCTTTAAGCCCAATTTAAACATTCAGTGGGTAAACCGTGCCTTTACGCAAATCAGCGGCTACCGTTTAGATGAAGCCATTGGCAGAAAACCAGAAGAATTACTGGGTGGCCCTCTCACCGATGAAGAGACAATTCTCGCCATACAAAAAGCGATTACTGAACGCAAGCCATACAGCTGTGAGCTAGTTAACTACAATAAACAAGGGCACCCCTATTGGATTCGTTTGAATAGCCAGCCCATGTTTGAGGATGGCCAATTAAAAGGATTTATGGCAGTTGAAACAGATATAACCCGTCAAAAACAATATGAGTTACAGCTAGAAAAATCTAGTCACCTTCAACAAGCCATTTTAAATAGCACTAATCAAATCATAGTATCAACTAATATTGATGGCCGGATCGTCACCTACAATTCGAATGCTGAAAAAATGTTGGGTTACATGCCAAGCGAGGTGTTGGAAAAAAGTACTCCCGTATTGTTTTACCAAAATGCCTCTCTAGAGAAACATGCCAAGCGACTCTCCAGCAAACTAGGTATTGCAATGAATACTGGCATGAAGTCGCTCACCTATGCTGCAAGACTAGGCAATGTGGACGAATATGAAAGCATCTTTGAGAGTAAAGATGGAAAATCATTTCCCGTTCAAATGACGGTGACCGCTATATCAAGTGAGCATGACAAAATAGAAGGTTTTTTGTTTGTAGGCCGAGATATTACTGAGTTTAAGAAGATCGAAGCAGAAAAAGAGCGCAGTGTATCACTATTAGAAGCGACAGGTTCCATTGCAAAGTTAGGCGGCTGGGAGTTTGATACCAAAACTAATGCGCTTTTTTGGACACAAGAAGTTTATCGTATTCATGAGTTACCCCAGGGGAGCACAATTGATGTAGAAAGTGCAGTTAGTTATTACACGCCTGAAGCCCAAGTACTGTTATCTAATGCAATACAAAAAACAATTGAAAACGGCACTCCATTTGACCTGCAAGTTCAATTGGTAACACACAAGAACAATCTTATTTGGGTACGTTCATTCGGCTATGCTGAACATCGCGATGGTGAAAATGCTGTATTGCGTGGTGCATTTCAAGACATCACCCAACTTAAAAAAGCAGAGGAACAAGCCAAAGAAGCGAATAGGGCTAAAAGTGACTTTTTGGCCAACATGAGTCATGAAATCAGAACCCCCATCAATGGCATAATTGGTATGAATGATCTGCTTCTAACTACCTCATTAAACAAACAACAGAAACGATATGCCGAGCTAGCTCAAACCAGTGGTAACACACTGTTGACCCTAATTAACGATATTTTGGACTTTTCTAAAATAGAAGCTGGCAAGCTAGAGCTTGAAAACATCGAGTTCGATCTCAGGGAAATGCTTGATAACTTCGTAGATACCTTCTCAATTCGTGCCCAAGATAAAGATTTAGAACTTATATTCGCTTTTGGGAAAAAGGTACCGTCTTTTATAAAAGCAGATCCAGGACGGATCAGGCAAGTACTGTCTAACCTCATCAGCAATGCCATTAAATTCACCCAACAAGGTGAAGTTGTTCTTAAAGTTAATGTAACCGATCAAGATAAACTAATTTTTTGCATAATCGACACAGGAATAGGAATACCACAGGAAAAACAACCCAATCTATTCAAAAAGTTTAATCAACTTGATGCGTCTACCACCAGAAAATTTGGCGGAACCGGCCTGGGATTATCGATATCTAAGCAATTAGTAGCATTAATGGGCGGCGAGATTGGTGTCAATAGTAGTTGGCAACAAGGATCGGAGTTTTGGTTCACAATTGAATGTGAGTCAAGGTCGTACCGATCAAAACATGAAGATCAGCATATAGGATTATCTATCCCCAAAGATACAAGGGTTCTGATTGTCGACGACAGCAAAAACAGCCGTGACGTTATACGCTCTATTTTGGAATCAAAAGGCATTATCGTTGATGAATCAAAAAACTCACCAGGCGCATTAAAATTGCTCCGTGAAAATTTATCCAGTAATTCGACCATCGACATCATCATCATCGATGCAAACATGCCCGGCATTAACGGCGAGGAGCTTGCTAAGGCAATAAGAAGCGATGATCGCTTCAGCGATGTTAAAATGATCATGATGACCACAAATGCCTCCAAAGGAGACGCTTCTAGGTTTCAAAAAATAGGATTCAGTGCATTTTTTACGAAACCAATAAAAACTAACGACCTGCTCACTGCGATCATGATGATACGAACTCACTCTACAGAAAAACATCTGAACAAACTGATCACTCGTCACAATGTTCCCAATAATACCGCCAAAAAACAGCGAATTTTATTAGTAGAAGACAATGCTATCAATCAAGAAGTCGCTTTGGAGATGCTTAAAAACTTAGGTTATCAAATCGAATTGGCTGGCAACGGTATTGAAGCACTAGAGGTTCTTAATAAAGCGTCAAGGCCATTTGATTTAATCTTGATGGACTGCCAAATGCCAGTGATGGATGGTTATGAAGCAAGCAGGAAAATAAGAGCATCTCAAAATAGCAACTTCAACTCTGACATTCCAATAGTGGCGTTAACTGCAAATGCCATGAAAGGGGACGCGGAAAAATGCTACGCGGCAGGCATGGATGGTTATCTCACTAAGCCAATTATCGCTGACGAATTGCAACTGGGCATTGCTAACTGGATTAGTAAATAATGACAAAAGCTAGTACGGAAGATTTTATCGATTCATATAACGGCTTCGACAGGCCATAAAATGGCAAAGGCGCGACGATAAAAACCGTCGCGCCTTAGAATTTTGAGTATCCTTCTCAGCTATCCTTCGCTATAAAACCATCCCTGTAAAAATCCCTATACGCCCTTTCCTTCTAGTCTCGCTCATCCTGAGTGAGTCACACTTCCTGTGTGGGTCCCTTTCCATTATTCCCTTGTTAACTGCACGTCCTACTTACAGTATTCCTTTTCCCTAAGGTTGTCCTAATGCTCCATGCATCAATCCTTTCGCGTTCCTTCGATTTAAGTCACATCATGCAACTTACTTTCTCATCCTTTGAAAGTGTCCTTTGGGCTGTCCTTAGTGTCTTCCTGACTCATCGTGTTTCCTTGTGACGTGATTAAAGATATAGGAAATAAATGTTCCTGCCATAGTTAAATTGAAAGTTTTTTTGTAAGCCATTAGACGAAAGTCTAAAAAACTCAAAAAAAATCATATAATTCAACAATATAAGAAATCAGTAAGTGTTGTAGTAAGTGATTTTTCCGCCTTTAACCTACACTCTTGTACGAAATATCTTACAAAAAAAAGCGCGCTTATCGCACGCTGTTATTTTTCGAATTAATCACTGTCTATGCAAAGTTTATTCTGGTCTGGGCCTAAACATTATTTGCCCAGTGATATGTGCAACACCGAGCTCTTCGACATGCTCATAATGACCATCATTAAAAAACGAAAGGCACTTGGGTAAGGTGACGTATACACCAACACCTTCACTTGTCGGTTCATCGAGCAAAATGCTGTCGATTGCTCCCATCAAAACATGACCTAAGCCTCGGTGTTGATGATCTGGGTGAACGCCGATAAACGACAACATATGATAATTTTCATGGGGAATATGATCACGAACTCTTTGCTCTTTTTCCACCATTTGACGAGTGCCAAAAAAGCCTGCGGTTAACAACATTTTTAAACGCCAATGCCAGAACCTTCCGGGGCCAAATGCACTGTTGGGACTTATCAAACAGGCTACAGCCAACAACCTATCCTCTTCGAACAAGCCAACCATGGGTTGTTTAGCCGTCCAGAAGGCGTTTAGTTCTTCTCGAATAGCACTGCGCAATCGTTGTTCATACCCGTCGTCATTAGCATCAAAAATATCCATAAATAACGGATCATCGTGATAAGCCTGATATAAAATAGAAGCCGCTATTTTTAAATCTTCTGCGGCAAGGAAAACGGCCTTCACTTGACTTGCGATGTCTGTTTCAGCTGCGGTATTGACCATTATTGGTACTCGTTTTGTTGTTTTTATCCACTTTACCGAATAATTCACGCCATGTTAACACTTCGTTAACGTGGGAGGCGATTAATTCATCAGTGTGCTTTGGATGCGATGCAACAGAAATACTTCTATACTCAATAAAAATAACGATGTTGATGGGAAGGAATAGCAATGATTGCAGAAAACTTAACCTTAAACGATTTGTTCTTACAACTGGGTTTACATAATCAGGAACCTGATATAGATAATTTTATTGAGCAGCACAAAGGCCTAGAAAGTTCAGTTAAGTTGCAAAACGCGCCTTTTTGGACATCGCAACAATCCGAGTTTATTGCTAATGCACTGCTTGATGATGCGGAATGGGCCGAACTAATCGACCAGCTGAACAGCCGGTTAAGGTAGCTTTTTCTATCTTCAATTGCCCACTAACCTTAATCGGCATTTTAGATAAGGTTAGTGGGGTCTCACTATTTATATTTTTGGCAATTAAATCATCTCGTAAGCCGTTTCGCCCCATCCCACTAGTTGTCCATTTTTAAAAATTAATGGTGTGCATTCATCTTTGGTCGTTGCGCCATCACCTTCAACACGTTGTGTTCTATAAAATAACACCTTGATTTCTTTTTCTTCTTTTTGATATAACTCGCTAAAATCAGCGGCTCCCAGCTTATTCTTAATAGTTTGTATCGACGTATCAGTCTCAAGTTGCGCAATATACTTTCTATTTTTACGCTCTTTGTGCTCCCAATCAGATTGATACGAATAGTCCCCTTCACCACCGACAGAGATAACACATCCAGTCAACGTTAATGGTAAAACTAATACAGCAGCGGTGAGTAATTTTTTCATATTTATTCCTTGTAAATCATATTGTGTAATTTCACCCAATGAATACAAGAACAAGGCCAACTCTTAACTTACTGTTTTTATTAACTATTAATAGAAGCGTTCAATTTGGTTTCAATATATTATGTTCACATTAACTAAAATTTAGTGATTTTCGTCATGTCCAAAAATTTATCTTACATAGTCGCTTTATGCGAAAAATTAAATGCGCAGAAAAAGCAGCCTAGTGTCGCACTAATTAAAAAGCTATCAAATCGCCCGCTCCCTCTTCCTGAAGTGATATCGGTATTAAGGCGCTGGAAAGAAGATCCCGAAAAGCTTCCAATACCAACAGATGAGGACATGAGTGAGCCAGAGACAGCCAATACACCCACACAAAAAATAGCCGAATTAGAGCAAAGGGTAATCCACCTTGAACAACAATTTGCAAAATTAACCGATGTTTTGAACAAACTAACTAATACCAACCCACCCTAATATGTGCTCACTCAGTGAGAGTTAACATGGCGTACATCAAGGTAGATTGGTAAAAAAATAACTAAGGTGCTTCGATGCTGGGTTCAAGCTGATTCAAAAAACTAACAAGATCATCCGCTAGCACTTCTTGTGGCTCTAATCCAACTTGCTCTAATACAACCTGACCCGATTCGTTATCGACACTAATAATAAAGTCTTCTTCATCGGTAACGGCGAAAAACAGGGTATCCTTTTGGTCTAAACGTCGCTTCATTAGTACATGGGCGATTAAGTTTTGTTGAAGACGCTCAAAATCGTCTGCATTCCAGGGCATAAGCAGTTGCAAACTGCCTCTTTGAGTCTTTGCATTTAAGTTATCGCTCCAAAAACTGGTAAAATAGTCCGCTAGTTGAGGATCTATTTTCATCTCTAATGCGTTTTCAAAGTCACTCAGGGATAAACCCTGGTCTTGGCGCACAGGTTTCCAATTAACCCACTCATTTTGCTCGCCAAACGATTGGTAGCAAGGTGAAGGCCATTGAGGATCAAACTGTATGACCATAGGTTGCTGCTCAGTTTCATGGAGGTTTACATAATCTGAAACAAATCTTTGTAGTGCTGAATGGATATCCACGAGCTACACTTCCTGTTCGTATTAATCAAAAAAGAGGTCACAGACCTCAAGCAATCTGTTGTAGTGTAACGATTGAGAAAGGTAAATGACAAAAGAATCAACAAATAAAAATCAAATACAAAGTGACATATCCCATTTGACCTTGGGAAAATCAGTTGAATACGCCACGACATACACACCTGAATTATTGCAAGCCGTGCCGCGCAGTTTAAGTCGCAATCAAATTGGCTTAACAGAAGCACTACCGTTTTATGGGGAAGACTTATGGAACGCCTATGAGCTATCTTGGCTTAATAGCAAAGGCAAACCTCATGTCGCTGTCATGCAGTGCACGGTGCCATTTGACTCACCCAATCTAGTGGAGTCAAAAAGTTTTAAGATGTATCTAAATAGCTTTAATCAAACAAGAGTTGAATCTGTTGATAAGCTCAATTCAATGATCTGTGAAGATTTATCAAGGTGCGCGGGTGCACAGGTCAAGGTCACGATTATCTTGCCAGAAGAGTTCAACAACCAAGTTATCGATGAATTGCCAGGTCACTGTATCGATGATATTGATGTCACAATTGACGACTACACACTCAACCCCAAGACTTTGGTTAGCGGCAATGATATTGTTTCAGAAACATTAACAAGCAATTTATTGAAATCTAATTGCCTTATCACCAATCAACCCGATTGGGGCAGCGTCATGGTGCGCTATGAAGGCCCACAAATTAACCGAGAGAGTTTACTAAAATACCTAATATCATTTCGCATGCATAACGAATTTCACGAACAATGTGTTGAGCGGATTTTTAACGACATTGTGCAACAATGCCATCCCGAAAAGTTATCTGTTTATGCGCGATATACTCGCAGAGGTGGATTAGATATCAATCCGTTTAGAAGCAACTTTGAAGTTAACTATCCCACTGCCCGCCAAGCGCGACAGTAGTGATGTAAGGAGTCACACTATGATGTCTGTTCAGCTAAACCCGGTTGGTCCACTGAGTCAATTAACCCAATTTGAAGTTGATCGCTTAAAACAATCTGTCAATGGCGATTTATATAAATTGTTCAGAAACTGCAGCTTGGCGGTTTTAAACTCAGGTGTGGAAGAGGACGATTTTGAACAAATTTTCTCGCCGTACAAAGACTTCGAAATAAACCTTATTCGGCGTGAACGGGGAGTTAAAATCGAACTAGTAAACCCGCCAGCAGTCGCCTTTGTAGACGGTAAGCTAATTAACGGTGTACACGAACACTTATTTGCCGTTCTTCGTGACATATTACACATGGGCGGAAAGTATCGGTTTGACGAGTCACAAGTATCTGAATCACGCTATTTGACAGATATTGTATTTGACATGTTACGCCATGGAGAGGTCATTAAAGTAGGCAGTGATCCCAATATGGTCGTCTGCTGGGGAGGACACTCCATCGGTGAAATAGAATATAAATATACTAAAAACGTAGGTTATCAGCTTGGCCTAAGAAATATGAATATTTGCACAGGCTGTGGCCCTGGTGCGATGAAAGGCCCCATGAAAGGCGCCACCATTGGACACGCCAAACAACGTTACTATTCTGGCCGCTATCTGGGAATATCAGAGCCATCCATCATTGCAGCAGAGCCACCAAATGCTATCGTCAACGAGCTAGTGATAATGCCCGATATTGAAAAAAGGCTTGAAGCATTTGTCCGTGTTGCGCATTCAATCGTGATATTCCCCGGAGGCGTTGGAACAGCGGAAGAACTGCTATACATACTGGGCGTACTGTTGCATGAAAAGAATAAACATCAAGTTCTGCCCATCGTTTTAACCGGACCTGCCCACAGTAAAGACTACTTCGAAGCTATTGATCAATTTATTGGTGAGACGTTAGGTCCAGAGGCACAAAGCTTGTATGAAATTATTGTCGATGACCCCGAAAAGGTCGCACAAACAGTAAAGCATAAACAAGATTTGGTGCATGCCCACCGCAGAGAAACCGGTGACTCCTATCTGTTTAACTGGTCGTTGCAGGTCGAACCTGGATTCCAAAAGCCCTTCGAGCCTACACATGAAAGTATGCAAGGCCTTAATTTGCACTTATCTCAACCAAAAGCAGAACTTGCGGCAGCATTACGAAAGGCTTTTTCCGGAATTGTTGCTGGCAACGTAAAGGCCGAAGGCATAAAACAAATAAAAGAAAAAGGTCCATTTGTGATTAATGGGGATCAAAAGTTAATGGCAATGTTAGATAAATTACTCGAATCATTTGTCGCTCAGCAGCGCATGAAGCTGCCTGGCAGCCATTATAGCCCTTGCTACCAGGTGAGATCAGATAGATAGAAACTTAAAATTAGCGCCAAATAATAGGCTTTTCACGTTTAATCGCCTTTATTGATGAAAGAGTTTTCTTTAACATAGCGATATTAGAAAAAGGAAAGTTAGATTTTTATGAACGGTAAAGTATTTAAACGTATTGGAGTTGGTGTTGCTTTGTACGCAACCTTTGTTGCTGCGCTCATCATATACAACCCAGACGATACCTCGAGTATGGATTGGGAGGATCGACAAGAATTTAATAAAGTACAAATCACTAAATTAGAATTAGGCTCCCCAAAAGAGAGTGTGATGCTGCTTATGGGGCCACCAGATATCAGTGAAGCAAAGATGATAGACAGCAAGCAGATTCAAGTCATGTTCTATCGAACCCAACATAAGCAATCGGATGGCATTACCACGCAGGATGAATGTACGCCTTTGTTGTTTGAAGACGAGCAACTTACCGCGTGGGGAGATGGCGCATATCAGACCTACCTTGATTTGTAAGTGCCTTGATGGTCTGTCGCCCAATAGGATAGACAATGCCAACAGAGATCGTTGCTAAACAATTTGCCCGCATCGCGGGCATTGTGCAAAATATCGATGATAAACCTGTTTCTAAAAACCATGTGAAATTGATCCTTGGAACAGCGGAATTATTTCTAAATGGCTTCAAACACGCGCCCGATATATTTGTAGCGCAAAGCGTTTTGTTTAAAACCAAACACTCATACGTCGAAAACCTCACCTTTAACACGTTAATGTTTTGCGCACTCTTGTGTAACCGAAATAAAATCAACGACTTGTGCTGCCAACAGATGCTTAGCAGCATACTTACCCTTTATGCAGAGAGACAAAGCGCGATAAATATTTGGGCGCTGCAACAACAAAAACCACAGAAACCGCTAATTAATACTGGACTCCGACAACTTTTAAAAACCGCCAATATGGAAGTATGGCGTCACGGTTACGATTTAGTTGGTTACGTTTTTGCAGATATATCGACTCTAAAGCGTTGGCCCAAAACGTTAAATCGAGTTCAGCGGATCATCCTTTTTTCTCATTTACTCTCGGTCAGTTTAACCTATCGAAAGAACAACAAGTTAACGCCTTTTCACGTTGCTTTAAAAGCCTTGATTCAAGTTAGTCCACAACAGTGGACTGAAGATTTAGAAGGCTTATTGGAGTATCCGGGGGAATTACTACCTGGCTCAGTTGTTCGTTCATCAAACAACCAGCCGAACATAGTTCTGGCAACCAGTGAAAACAAACTGCTCGTCAGCCCATTAGACAAAGAGACACAACAACCAGCTCCATTACAGCGAATTTACCCTGCCAACGTGGTTAAGACTCATGGAGCACAATCCATAGGCGGCTTTAAACAAATTCACACTTGGTGGGGAGATGACTATCAACAGGAACATTCTGATTTCGATGATCCAAAAGTCGATACCTTCCCTTTAGATAAGCCTCCCAAAGTGCTATTGGAAGTTCAAAAACACTTAAACACTGGCCAAGTTGACATTGACAAGCTTGCCGAGCAAATCAGCGCAGAACCGGCATTTTCAGAATATTTAAAACAAACTGCGACTTTAACAAATAGAAACAAGCTACCGGTGCAGCAAGTCAAACATGGGCTTATGATGCATGGCTATCTTAGAGCCAACAACTTGCTAATAGAGCAAGCACTATTGCTGCGTCTCAATCAAAGCTACTTTCCCCTACAGCAAGATTTTACACAATTTACCCGTCTTGCAGCGCAAATCGCCTTCAACCTTGCAGCATTAAACAAGCAAATCACGCCAGAACAAGCATCAAATTTGGTGTGCTTTGCATGCAGTGGGCTATTCACACAACAAGCTCTTAAGACTAGAACCAACTGGCGGATCGACCAAGAAAACCAATTCTCAATAACGAGTCTGTTCCAGTTTAATCAAAGTACAAACCTGAAAAAGCACGCGATTACCCTTTGCCAAACATGGCAACAACCAAAACTATTTGTCGATGCCATCGAGCACCATCATGAACTGCCTTTGGAAAATAGCCAAAAAGCCCTTGCGAAGATAATCAGTGTGATTTTAGGCTTGAGTCTTTGCGGTGCTAGATTGGTCTTCTTTGGCGAGAATTCAGTTTGTCGTCGAACCAATGAATACCAGCAACAAGGTTGTGAATTGCTGAATATAAATGAAAGAGATTATCTAGAGGACACTCGGCAATCTGTAGAACTTTGCCATACTTATCGCCATATCGGCTAATCTTGTTCAATTTGAAGCCTGAATCCCATTCTAGGCTGCACAATCATTGGGTTTTACGTGGCAATAAAGTCGATAAAATGGTATAAAGCCGCCCAGATTTAAACACGAATTAAATATGTCGCTTTTTGCGGCTCAAGCTCTAATAGGAACTCACTATGACACAACAACGTATAACCGTTATTAAAGGCGATGGAATTGGTCCAGATATCGTCGATTCAGCTTTGCAAATCCTTGATAAAGTCGGCTGTGATTTTGCCTATGATTTTGCAGACGCAGGCTTAATGGCACTTGAAAATCATGGCGAGTTACTTCCACAAGAAACCCTCGAGCTCATTGAAAAAAATAAAGTGACACTTAAAGGGCCTTTAACGACCCCAGTAGGCGAAGGCTTCACATCGATTAATGTCAGTTTACGTAAACGTTTTCAAATGTATGCCAATGTACGCCCTGTGCTGTCGTTTAAAGGTACGAAAGCGCGCTATGATGATATTGATATCATCACGGTAAGAGAAAACACTGAAGGCATGTACTCAGGTCTTGGCCAAGTTGTATCCGAAGATGGCTCAGAAGCCGAAGCAATGAGTAAAATTACCCGAGCTGGCGCAGAGCGTATCGTGAAGTTTGCCTACGAACTGGCTCGCCGAGAAGGACGTAAAAAGGTAACAGCGGTTCACAAAGCAAATATCTTAAAATCGACCTCAGGTCTTTTCTTGAAAGTAGCCCGTGAAGTGGGTGAGCAATATCCAGATATCGAATCAGCAGAAATGATCGTAGATAATACCTGTATGCAGCTTGTGATGAACCCACACCAGTTTGATGTAATGGTAACAACTAACTTGTTTGGTGACATCTTATCTGACTTATGCGCTGGTTTAGTGGGTGGTTTAGGAATGGCACCTGGCGCAAATATCGGCAGTGACTGTGCCATTTTTGAAGCAGTGCATGGCTCAGCACCTGATATCGCTGGTAAAAACCTAGCAAACCCAACATCAGTTATTCTTGCTTCTATTCAAATGCTTGAGTATCTGAACATGAGTGACAAAGCTGAAAAAATTCGTGGCGCACTAAAAGATGTGATTGAATCTGGAGACCGTACCACTCGTGATCTTGGTGGCGAGCACGGCACAACCGACTTTACACAAGCTGTATTAGAAAGACTTTAAATTTATACTTATATCATTAGAAAGCGATGTGTTCACAGAACTGTGATACGTCGCTTTTTTATATGCTGGCGTCAAAAATCTTCTATACACACAAACTATTTTAAACTGATTAACCTAAGGAAAAACTAGACTTTACAGCTCCTTACATCATGTCTATTTTTAAACAGTGCATAATGCACAAACGGACTGAAACATGAATAAGGAGATCACCGTGAAAAAGTTTTTACCAACTTTAGTCATCGCATGCGCTGTATTTTTAGCCGGCGTACATCACCCGATACACGCTAAATCATTAAATCAGAAAGAAGCCATTGCAAAAGAGAACATTCAAAAAAGCCAGCAAAAGGTCAATGTTAATGTTGCCTCTGCGTCTGAACTACAACGTTTGAAAGGGATTGGAGCCAAAAAGGCAGCTGATATTATTGCTTACCGTAAAAGCAATGGTAATTTTAGCTCTTTGATGGACCTGACAAAGGTAAAAGGGATCGGCGTGAAAATGGTTGAAAAATTAAAGCAAAATGCATCTGTAAAATAGAAAAAGGCACCGAAAGGTGCCTTGTTTATCGTTTGTTTCTTTAAATATCTAAATCTTTCAAAAACGCTATAAATTCATCTTTGATGTCTTTATGTCGAATGGCATATTCGATGTTAGCCTTCATATAACCTAACTTGCTACCACAATCATGGCTCTTACCCGTCATATAATAGGCATCGACTTGCTCTTCTTTCATAAGAGTGACAATCGCATCAGTTAGCTGAATTTCACCACCTGCTCCAGGAGGCGTAAATTCAAGTGAATCCCAAATTTTTTCAGACAATACATAGCGACCCACTACAGCCAAATTTGACGGTGCTTCGTCCAACGGTGGCTTTTCTACCATTTGATGTATTTTGGCAGACTCCCCTTGACCCAGATCTTTACCTTCAAGATCAACCACACCATATTTATCGACGTCTTCATGAGGAACTTCCTCCACCATGATTTGACTAACGCGGCTAGTATTAAAAGTGGCAACCATATCAGCCAAATTATCTTTTTTCGGATCACATGCTGCATCGTCAACAATCACATCAGGTAAAACCACAGCGAATGGACTATCCCCGACCATTGGGCGAGCACATAAAATGGCGTGCCCTAAGCCTTTGGCAACGCCTTGACGCACATGCATGATAGTTACGTCTTTAGGACAAATTGATTGCACATCTTCGAGTAACTGACGCTTAACACGAGTTTCAAGAGTGGCTTCTAATTCGAAACTGGTATCAAAGTGATTCTCGATACTGTTTTTACTGGCATGAGTCACCAAAATGATTTCTTTGATACCCGCAGCAACACATTCAGCCACAACATATTGAATAAGTGGCTTATCAACCACCGGCAACATCTCTTTTGGGATCGCCTTGGTTGCTGGCAACATTCTTGTTCCTAAACCCGCAACTGGGATAACCGCTTTTTTCACTTGACTCATTTTGTTTCCTTCACTGCTATTTTACAGACAACCCTCTACCGATGGCATAGTAATGCAATCCGTATTCCTTCATTAACGTGGGTTCAAATAAATTTCTACCATCAAACAATAGCGGCTCTGAAAGCGATTGTTTGATCAACTCAAAATCGGGCGCTCGAAATACTTGCCACTCAGTACAAATGACTAAAAAGTCTGCACCATCTAGCGCAGCTTCTTTTGTGCCCATAAGACTCAAGTCCTGGCGACTACCATAAATGCGCTGTGTCTCTTCCATGGCTTCAGGGTCGTAGGCTTGCACACTTGCGCCCGCAGCCCACAAGCTCTCTATTAATACACGACTTGATGCTTCACGCATATCATCGGTGTTAGGCTTAAACGATAAGCCCCATAGAGCGACTTTTTTACCTTTTAAATCACCATTAAAATGATTAGAGATATAGCCAAATAATTTTTCTTTTTGCTTGTAATTAACCGCTTCAACTGATTCTAAAATCTGAGCTGTATATCCGGATTCGCTTGCACTACGAGCGAGCGCTTGCACATCTTTGGGGAAACAAGAGCCACCATAACCGCAACCAGGATAAATAAATTGATAACCAATACGAGGGTCAGAACCAATACCCAAGCGTACATTTTCAATGTCGGCACCAAATACTTCCGCTAAATTTGCCATCTCATTCATAAAACTGATTTTGGTTGCTAGCATACAGTTGGCAGCATATTTGGTTAACTCTGCACTGCGAATATCCATCACAATAATTTTGTCATGGTTGCGATTAAATGGCGTATAAAGCTCTCTTAACTTCTTTTCAGCCTTAGCACTATCAGTTCCAATAATAATTCTATCTGGTCGCATACAGTCGTTTACAGCGGCGCCTTCTTTTAAAAATTCTGGGTTAGATACCACATCAAAATTGAGATTTTTGTTGAGTGAAGCAAGCGTTTCAGAAATCTTTGCTTTTACCTTGTCGGCAGTTCCAACCGGCACAGTGGATTTATTGATGACAATCTTCGACGAAGGCATAAACTCAGCAATGGTCTTTGCAACCGCCAGCACATATTTCAGGTCAGCTGAGCCATCTTCATCCGGTGGGGTACCGACTGCGATAAATATCACATCACCATGTTCAACACCCATTTTTGCGTCAGTTGTGAAGGTGACTCTACCCGCTTCAAAGTTAGATTTAACCAAAGGGGTTAAACCCGGTTCATAAATTGGAATGAGCCCTTTTTCTAAATTGTCTACCTTATTTTGGTCAACATCGATACACACGACATTATGGCCCACCTCAGCCAACACTGCGGCTTGTACTAAACCAACATAACCAATACCAAAAACAGTGACTTTCATTGAATCAAATCCTTTAACTTACAATTTTATCAGCACTAAACTCACGACAAATTTAGCCTTGTTTAATAATTACAGTGTATTATGACAAATACATGTTTTAAGACCAATTTTTACTAAACGAACCTTGCCGCTTGCAAATTCCATCCCAAATTCCACAAAACATAAATTTGATTCTATCTATTCTATTTTCTTGCAATAGGGCGTTAGCAAAAAATCGAATAGGGAGCACTGTCACATTTCGCAGTTTCCAATACCAGGGTACATAACCCCGACGTGACAAAACCAGCACATTTCTAAACTGATAATATAATCTAACCGGAGAACCCACTTTGTAAGTTAGACCCGCAAACTTACTACGAGAATCTCCAAGTCGATGCACCATCTCCACTTTATCTGCAATCGCCACCTGCAGATTGTGAGTTCGAGCACGCCAACACCATTCATGGTCTACACCATCGATAAATAAATCTTCGTCTTTTAAACCAATCTGTTCGAGGTTTGCTAAGTCGATCATCATGCCAGAAGAGATAATTTGCGTGACACACACTAAATCGTCATACTTTGCTACTTCTCGTTGAACCCTAGGCTTAACCACTTTTTCAGTAAATGAACAGAGTATTCTGGGACCAATAGCAGCAAGTGGTCTTTTTTTGATTTTTGAAGCGACTAACAAGGAAGATAACCTAAATGCAAAGTCGTCATCAATAGAGCTATCTTGGTCTAACAGCAATCCGTACTCGCAACCTGCCGCTTTGAGATCTTGCAGACCTACATTGTGCGCCGAAGCAATACCGATATTATTGGGAAAATGGTGGTAATGAAGGGCTTCAGAAGGAACATTTAAGTTGGTAGAAAAGGGAGAATTATCGATGATGCTCAACACATCCACTTGCTCAAGAATCGAATTAAGTAGTCTCTGGGTGATTTCCATATCGGGTTTGTAGAGTATAATTGTGGCGCCTATCACTCGTGTCTAACTCGCTTGTTTAGTAAATATCGATCTAGTTTATAGGCTAGTTTAACAATTTTTGCAGGCATAAGTCTTAACAAAAGTACAGTTAAAGCATACAAAACGTTGCCAAGGCTATATCTTTTCAACTTTTTCATTACATAAAACCGGGCTTTAAATTCATTGATAGACTTGCTTAAACCTCTACGTTTGTAAAAATCATTGACACGTCTAAATTGTAAAAGCGCTTCTGGCAAATTAGCAAAACGATAGCCTGCGGCACTTAATTCGGCCCATAAAAAATAGTCCTGAGTATTTTTCAACTCGGCACGATACCTATACCCAGCCATAAATACTTCTGTTCGTATCACTACAGTGGGATGATTGATAGCGCAACGTCGAGGCAAAATACGCTTAACTTCATGGTCAGCAATGGGAAGCTTTCTCTTTCCAACCTTTTTACCTTTCTCGTTTATTTCAACTAAAGATGTCCCCAAAACTGAAACGTTCAGGTTTTTTTCAAAAAATGCTATTTGCTTCTCAAATCTATCGGGCAAAGAAATATCATCAGAGTCCATCCTAAAAAAATATTTTGCTTTAGGGTTATTTTCAAGCATCCAATCAATGACAAAATTCATAGAAGAACTTAACCCTCGGTTATGCTCTGATTTTATCAACAAAATGTTATCATGCTCGAGGGAAAGATCGCCCAGATAGTCACTCATCGAACTATCGATATGACCATCAATTACAATTGTGAACAGAAAGTTTTTGTAAGTCTGGTTAACTACACTGAGGATAGCTTGTTCGAGCCAGTTTATTTGATCTGACGAATATACCCCCATTCCAACAACCGCCTCAAATCTATCGGATTTTTTTGGTTTATTTATTACTCGATATACATTACACAAGAGGGGCCAAAACCTATTTTTTAGAATTAGTGTGAAGCGCTGCGAGTAGATACTGCCTCTACCGAGCCAAAATTTCGACCAGCGAGTATAGCAAATTTATATGACTTTACACTAAAGTTTACTTTAAAGGTTTGGAAATAAATCTGCGCTTGAGTACACTTTTTGCTACGGGAAGATATCACATTAACTTCACACCTTGCCGCTCAACAACTCATCTTTAGTTTTGATCGAAAAGTTTTCGCGCTTCAGCGTTAAGTTAGGGCTATAAGCAGGGTCATCTTTTATCAAGTGCGGCCATGTAGATTTTAAAAATTCTAGTTCTCGATTGAATCTTGCAGCCTTTTCAGGCGATATATCTAACCCTCGGCTTACTGATTCATGATGAAATAACTCCGCTTCAGCACAGTAGACATTATTTACACCAAATTCCCTCACTTTAAGACAAAGGTCGACATCATTAAACGCTACTGCAAGCTGCTCTTCATTTAACCCCCCAACTTGCTCAAAATGTCCTCGTTTAACTAACAAACACGCCGCAGTTACTGCGCTATAATTGTTTGTCGCTTTGATTCGGTCTAAATAGCCCGAATGGTTGCGAGGGAAATTTTTATGAGCGTGGCCTGCTCCACCCCCATACCCCAAAACTACACCTGCGTGCTGAATACGTGTATCAGAATACAGTAGCTTTGCTCCAACACATCCCACCTCACTGCGCTGGGCGTGTCCGACCATGTAAGTAAGCCATTGTGGCGTAATTACCTCTACATCATTATTAATTAACCCAATTACACTGCCATTGGCATGCTTCACACCAAAGTTGTTTATGGCTGAATAGTTAAAAGGGGCTGAATATTTTAAAACACGTACTTTTGGCAACGAGTTCAAATAGTCAAAATATTTGAGGCTATCTAAATCATCAGACTCATTATCAATAAGTAGTATTTCGTAATTTGAATAGGTTGTTTTTTCGATTATTGATTCAATGCAAGCTTTAACTAACGCTTTGCCATTTTTTGTAGGAATAATTAAGCTAACAAGAGGCTCAGCACTTTTCCACATAACAGAGTTAACGCCCTTAGCTTCATCATGCAAGACATTCACGCTTTTATGTCGCTCCAGGCTTCGCTTTACCGACAGCAATTCATTCGTTACCTGCGACTTTGTCACTTGTGTATGAATTAATGGTAAAGCAATATGATTTATGTTCGTCTGTTTGCGAGAAAATATGAGTTCACTAACCAATTCAGCTACTGTCGATACTTCTAGAAAATCTAGATTACTCAGCAGTGATGTATTTAACATAACGCCTGTTTGTACATAGGCAGTGGAAAAGTGAAGTTCGGGGTTCCAGTCAGGAAAAAAGCGGGGATTACGACGTACCCCATTTTCACTTAATTCATCGGTATCACAATACGCAATATTGCTATGCGACAGGCTATCAAAAAACCATGCAATGGCATTGTGGGCTAGCGTATCTCTACTATTTAGCAATAGCGTAGGTATTTCTTTATCTAGTTGCTTTGTTATAGACCTAAAACAATTAGCACTTAATGGAGCATTTTCCGGCGAGCTACTTTCCTGCGCAACACAAAAAAACGCCTCGACACCTTGCGATTGAACACTATTTATCGTTTCAGTTATACCTTCACTACCGAAGATAATAGCTTGCCAACGTTGTGCGTTATCTTCTTCAGGACTCGACTTAGTTTCACGAAAATGTAACCACTGCTCATAAAGCTCCTGGTTTTTTTCAGCTGTAGGCGCATCGTAAAAAAGCCCAGCTTTCCTTACAGACTTTATATATAAACTAGTTAACTGCTCACTTTTTTTGAGCTGATCTTTAAGAGGTTTAGGCACAAACTGCAGTATTTTATGTACCGAGCGTATTAAGTATTTTTTCATCTAGTGTTTTTACTGCCATTACAAATAAGAAACCGCTTTGCATAACAAAGCGGTCTATGATTATATCACATTATCTCAATTAAAATTTAGCCAGCCATACCTAAACGTTCCCCTTGATAACTGCCATCTAATACTGCTTTCCACCAGCCTTCGTTATTCAAGTACCATTCAACCGTTTTACGAATGCCACTTTCGAACGTTTCTTGTGGCGTCCATCCTAATTCGCGTTGAATCTTGCTGGCATCAATAGCATAACGCATGTCGTGGCCGGGGCGATCTTGAACATATGTAATTTGCTGGGCGTACTTGCCATCTCTTGGCTCAACTTCATCCAAAATAGAACAAATAGTTTGCACGACTTCAATATTTTGTTTTTCGTTATGCCCACCAATGTTATAGGTTTCACCAATTTTGCCTTCAAGCGCTACAAGCACTAACGCTCGAGCATGATCCTCTACATACAACCAATCGCGTATTTGGTTACCTTTTCCATATACTGGTAATGGCTTACCTGCTAACGCATTTAAAATCACCAGCGGAATTAACTTTTCAGGGAAGTGATAAGGGCCATAGTTATTCGAACAGTTAGTAACAAGTGTTGGCAGTTTGTAAGTACGAAGCCATGAACGAACCAATTGATCAGAACTCGCTTTGCTGGCCGAATAAGGAGAACTAGGGGCATAAGGCGTTGTTTCAGTGAACAATGGCAGTTCAGTGTCTGGCGTTACTTCGTCAGGATGCGTTAAATCGCCGTAGACTTCATCAGTAGATATATGGTGAAATTTAAAGCAGTCTCTCTTGTCCCCGTCAAGCGCAGCCCAATAAGCCCTTGCTTGTTCTAGTAGTGTATATGTACCAACAACGTTAGTTTGTATAAACTCTCCGGGGCCATCAATGGAACGGTCTACGTGTGACTCTGCTGCCAAATGCATAATAATATCCGGCTGGTGAGTATTAAAAACACGCTTTACCTCATCTGCATCGCAAATGTCCACTTTTTCAAAACTGTAACGAGAGTTGCCTGAAATACTCGATAATGATTCCAAGTTACCCGCATAAGTAAGTTTATCTAAATTAACTACCGAGTGGTTTGTATCGTTGATCAAATGGCGCACTACTGCAGAACCGATGAAGCCCGCGCCACCTGTGACTAAAATTTTTTTGACCATTTATTATCTTCCAAATAATTTAATTCTGTTCTTTCAATTCATCCATCATAGACGAAAGTTGTTTACGCCAGTGCGTTGGATGCACCGAAGCAAAAGCCTCACGTGCTGTTGTCTTGTCTAATACACTATAATGCGGGCGCTTAGCGGGTGTAGGGTAATTGCTGGAAGGAATAGGCAAAACTGGAATGACTTTATTTAACAAGCCTTTTTCAATACCAAGCTCTTGAATGGCCAAAGCAAAGTCGTACCAACTTGCTACACCTTCGTCAGTCCAATGGAATACACCGACTGTCTTGTTTTCTGCGGCACTTACACACGCTTGAGCCAAACCCTTTGCCCATGTTGGTGTACCTACTTGATCGTCTATTATACCAAGCTGAGGCTTGTCGGCCATTAAACGCAGCATAGTTTTCACAAAATTATTGCCATGAGCCGAATACACCCAGGCAGTGCGAATTAAGCAACTTGCATCAGGTAAAATGTCTAGCAAAGCTTTTTCACCTTCAGCCTTGCTGCTGCCGTAAACACCTTGTGGCTCTATGGAGTCATCAGTAGAATAAGGCGCGCCTTTGAGACCATTAAATACATAATCAGTTGACACATGAACCATAAAAGCACCGGTTTCAGCACAGTATTGCGCTAAGTGCGCGACGGCCTTTTTATTTATGGCGTAACATGCATCGATATCTTCTTCAGCTTTATCTACTGCCGTATAAGCGGACGCATTAATAATGACGTCTGGCGATAATGACCGTAGTGTTTTGAACAACACTGTTTCGTTTGTTATGTCTGTATCGTCTCTTCCTAAAAACGTTACGTTGTCTTTCAACAAGCGAGACAACTCGAACGATAATTGCCCAGACTTGCCAATCACTGCAACCTTCATATCAACTCCTCAAAAGGTTGGCGCGTCTGCAAAACCTAACCCATCTTCATCCTTGCCAGAAAGTGAAGGTACTTTACCGTTTACTAGCGGCCAAGTAATACCAAGTGTAGGATCGTCATACTTTAGCGAAATTTCGGATTCAGGGTGATAGTAGTCAGTGCATTTATAGATGAACTCAGCAGACTCGCTAGTTACGTAAAAACCATGAGCAAAGCCAGCAGGAACCCATAGCTGGCGTTTATTTTCAGCAGACAATATAACTCCCACCCACTTACCATAAGTGGGTGAGCTTTTGCGCATATCCACGGCTACATCGTAGACTTCGCCACTGACTACTCGCACTAATTTGCCTTGGGTTTGCTCCATTTGATAATGAAGACCGCGGAGTATGCCTTGGCACGACTTTGAATGATTGTCTTGTACAAAATCTACATCTGCACATTCTTTTTTAAACCAGTCTGTTCTGAACGTTTCCAAGAAAAATCCTCGGTCGTCGCCAAACACTTTTGGCTCTATAATTTTCACATCTGGAATGTCTGTACTAATAACTTGCATGGTAAATGTTCAATCCGTTTGTTAGCTTATATTTATTTTACTCTGTCATGAATAACTTTAAGTAAATAATCGCCATACCCACTTTTCTTGAGAGGCATGGCTAATTTCTCTAGTTGCTCTGCATCGATATACCCCATACGAAATGCCACTTCTTCGGGGCAACATACTTTTAATCCTTGACGTTTTTCAATGGCAGCAACAAAGTTGGCTGCATCCAGCAATGAATCTAAAGTACCAGTGTCTAACCATGCGGAGCCACGTCCCATTAATTCAACTTTTAAGCTGCCATCTTGCAAGTAAAGAGTATTAAGATCGGTAATTTCAAGCTCACCACGTGGTGAAGGCTCAACTTCTTTCGCAAAATCAACCACGCGATTGTCATAGAAATATAAACCAGTGACCGCATAGTTAGATTTAGGTTCTGCTGGCTTTTCTTCAATTGATAACGCATTCCAGTTCTCGTCGAAATCAACAACCCCATAACGTTCTGGGTCAAGAACATGATAACCAAAAACCGTAGCGCCTTGCTCTTGCTTATAAGCACTTTGTAAAGAAAGCTTTAAATCGTGACCGTAATATATATTGTCACCCAAAACCAATGAACAACTATCGTTACCAATAAATTCTTCACCAATTAAAAACGCCTGTGCTAAACCATCAGGTGAAGATTGAACTGCGTATTGAATATTCATACCCAGGTCTGCTCCGTCGCCAATTAAGTCTATAAACCGTTGTTGCTCTTCTGGCGTTGTAATAATAAGTACATCGCGGATACCCGACATCATAAGTGTAGTAAGTGGATAGTAAATCATAGGTTTATCGTAAACCGGCATCAACTGTTTGCTAACTACTTTTGTTAGCGGGTGTAAGCGCGTGCCCGAACCACCAGCGAGTATTATTCCTTTTCTCATAAATAAATTTTCCTCGTTAATATATCATTATAGTAACGTGTTATTAGTACGATTTAAACAAGCGAAATCGCATCAGAGTGCTTGACCTCGAAAGGACAAACTTACACAATACGAAAATCGAAAATAAAAACTTAAATTTATACAGAGGACAATATTGAATGGGTTCAACTGGCATGAAGTTAGTCGGCGGTATAGACACCTTAAATGGTGGAATACTGAGCGGTTGGGGAGTAGACTTAAATTCAGAGAGCCCGATCTCAGTTGCCATATATTGCAACAATAAACTTATTGGTTCGGGAGTTGCAGAAACTTTCAGGCCCGATTTAAAACAAGCGAAGTTCAACGATGGCTTACATGGTTTCGAAATAGAGATAGATACCACTGCGCTAGAAGACAATGCCTTAATTGAGATTAGAGAATTTGAAACCGACGCTGCATTAAAAACTAATGAATTTAACGTCGGTATTTTAACCCCCTCCTTCTGGGCCGAAGCGCAAAATATTATCGGAAACAAGTTCCTTTTCGCTGTTTCATCTAATGCACCATTACAAGCAAAAACGTTAGAAATATTTTGCGACGGTGAAGTTATTTGCGAGCACGCCATTAACTCGCAAAACAAAAGCATACAAGACCACGTTTGGCTGCCCGCCAAGGTACTTGATAATCAAAACCACTTGCTTGAAATTTCGATAAAAGGCGTAGCACATAAACTCGGGGGTGCTTATTTCACATTAAAACCAGTTTCAACACCTTGGATGTACTTAAAAGAAAGCCATAAAAAGCCTGGTTTTATGAGTTTACCCAAGCAAGCCGACAGCCGCTACGAGTCGCTTAATTATCAGCTTGAAAGTATTGTAGACAATGCTTCAAAAGTAGACATAAAATCGGTAATGACGGCCCACCAAGTTATGGTTGAAGGTTATGATGGCAGAAAGAAATTTCCAGCCTTTTCGTTACCTAAGTACGACAAACCCGAAGTTTCGATTATTGTGCCTGCTTTCAACAAATTTGAGCTTACCTACCACTGTATAGCGTCGGTATTACTTGCATTCAACAAAACCAGTTACGAAGTAATTTTAGCTGACGACTGCTCCACTGATGACACAGCCAACGCTGAAGATATTATTGAAAACGTGGTTATTTCTAGAAACCCTGAAAATTTGCGCTTTTTAAGAAGCTGTAACCGAGCGACGGATATGGCCAAGGGCAACTATATCATTTTCTTAAACAACGACACTGAAGTGTCTTCGTTTTGGATTGACGAGCTTATAGAAAAGCACAATGAAGATAAAACGGTTGGACTAACGGGCTCTAAGCTTCTTAACCTAGACGGCTCTATGCAAGAGGCAGGTGGCATTGTATGGGGTAATGGACAACCATGGAATGTAGGGCGCGACGCGAATCCGCTTCAGCCAGAATTTAATTATGCCCGTGAAGTAGACTATGTGTCTGGCGCTGCCATGTGCATACCCAAAACAGTGTGGGACGAAGTTGGCCGTTTCAGTGAAGAACTTGTGCCATGCTATTATGAAGATACCGATTTGGCCTTTAAAGTACGCGAAGCGGGTTATAAAACCGTGTATGTACCTACATCTGAGGTAGTGCACTTTGAAGGGCAAAGCCATGGTACAGATGTCACAAAAGGCTTAAAGCGGTACCAAGTGGTAAACGAAAAAACGTTCCGCAATAAGTGGTTTAAAGTATTTAAACATAATGGTAAAGCAAGCCTAGACAATTTAAGATTTGAAAAAGACCGAAACATTGACCAGCGTATTCTTGTAATAGACTTCGCAAGCCCGCAACCGAATAAAGACGCGGGAAGTTATGCGGTCGTTCAAGAAATTAAGCTGATGTTGGCGCTTGGCTTTAAAGTAACGTTTGTGCCTGAAAATTTGGCACACTTTGGTCATTATACAACGTCACTTCAAAAAATGGGCGTGGAGGTTCTTTACACTCCGTTTTATACCTCTATGGACGATGTATTAACAAGACGTTTAGATGAAATGGACGCTGTTTACATTGTTCGATATTCTGTCGCCCAAAAATACATAGATCTTATAAGACAAAAGTCACGTGCTAAAATCATGTTTAACAACTGTGATTTACATTTTTTAAGGCAAATGAGAGCAGCTTTAAGAAGTGGAGTGGATAAACAAGAGCTCGCAAATGCATTGCAAACGCGGGATGAAGAGCTTGGTGTTTGTCAAAAAGTTGATGCAATTCTATGTTACAACTTAACTGAGCATGCAGTGATTACGTCCCATATTCTGGAGGCAGATAAACTACATCATACGCCTTGGGTTTTACAAGAAAAGTCCAACGGACCTGGCTTCGAAGAGCGCCAGGGTATCGCCTTTCTAGGCGGATTTAACCATACTCCAAATGTTGAAGCATTAACTTATTTAATTGATGAGATCATGCCTTTGTTGTTGAATGTTAGACCTGATATCAAACTTTATGTTTATGGTAGCAATATGCCTATAGAATTCGTGAAGAACAGCACTGAAAATATAGAGGTTGTAGGGTTTGCTGAATCGTTAGAGGATGTATACCATCAGCATCGAGTGTTTGTCGCTCCGCTTTTGTCTGGAGCAGGTATCAAAGGTAAAGTGTTAGAAGCTATGGCACATAAGACTCCTATCGTAGCAACCGAAATGGCTATCGAAGGTACTGGCTTGACAAAGGGGGTTAATGTTCTAGTTGCCCAAGAACCACAAGAGTGGGTTGATTCGATCATTGAATTATATGAAGATCAAGAATTGTGGAAAAAGTTTGCTGAAAACGAAAAAATGATAGTACAAGGCAATTTCTCTTTTAAAAACGCCCGTGAAAGATTTAAGGTGATATTTGGTTCTGTCGGCATTTATTCATCAAGAGAAAATTAGGTAAGGTTGCAAAGTGACAAAAAAAATAGCAGTGATAACCGGTATTACCGGACAAGATGCGGCGTATTTAGCTGAATTATTGTTACAAAAAGATTACATCGTATATGGTACGTATCGTCGCACCAGCTCAGTAAACTTTTGGAGGATTGAAGAACTGGGTATTCAAAGTAATGAAAACTTGCATTTGGTTGAGTATGACCTCACCGATCTTAGTTCTAGTGTTCGACTTTTGGAGTCGTCTAATGCAACTGAGGTATATAACTTAGCAGCGCAAAGCTTTGTGGGGGTATCTTTTGATCAACCATTAACTACTGCTGAAATAACGGGGATAGGCCCGGTAAACCTCTTAGAAGCGATTAGGATTGTTAACCCGAAAATTCGATTTTATCAGGCTTCGACCTCTGAAATGTTCGGTGAAGTTCAAGCTGTACCTCAAAAAGAATCAACACCATTTTATCCAAGAAGTCCTTATGGCGTTGCTAAATTGTATGCTCATTGGATGACGATAAATTATCGAGAGTCTTATGATATTTTCGGATGTAGCGGGATCTTATTTAATCACGAGTCTCCATTGCGAGGAAAAGAATTCGTTACGCGAAAGATAACCGATAGCGTTGCAAAAATTAGCCTAGGCATGCTCGACTGCCTAGAATTGGGCAATATGGATGCGAAGCGTGATTGGGGATTTGCAAAAGATTATGTCGATGGCATGTGGCGTATGTTACAAGCGGAAAAACCTGACACTTATGTGCTTGCGACAAATCGAACTGAAACTGTCCGGGATTTTGTTACCATGTCTTTCAAAGCTGCGGGAATAGAACTGCGCTGGGAAGGAAGCGAAGAACAAGAAGTGGCTATAAATACACAGTCGAATAATGTTGTTGTGAAAGTTAACCCTAAGTTTTATCGTCCTGCTGAAGTCGAGTTATTGATAGGCGATCCAGGGAAAGCAAAAAGAGAATTAGGGTGGGAAGCGACAGTGGCATTAGAGGAACTTTGCTCGATGATGGTTGAAGCTGACATCAGGAGGAATAAACTTGGAACTTCGTTCTAAATCAGTATTGATTACCGGTGTTGAAGGGTTTACGGGGATCCACCTTAAAAGCCGACTAGAACGAGCAGGTATGACCGTATTTGGAACAACTAAATCTTCCTGTAGTGATTTAAACAAATTTCAAATGGATATTACCGATACTGGCTCAATAGAAAAGGTATTTACCCAGTGTGAACCGGATTACATCATTCATTTGGCCGCTATTTCTTTTGTTGGTCATTCTGATCCAAGTGAGTTTTATAGAGTCAATACTGTAGGTACTGAAAACCTACTTAAGGTGATATCTTCACAAAAATCTGTCCCTAAAAAGATAATTGTGGCTAGTAGTGCGAATGTATATGGCAATGCAGGTGGAACAACAAGAATAAGTGAATCCGAATCTCCAGAGCCGGTTAATCACTATGCATGCAGTAAGTTGGCAATGGAAAAGATCGTCACCAATTTTTTTGAGCACTTAGATATTATTATCACTCGGCCTTTCAATTATACCGGTCCTGGGCAAGCTGAGCATTTTTTGGTTCCAAAAATTGTTTCTCATTTTTTATCTTCTAAAGAGGTAATTGAACTAGGTAATCTTGATGTTTCAAGAGACTATTCTTCAATTGATTTTATAGTCAGTGCTTACGAGGCACTGTTAGCATCCTCTTCAAAAAGCGATATTCTCAACCTTTGTTCAGGCAGCAGTATATCTTTGCTTGAAATTATTGAGTTGACTAAATCAATAACTAACAAAGATATTGAAGTGAAAATCAATCCAGATTTTGTAAGGTCTAACGAAGTGAAGTGTATTGTTGGCGACAACAGAAAATTGATTGCTGCAGTAGGTGATTTAAAAACTAATGATATAGAAAGGATACTTATGAAAATGTTGGGTAAATAGTACCTTACTCTTTATCAGGTATCATTAATGCTCAAAATCTACATTTTTATAAAAGAGTTGTAGTATATTGCTTAAAGGAGATTCAGAGTTGAAAAAAAAAGTAGTATTGCACATCGGGCCACATAAAACGGCGTCCACCTACATACAAAAAATGTTACATAAAAATAGAAAGGCTTTACAAAGCTGTGGTTGGACTTATCCAACAGTAGGTGTTGTAGGCTATGGACAACATAGGTTTGCAGAGCTTCTATTCAACAAGGATTATGAAGGCGCGATGTTTCTATGGAAAGAGATGTCCAAAGGTCATCATAATATTGTAGTTTCATCCGAAAATTTCGATAGGCTCGATGAAGAAGATATAAAAGCATTAAAAAGTTTATTAAATGACTGTGAAGTAGAGATAATTTACTTCTATAGAAGAAATGACGATAGGTTGATATCAAGTTGGCAGGAAAGTATAAAACACGGTGGAACACTTTCATGGCAACATTACTTGTTGAATAGTGTAGTTAGGCCCTATCGCAGTGAAAGTCTCAATGATTCATTAGTTGTTAGTTATTATACAAAAGAGTTCAACATTAACGTGAAAATCGTAGATTACGATATAGCTGTTGATGCAGGTGTCGACCTTTTTGAGTCGTTCTTAATGTTTTTTGGGCTGAAGAAAAGGGAAAGTAAAGGCTTTGTTCTCGAAAATAAAAAAATTAATGTGGCGTCGGATTACGCAGTTATAGAAATATTGAGAATTTTAAATTTGATTGATATCGAATTAGGGAATAAACCGTTTCATTTTTTGCGAGAGCGTTTTTTTAACTGTTTAGCAAATGAATTAGATATTGAAGATATTAAGAATGATATTGATTTGGTAGATTTTAGATTAAATGACTCGTTGGTACTAGAACACATTAATGCCACATTCATGAGCTCATTTTCGGATAAAATTGTAAATTATTCTGATTCTAAAAAGAATGGAATCAAAGTTTACAAATTACCGATAATTGGAAACTATTCCGCTGGAACGATACACGAAAAAATAAGGGAATTGTACTACAAGGTGTGTGAGTGAAAACTTCTCCGAAAATGCATATTAAGCAATGTGCCTATGAAAATAGTGCTAAAAATTTAAATTTCGAGTCTTTTTATGTTCAACTTCACTGCCGCAGTTAACAAACCCTTGATACAAAACGGCCAGCATCAGTTTGCTATGGGGCAGGCGATGATGCTTTATAAGAGCCTGTAACTAATTTAGTGGTGCGACACGATGTTGCTCCTGTGATTGTTTAATCCAATGGATTGGATGTTAAACCTACTGTCTCACCAGTAGTTCCCTACTCAGTTGTGCGTTGGCGGTAACGTTGAGGTGCAAAGCACTGAGAACAATGTAGCCACGGGAAACCGTAGGTGCAACGTAAGCGTTCATTTTAGGACGCCTTCTCTCCTCACGCGATCACCGTAAAATAAGCCATAGATTTTAGCAAAGGAGCAACGTCTATGGCGAAGTTAAGAAGAAGTCCACAGCAGTGGCACCAGTTAGTTGAAGCGCAACAGTCAAGTGGGCTGTCGGTGGCTCAGTTTTGTACCGAAAACAAGATAACGCTATCTAACTTCTATTTGCAGCGTAAAAAATATCGGTCGCAATCACTTTCCAATATAGAGTCAGCCGAAGATTGGTTACCCCTTAATGATTTATTGCAGGTCACGCAAGATGAGCGCCGCTGGCAAATAGAGCTCAAGCTGCCCAATGGCGTGGTACTTAACATGCGCAGCGATAATGCATGTTAAGTACTGGTGCACATCAAATTTGGTTATATACCGGCGTGGCGGATATGCGAAAACAGTTCGACGGATTGGCGGCGTTGGTGAGCGTTAAGCTTCATATGTCAGCACAGTTTGGCGATTGGTTTGTGTTTGTGAACCGCAAGCGTACGATGATGAAGGTGCTGTATTATGCGCAAGGTGGGTATTGTTTATGGAGCAAACGCCTTGAGCAAGGGACCTTTGCCAAGGTTGCCAGTGATGAGTTAACAATACCGCTGAAGCCGGCTCAGTTGCAGTGTTTGATAGACGGTATTTATTGGCAAAAAGGCAGACAAAATAAGCGATTTAAGTAGCTGGATTTGCTATACTTAGGCCCATGAAAACGACACGTATTAGCCATTTGCCCGCTGCTGAAATTGACGCCGAATATGCGCGTCAATCGGCTGAAAACGCACAGCTTAAACAGCAAGTGGCGTGGTTTAATCGTCAGTACTTTGGACGTAAATCTGAAAAGGTTCTCATTGATAACCCAGACCAACAGGTGTTGTTTACGTTAGCGGAACAGCCCAAGCCACACTCCGATACCTCACAGACAGTGAAAGCGCACACGCGCAACAACAAGCGTAAAAACGATAACGATGTGAATGACTCAGGTCTTCGTTTTAGCGATGAGGTCCCACGCCAGATTATTGATGTTCCCTGCCCAGAGCTGGAAGGGGAAGAGGCCGATAACTACGAGGTCATTGGCATCAAAGAAACGCATCGCTTAGCCCAACAAGTGGGCAGTTATGTGGTGATGACCTACCGGCGCAAAGTCGTCAAAGAAAAAGGCACCGACACCTTTGTCACACCGCCTGCGCCGGACAATGTCTTAGAAGGCTGTTATGCGGATGTGTCTTTACTGGCGGGGCTGATGGTAGATAAAGCCGTGTATCATTTACCGCTGCATCGCCAACACCAGCGCATGCTGGATGCCGGCGTGACGTTAAGTCGTTCTACCTTGATCCATTATGTCTCAAAAGGCATTGAACTGCTGCGCCCTATAGCCAAAGCGATGCTAGCAAGTATGTTATCAGGCCAGCACCTCGCTATGGATGAAGTGCCGCATAAAGTCGGACGCATCCAAGCCAAAGGCAGTGCGCACCGACAAATGAAACAAACTTACTTCTGGCCCATTTACGGTCAGGATAATGAAGTGGCGTTCACCTGGAGTAATAGCCGCAGCACCCAACACGCTATCGAGCAGCTTACTGGCTTCAATGGCACCTTACTCACCGATGGGTATGTCGCCTACACCAACGCCGTCAACCAACTGAATCAACAAGGCCAAGTCATCACCCATGCTAGTTGCTGGGCGCATAGCCGCAGAATGTTTGAAAAAGCCCAAGACATTGCACCACAAGACGCTAAACACGCCTTGTCGCTGATACAGAAGCTCTACCAGGTTGAAAAGCACATCCGCGAACAGCCTCTAAGCGACCATGAAAAAACCGCCTATCGACAGCAACACAGCGAGCCCATTGTCGATACCTTCTTTACATGGATAGACCAACAACGACAACGGCTGGATTTACTGCCCAAACACCCGCTGACCAAGGCCATACTGTATGTCCATGAACGCCAAGCACAGTTGTGCGTGTATCTGACTCACCCTAAAGTGAGTATCGATACCAACCATCTTGAGCGGGCCTTGCGGGTTATCCCGATGGGCAGAAAAAATCACTTGTTCTGTTGGACTGAACTGGGTGCTGAGCAGCTCGGGATACTGCATAGCCTTACCGTGACGTGTCGCTTGCACAATATCAATCCGTATACCTACTTGGTTGATGTGTTACAACGTGTGTCCCAATACCCTGCATCCAAGA
>JAOMVH010000089.1 GCA_028356795.1 Aliiglaciecola sp. | reverse complement strand
ACCTAAATCTACCTATCGATGACGAAGATAGTCTGCTGCAACTACAAGGCTCTTCAGTCAGTTACCGCATAGCTTTAGGACCACAACAAGGGCAAAAGGTATTTACCTTGCAAACTCTACCTGCCAGTAGCGACGATGAATACGGTCAGTTAGCCAATACTTCCGGTTTCTCATTGCATGCAGGAGTCTTCGCCAATGCGGACGAGCCAGATAAGCTTGAAAGGCTTTGCCGCTACATCAGTCGTCCCGCCATCAGCGAGCAGCGCTTAAGCATGACCCAACACGGGCAAGTACGATATGAATTGAAGACGCCGTATCGAGATGGCACAACACACGTGTTCTTCTCACCCATCGATTTTATTGGCAAACTAGCCGCACTAATTCCGCCACCTAGACTCAACCTTACGCGTTTTTCGGGGTGTTTGCGCCAAATAGTAACTTTAGAGCACAGGTAACGGCATCACAACGTGGCAAGAACAGCCCTAAACTCATCAATAAAGGAGACAGCCAATCTGATAAGCCTTATCACGCGAGGAGCATGAGTTGGGCGCTGCGGCTGAGGCGAGTATTCAACATAGACATTGCTGAATGTGAAAAATGCCAACTGCACAATGTAAAGGTCATTGCTTGCATTACCGACAGTCACGTTATTCAAAAAATACTGGCTCACCTTGATAAAAAGTACCCTGCATTGGCGCCGACAAAGACGTTACTGCCGCCTATGCGAGCACCTCCGGATGACCGGCGCGCACAACAAGATTTCGACTGGGGGGCTTAGCACCATCTAATTTCCTCACTGATCACGTATTCTTATATAAAGGATGGAAATCAACATGCCTGCCTCGCGCTTTTTTGTCGATTTTCCGGATAAACCCCATACCTAACACTATCCAATCCTAACTTTTTCACCCATTGACCTGTTCCAATAGTCAGTTCAATGACCCTGAACCCAACAAAATCAGACCTGTTGAATAGATCAGGTATACGGTTTATTCTTCTTATACTCTTGTTGCTATCTTGCGTATAATCTTGAACAACTTGATAAACCCCTTTATTGCGATTCGTCGCAATTGGATACGAAGTTTGTTCTTTAACATCGCTTGAGACGCTTCGGTTAGTCGTATGGTGCTGTCTACCAATACGACAGTATCCTTATCAAAATCCTGAAAAACATGAAGTTTAGGATGTTTGTAAGCAGGGCCAAGCCCTATCTTCCCTGCACGATATATCTGTTTAATTGAATCGAAGGTCTTTCTAACCACCTTGCTGTATTCCTCAACAAGGTGACCGTTTTTTTACCACGCCAGGTAAACTAGAAATATAATTATTCGCACTACATCTGTGCTTTTTTCAGATAAACACGCCTTTTTCCGTTTAATCAACAGTGATGTCCACGCAAAAGTTCACGTTATTTGGGAGGGTGTCTACGGAGCTTTGGCCAGGTTAACCTCTGATAAGAGTTTGACGAACCTCGAAAAATATACCATCACTCGGTTCAGTTGGCTGCTAAATAGACAAAATCACACCTGTTACACAGGGCAATTCATAGCTTTGATTCTTCTTATATTTATAAAAATTTTTAATCAATGCAATTTAATTAAAGTGTTCTGGAGTAAGCGTTCTTACTAGATCTTTGTCGTTTAACTGTTAGCGCATATCACTAATTAGTTAATTTCTTTGCATTAATTTGTGAACTTTTTGTAAACACACGTCGTTCTTAACGTGTTATTAAACGAAATGACATCAAAAACACTTAATCTTTTGGTAAAAAAAAAAGAGATAAAAATATGAACACAAGTTACACAAGCGAAGGAAAACAAGGTTTTTCGTTAAGCAGTATTAGTTTGAGGGTAAAAACGTGCGTGACAGCACTGTTCTTGCTCACGTTACCAGGTATCGCTCACGCAGCTGCAAATTTAGAGGCTGATGATTTTGTGGGTATATCGTTTTGGTTAATCTCAATGGCGCTGATGGCGTCAACTGTATTTTTCCTATGGGAAACACAAAGTGTTTCTGCGAAATGGAAAACGTCATTAGTTGTATCGGCGCTGGTTACATTTATTGCAGCTGTGCACTACTTCTACATGCGTGATGTTTGGGTCGCGACGCAAACAACACCAACAGTGTACCGTTATATAGACTGGTTATTAACAGTGCCTCTGTTAATGATTGAATTCTACCTGATCCTCCGGGCAATTGGCGTTGCATCAGCTGGTATATTCTGGCGTTTATTTATTGGTACATTAGTCATGTTGATCCCAGGTTATATGGCTGAAGCGGGTTACATGGACACAACGATTGGCTTTATCATTGGTATGGCGGGTTGGTTCTTTATCCTTTGGGAAATCTTCAAAGGGGAAGCGGGTAAAGCTGCCGAACAGAACGCGAGCCCCGCGGTCAAATATGCATATAACGCAATGCGTTGGATTGTCACCATTGGCTGGGCAATTTACCCGATCGGTTATATATTAGGTTATATGACAGGAACTGCAGACCAAGAAACGCTGAACCTAGTTTATAACCTAGCGGATTTGGTCAACAAAATTGCCTTCGGATTATTAATTTGGTACGCAGCAACAAGCGAAAGCAACGCGCAATCAAAAGCATAATTGTAAAGGTCAGTTTTTAGAATGACGAATTCAAAGACTTTACAGAGCGGAACAACACAACTGCACTGTAGAGTCTTTGTTACAAACGAGTCAAAATAATGAGTGAGACTAGCTTGGTAAGTCACAATGATTCCCACGAAATGCTGCAACAATGCGAAGCACTGATGCGTGAAAAAGTCTCTCACAATGCAGCAGCACTTTTCCATCTGACTAGTGGTGGTAGTAGAACTCGGGCAAAATTGTGCATTGATGCTGGCAAGGCTTTGCGACTATCACCACAATCATTCATAGCAACTGCTGGAGCGATTGAACTTTTACACAATGCATCACTGATCCATGATGACTTACAGGACGGCGATGAAAACCGTCGCGGCAACCACTCCGTTTGGAAGAAGTTCGGGAAAGGGCATGCAATTTGCGCCGGAGACCTGATGATTTCCGCAGCCTACAGTTTACTTGCAGAGGTCGATGCTAATGGCCACCATGTTTCTTTGTTTTCTACGATGCATCAGGCAATTGCAGATACCGTAGAAGGACAACATTTAGATATTGGTGCGCAAAATACTCTGAGCGAAAATGATTATGAAAAAATAGCAGCGTTAAAGTCAGGTCCGTTAATACAGCTCACGCTATCGCTGCCATTACTACTAGCTGGCTACGAAAAATATATTGATTCAGCTAACACTGCGTTAGCGCAGTTCGCAGTTGCCTATCAAATTTTGGATGACCTTGACGATTGGCAACAGGACTCACTCCGCGGGCACCTCAACATTGTCAATTTAGTGACATCGAAAAGCTCGCGTAGCAAAGCTATTTTTGCAGTACACAGTCGCTCGCAGTACTTGTTAGAAGAGTGTCATAAAACACTGGCATTAATGCCACGGCAATGTGCAGCAAGCATGATTGAAACAGCAATGATGATGCACCAAAAAGCTGACGATATGTTGGTAAATAAATTTAAGGAGAAATAATTGGCCACAGCAATAGTGATAGGCGGTGGGTTTGGCGGAATGGCTTCAGCGTTGCGTCTCAGAGCCAAAGGCTATAATGTCACTATTATAGACCAGTGTGAACGTCTTGGCGGTCGTGCGCAGCAATATGTTATCGATGGCTTCGTGTTTGATGCCGGTCCCACCGTTGTTACCGCGCCGTTCTTATTTGAAGAACTTTTTCTATTATTTAACAAGCAACTCAGCGACTACATTGATTTAGTCCCAGTGGAGCCGTGGTATCGATTTGTCTATCCTGATGGATCATTCTTTGACTACGGCGGCACGATAGAAGATACACTGGCCAAAATTGGCGAAATTGAACCTGCTGATAAGGATGGCTATCTAGCACTCTTGAAACAATCCGAATCTATATTTGATGTTGGGTTTACGCAGCTATCTAGTACTCCTTTTCATCAAGTGTCGACGATGTTAGCGCAGGTTCCAGCATTACTGAGATTGAAGTGTTACCGCACGGTCTGGCAAATGGTTTGCGCCTATTTAAAAAATGACAAGTTGCGGCAAGCATTTTCAATACAGCCTCTGTTAGTTGGTGGCAATCCATTTGCAACTACTAGTATCTATAGTTTGATTCACTTTTTGGAACGTAAATGGGGTGTACATTTTGCCATGGGTGGTACTGGCGCTATCGTAGATGGGCTGCACAAGCTCATGCAAGAAGAAGGTATCGAAATACAGCTAGATACCCGGGTAACTGGGTTAACCATGAATGGTAAAACAATTGAATCAGTAGAGACCGATCAAGGCAGTCTGCACGGTGACAAAATTGTCTCTAACATCGATCCTAAATTTCTTTACCGACATCTGATAGATGATAACGCACAGGCACTAGGTGCAAAACTAAAGACCAAACATGCCAGTTTATCAATGGGATTATTTGTATTATATTTTGGGACGACGAAGCAGTATGAAGACGTTGTTCATCATACTATTTGGTTAGGTAAACGCTACAAAACATTGTTAGCCGACATTTTCGATAACAAAGTGCTCGCCAATGACTTTTCCCTATATCTACATAGGCCAACCGCCACTGATCCGAGTATGGCTCCTGAGGGGTGTGATTCATTTTATGTGTTGGCGCCGGTTCCAAATCAGTTATCGGGTATCGATTGGAGTGACGAGCAAGAAGGCTATGCCGATAAAATTATCGACGCCTTAGAGCGTACAATTATGCCCCAGCTCAGTGAGCATGTTGTACATCGCTTGATTAAAACACCGCGTGATTTTGAAATAGACTACTCAAGTGTCGAAGGGAGCGGATTTTCTATAGCGCCTACATTTCAGCAATCAGCTTGGTTTCGCTATCACAACCTAGGTGAAGGTCCTGAAAATTTATACTTATGTGGCGCGGGGACGCACCCTGGCGCAGGCCTTCCAGGTGTATTATCATCAGCCAAGGTAGTTGACGAGCTGATCCCACAAGCGACTGGTTAAATGCGTGATGAAAATGCGACACAAGTACTAAAGAAACATGGTAGATCATTTTACTTTGCGCGGCTGTTCTTAGCTGCCGATACCGGTGATGCTGCCGCTAGACTGTATCGATTTTGCCGGCTGATTGACGATATTGCAGATGAAAGCCCTGACAAGTCTCAAGCACGAATTGAGCTAGAACGTATCCAACACAGTATTGAAGAAGACACTTCGGACAACCCTGTCATTAGTGATTTCTTGTCGCTATGTCATGAATATTCTATTGACCGACAACATGGCAATACGCTAATTATGGGTGTCAAACAAGATCTCAATCCTGTTTCACTTGGGTCCTATAGCGAGCTTATAAATTATGCGTTTAAAGTCGCTGGCGTTGTCGGGTTGATGATGGCGCCAGTGCTCGGCTCAAGTCGTGCAGGTTATCCATTTGCGATAGACTTGGGTATTGCCATGCAGTTTACCAACATCGCTCGTGACATCCTCGAAGACGCCAAGATGCAAAGACGTTATCTTCCCGCCGATTGGGTCGGCGATTTGAGCCCTGATGAATTACAATCACCCACCGCCATTCAATACCAAAAAACCAATGATGCTGTTAGGCAGTTGTTAGATCTTGCGGAAACCTATTATAACAGTGGTATCAGTGGCCTTTACTACGTCAATCCAAAAGACAAAAGAGCAATTACTATCGCTGCATATATATACAGAGAGATCGGTAGAGAACTGCTTAAAAGAGATTGTGATTACCGAAAGGGTCGGGTAGTGATTGGAACCGTACGCAAATGTGTATTAGCGGCCACAGCACTGTGGGCCGTAGGCTCTGGTAAAATTGCGAACATACCTGTGACGCATGAGCCATCACTGCAACCCGAACTGGCCATTGGCGACAACCATGAGCATAATGATAGCGAGAAAGCATGACTGAAACCGATCTGGTTATCATAGGCGCTGGAGCTTCAGGTTTATTGTTGCTACAAGAATTACATCACCATAAGTTCTGTGGTTCCGTCACCATTCTCGAACGTAAAGCCGCGTCTAATGACGACCGTATCTGGAGCTTTTGGGATTATCACCAGCTGCCTGACTATTTGCGAGAAAACGTTGATTATCAATGGCCCAAATGGCGATTTTCGTCAGCGGCTGGACAGCGAGAGATGCATGAACCAACTCAGCCGTATTGCTCACTAAGATCTGGAACACTGCGTTCTTTGACGGATGATATGGTCAACAAATTACCGTCTTTTTCGATTATCTATGATTGTATAGTGGATCAGATTGAGCAATATCAGGGTAAATCTGTGTTGACAACATCGAAAGGCCAATGGTCAACTCCACAAATCATTGATACCCGCCCCCCACCTCTGCATCACCGACATTTCGGATTGTTTCAATGCTTTTTGGGAATCGAAGTTGAGACTGAAAAAGATGCATTTGATCCGTCCAGTGCTGATTTGATGGATGACATCAAAAATACAGAGCAGGGGCTTGAGTTTGTCTACGTGTTGCCATTCTCAAAGCGCCATGCGTTGATTGAACTTACCTATTTTAGTGCAGCGCCAATTGTGCCTAAGACCCTCGAACCAAGATTACAATCAATCATTAATCAACGTCTACATAGTCAGAGTTTTAAACCTGTGCGCGAAGAGATGGGCACTCTGCCAATGTACTCAATCGACCTAAATCGAGCTAATGCAAACTCAGCTCATTTGTATGGTGGCATTGCTGGTGGTGCGATGAGAGCGTCAACAGGATACAGCTTCTTAAATAGCCAACGCTGGGCTAATGACTTAGCACAGCAGATCGTCAATCACCGACAAATTCATCATCAACGACCTATAGCACGCACCTATCGTATGCTTGATTTACTATTTTTACGCGTCTTGCGCACAACACCGGAGCTGGGTGTGAGCCTATATACTCGTATGTTTCAGGCTCTAGAGGCAAAAACGTTTATCCATTTCATGTCGGAGCGAGCTTCATTATCTGAGATCGCTCAAGTCGTTTGGGCAATGCCTAAACGGTTGTTTTTACTTAAACTAGTTAAATCTTACTTGAAATCGAATCGGTCGACAGATGAATAGCGATCGCATTAGTCAGCTTTATTGCAGCATTGCTTTTCTTGCAATCATTGCTTGGTTATTCGCCGGTTCTATTGATTCAACTGCAGCGATTATTACAATGGTGATCGCAATAACCGTCATTGGTTTACCACATGGCGCGCTTGACTTCGCGATCGCCCAACTAATTGGACTGTGCACATCACCCTCTCGTGTTCTAGCGTTTCTAGTCGGGTATCTTTTTGTAGTTGGCTTGTCTATTGGATTTTGGATAATAGTGCCCGCTGCTGCGTTAATGATTTTTCTGATAGTTTCAGCGCACCATTTCGCATCCGACTGGCAAGACGCTCTTAGCTATTGGCCGCGTTTGAGCCTCAGCACAATTACGCTTTGTGCGCCATCATTGCTATATGCATCAGTACTCAGCGATATCTTCAGACTATTGTTCCTTTCACCTAAAGCCGCTCAAACGATCATATTGATCATGCAGGCAGCAACAGTGATTAGTGGCGGCTTTTTAATCAGGGCGCTGGTCTTTCGTCGCAGTTTATTTCAGATCTTATCGCGCTGGCAGATCGGCGAACTTATGTTTCTGCTAATAAGCAGTTTGTTGGTTACGCCGCTGTTGCACTTCACGTTATACTTCTGCTTATTGCATTCAATTAAGCACTTCTCTCACACCGCAAAATCGCTGGGCGTAAGCCTAGGTCGTGCTACCTGGCTAAGTATTCCTTTTGTGTTACTAACGGTGACTGGAGTTTTGTTCATTGCATGGCTGAGACCAAGCCAACTGCTATCGCCAGCGCTGCTACAGTACGTATTTATTGGTCTATTTGGATTGACAATTGCTCATATGCTGTTAACCGAGCGATGGCGGTTAGTCAGCTCAGACCACTAATGTCTTGGTGATATACATTAGCAAAAACTTCTGAAAACCAAGCGGTGAAACGCTCTGGTGAACTTAGCAGCGCAGCTTGAATTTCGTTTCCACACCACCAGCGAATATCCATCACTTCGTCTGGATTACCATTCCATTTGATATCTTCAACGTCAGCTAGCAAAAGATGATTATATTCATTTTCGTAGAGACCATTTTCCAGTTGGTGGTTGTATTGGATTTTGGCAACATTTCGAATATCCAGCGGTGCTGTGACCCCTAGCTCATCATTCACCCTGCGCTTCGCGGCATCAGCAATAGATTCATGTTTCAATGGATGCGAGCAGCAGGTATTAGTCCATAAACCACCGCTATGATACTTATGCGAAGCTCGGCGTTGCAGTAAGAACTCAGTACCTTTCTGACCTTGTCGCGTGATCATTAATGAAAACGCTAAATGCAGCAACCCTCGACGATGGACGAGCATTTTCTCTGAGTAACCAATGATAACGCCGTTATTGTCAACCAGCGGCACTTCAATAGGTGCTATTTGTGTTTGCATAACCTTTAAACTGCATACAGTAGTAAAGAGATCATGTTACCGATGATATTAAATAAACCTATAGGGATTACTCGTAGTCCATTAGTCATTGCTTATCTTGAGAGCGGATGTAAAAAACGATAATCACCAATAAAATAGCAACCGGTACTAATGCAAATATTGGCGACTTGGATAACGCCGTTTCTCCAGCTACATAAACCACTAAAGCAATTGCTGCAAAACTCGCGATAATAAGTAGTAGTTTTAAACTCTTTTTCATTTTCTGCCTTTTACTTTTCATATGCTCTTTTTAGAGGGAGCCATAAGT
>JAOMVH010000088.1 GCA_028356795.1 Aliiglaciecola sp. | reverse complement strand
TATCCAAACACTTTCACGGCACCACTTATGGTCAACTCCCCAAGCGGTTCGTTGCCATATTTATCGAAACTTTGTAACTGGGCAAAAAGTAGTTCCATGGTGGCAACTGCGTCGTCGAGGGCGTTGTGGGACGGTGCCAGTGGTAGGTTATGTCTTTGTCGGCATGAAGTTAAGGTTGCGGCATTGGGGGCTGGAATTTGCTGGGATTTTTTTAATTGATACAGGGCGAGTTGCAGGGTATCTACAGTGACAATGGTGGGCAGTTGGCTCCCTAGTTTTTGATAAACTTTAAGCAATACCGACATGTCTAATCCGGTATTGTGAAATACCCACACGTGGGAGCTGGCAAAATCGGCGAGTCGCGTTAGGGCTTGTCGAACTGGCACACCTTGTTGAATGTGATCATCTAACAGGCCATGAATAACAGGGCTTTGATTCAGCGATGCTTGGGTATGCACCACATTATAATAACAGGTGTCTAGGGACAGCATGCTGGCCTTGCCCTCAACCCAGCCAATGGACAAAATATTCGATTCATTAGCATCGAGGGAGGTTAGCTCCAAATCAACGGCCAACCATGGGATCTGTTTTAGCGGAGTATGCCTGAATCTTTGTGGGATACTGGACGCTGGCCACAGGTGATGCTTGAGTTGTTGCCACATGGCTAGTGATGATACTTTTTCATGGTGATTTGTTTAGTCATAGTTCTTTTATCCCGTGTTGTTAACTCGCTTTTTTGTTGTATTGTCACAATTAACCCAACCCACCAGCGAACTTCATGCTTATGCCTTGCTGAGCAATACGAATCGACTTAAACGCAGCTTTGAGCTGATGTTTTTCAATTGAAGATAGATCACTGACACTCACGTAGTTGTCGGTTACATTATTATGCAGTTGATGACGCCAACGCAGCCGATTAAAGAACAACCAGATATCACGTAGATTGTCGGCGTCTTTTTCAGTCAGGTCAGCACTGTCGGTTAGGTTGTTGAGTCGTCCCAGAGTGGAGGGCATTTTAAGCCCCTTTGCCAATGCATAAATGCGCACGAGGTTATTAATAATCGCCACGGCGTTAACCTTTACATCAATACAATCTTCGGGTGAATGGCCTTTTTGGTAGACGAATTTTTGGAACATCGACAAGGGCACATTATCTTGGGCTGCATGACGGGCCAGTGCGGCAAGAAATATCGGCTGTTTTAGTAAGGGTTCACGGGCTGTTTGCAATGTATCGAATAGGGTTTGGTTGCCTGCCACACATCTCGCATCCAGGAAGATATTAAAGTGCAAAATAGCTTCATTAGTTGGCTCTGCCACCCATTTTCGAGTTTCCTCGATGGCCTGATCAACCGACATTCTTAGGCGTGGATTAGATGCCATAATATTCCCATCACACAGCTTTATCCCGCATTTGCCTAATCCTTGGCATACATAGTCGGCCATGTTGGCAAAATAGAGAGACTCATGTTGGTCCGGCTCTCGTTCCATCAACAGTGCATTGTCTTGGTCAGAGCCCATGGTTTGGTCTTCTCTGGCTTGGGAGCCATATACCAGCCAACAATAATCAAAGGGTGGATTACCGTGTTTTTGTTGGTAAAAGGTAAGTAATTTACGGGTCATGATGTCAGTTGCTTGAGACAGCACCTTGCCCGCCACATCAAAATCACCCAGGCGTTTAGCATGTTTGGCAAAATAATGGGGCAGCTGCCAGCTTAATCGCGTTAACTCATACAAACTTTTGGCTTTTGCGAGTTCATCAATCAAAAACAACACATTGCCGCGCTGATGGCGGATCATGTCGCTGGCGGTTAACATGCCAACGGGTTTTTGGCTGTGTCTGTCGATAACCGGCAGGTGATGAATACCGTGTTCGGTCATGCTGCAAAGAGCATCAAACAAGGTACGGTTCTGAGTGATCCGAATAGGATCTTGTGTCATCACTGTTCTAATGGGAGCTGACACATCAGCCTGAGCCGCCACCACACGATTGCGAATATCTCTGTCTGTCAAAATACCCACTAGCTGATTGTCTTCAGTCACCAATAACGAAGATATGCGGTCGTGGGCCATTTGTTTTATTCCATCAAGAATGGATGTGCTGACATCGGTACAGCCAACAAAATCCTTAATCACCTCGCTGATAGGTTTATGCAGCCACATAGATTTTGAATCAATCACCCCATCATTGTGTAATTGCTCGTTTTGATAGGTGTCAAAAAAGTGTGCTATTTGCGGGTAGTCTTCGCACAATTGATGGAAGGTCGCGCCATCAAGGCAATAGATCAAACCGGCACTATCAACACTGATTTCGATAGGATGAGCAAGGTTGTTAAGCAGGTTGTCAATCCCAAAAAAATCCCCTTCGCTAAGGTGGCGCTGGGCCTGCCCCGAATCTTTTATGGAAAACTGGCCGCTGCTGATCAAGAACAACGAGTTGGCTTTTTCTAATAAAATTTGATCGGCATTTTCAGGTGACACATAAGCCACAGTGATATGTTTGGCGCTGCTGGATAGCACCTCATCTTGAAGTTGATCAAAAGGTGCTGAGGCTTTCAAAAAATCCATCGATTGCTGTGGTATTTGCGTCATGCCCCTGTCCTTTGTCAGTAGAATTCATCGGTATTCTATATCAGGGACTGTTTATCTTTGCTGCCCGAAGTTCAACAGCCCCTAATTCATAAAGTAAAAATGGGGCGCTGGAGTTAGCGCATTTAATGCCAACCCAAGCCGCCCCAACTGCTTACACAGCTTGTTTAGTTATTGCTTGGTTAGTGGGCTTGTGCCTCACCAGAGCCTTTAGGGTAACGAATATCTTCTACCAGTTGCTGTATTTCTTCTGGCGAATCACCCGTTAGTTTTAATACAACAAACGCTACCACAAAGTTAACCACCATACCGATAGTACCGATACCTTCTGGCGAGATATTCAAGAACCAGTTTTCCGGAATATTGGCCGCCGGATTCACAAACTTAAAGTAAATGATATACGCTGCGGTAAAGGTGATCCCTGCCAGCATGCCTGAGATTGCGCCTTTGTCATTCATACGCTTCATGAATATTCCCATAATAATAGCTGGGAAGAACGAGGATGCGGCCAATCCGAAGGCGAAGGCAACCACCTGTGCTACAAATCCGGGCGGATTAATCCCAAAGTAACCGGCAATGCAGATGGCCACCGCGGCGGCAAGTCGTGCAAAGAACAGCTCCTTTTTGTCGGTGATATTGGGCATCAGGTTTCGCTTGAGTAAATCATGCGACACCGAGGTAGAGATAACCAACAACAAGCCTGCTGAGGTTGATAACGCAGCAGCAACTCCCCCTGCGGCAACCAATGCAATAACCCAAGCCGGTAAGTTGGCAATTTCAGGGTTCGCCAATACCATGATGTCACGGTCAACTTTCATCTCATTGCGATCATCACCTGAGTAGAACATTTTACCGTCGTTGTTTTTATCATCCCATGCAATCAGCCCGGTTTTTTCCCAGTTGGTGATCCACGTAGGCGCATTGGCATATTTGGTACCAGTTTGCTCTGTACCATTGATGGTCTCAATCATATTAACCCGAGCAAATGATGCCAACGAAGGAGCTGTGGTATACAAAATAGCGATGAAGATCAACGCCCAACCAGCACTGTAACGGGCATCACGTACTTTAGGTACTGTGAAAAAACGCACAATAACATGAGGTAAACCCGCGGTTCCCACCATCAAGGCGGCGGTGATACAAAAGACGTCAATCATGCTTTTGGTCCCGGAGGTGTATTCATTAAACCCGAGTTCGAGGGAGAGCCCATCAAGCTTCTCCAGCAAATACACACCGGAGCCGTCAGACAAGGTCGCGCCGAAGCCCGTTTGTGGGAGGATATGACCGGTTACCATGATGGAGATAAAGATAGCGGGTACCAGGTACGCCATGATCAAGACACAATATTGCGCAACTTGGGTATAGGTAATGCCTTTCATGCCGCCTAGTACTGTGTAGAAGAACACAATGCCCATGCCGATCACAACGCCTGTAGTAATGTCCACTTCTAAGAAGCGACTAAATACCACACCAACACCGCGCATTTGGCCTGCCACATAGGTGAAACACACAAAGATGGCACACAATACTGCAACGGTGCGCGCTGTTTGTGAGTAATAGCGATCACCGATAAAGTCTGGCACGGTAAACTTACCAAACTTACGTAGATACGGGGCTAAGCACAACGCCAGCAACACGTAACCACCAGTCCAACCTAGCAAATACACAGCACCGTCGTAGCCCATGAATGAGATAAGCCCCGCCATGGAAATAAACGATGCGGCTGACATCCAGTCTGCTGCGGTTGCCATACCGTTGGCAATGGGGTGCACACCGCCACCGGCGACATAAAACTCTTGAGTTGAGCCAGCTCTGGCCCAGATTGCGATTCCGATGTAGAGCAAAAACGATGCACCTACAATGATAAAGGTTAAGATTTGGACATCCATCACTGCTCTCCTATTCTTCGTCAACGCCGTAGCGTTTGTCTAATATGTTCATCTGGCGTACGTACACAAAAATCAGTACCACAAATACGTAAATTGCGCCTTGTTGCGCAAACCAGAACCCGAGTTTGAATCCAAAGAATTGAATGTGATTGAGTACATCAACCAATAAAATTCCAAATCCAAAAGACACGACAAACCAAACCACTAACAGTTTTAACATCAGCGAGAGGTTGTCTCGCCAGTAGGCTTTTTTATCTTCTTCGTTTTTAAACGCCATGTTATTTTCCTCACGCTTGTATTCAGATTTGTACTTCGACTCGATTTACTGACACCAAACCAAAGCATGCTAATTCATCTAGACCTGTTCTGGTTGATGGGAAATGAGACCATGGTCGTATGCCACTAATTTATCCTGATGATTTCTGCTAGAGTTATAGGCAATACTTTGAAATCAATGCAGATTTTGCGAGCATAAAAGAATGACAATAGGTTGGATCGTACTGGCATTAGTCTATTTGGGCGGGCTTTTTTGGCTGGCCCGCTGGGGAGACAAAGACACACCTCTGGCACGTTCAATCACCTCTCATCCGTTCATTTATTCCCTTGCCTTAGCCATATATTGCACCGCTTGGACTTTCTTTGGCGCTGTGGGTGAAGCATCCAGAGACGACTGGCAATACCTGCCGATCATGCTGGGCCCGGCCATCGTCTATGTGGTGTTTTATCGCTTTATTCACAAACTCGTGTTGGTGAGTAAAAAACAAAATATCACCACCATTGCCGATTTTATCTCTTCACGATATGGCAAGCGTCAAACTGTTGCCTTGGTGGTAACACTGATAGCACTGCTTGCGACTATCCCTTATGTGGCCTTACAGCTAAAAGCCATTGGCTCAGCGTTTCAACTTGTTTCTGAACAACAAGGTAGTGAACTGATCATCTTGATTGCGACCGGTTTTATTGCGGTCTTTTCCATTTATTTTGGTACCCAACGGGCTGATGTTACCGAGTATCGACGGGGCTTGATGTTGGCCATTGCTTTTGAGTCTAGTGTCAAGCTCATCGCCTTGATTGTGGTTGCGGTAATCGCTTATTTTTGGATATCCGATAATACGATGCCGCAATTTACCGAGTCACTTAATCAGTTCTATCAGGTGGAACGATTTCAATCATTTCCCTTCATTGCACAAACGATCATGGCGGCTGCCGCGGTGATCTGTTTACCACGACAATTCCATGTGGCAGTGGTCGACAATCTCAACCTCAAACATATCAAAACGGCTCGCTGGCTGTTTCCCTTATATTTAGCAGCAACTGCAGCTGTAATACCTGTTTTAGCAGCGGCAGGCGAAGCGCTGTTAGGCCCGCAAGATCCCGATACCTATGTGTTGGGTTTGGCCATATTAACCGATTTACTGATTGTTAAAGTGCTGGTATTTATCGGTGGACTATCTGCCGCAACGGCGATGATTGTTATCGCCACACTGACATTAAGCACCATGGTCACCAACGATGTCATTCTGCCAAAGATGTTGGCCAATCAAGGGCAGGCAAATAGCAACAATAACTATGCAAAAACAATCTTAATCGTGCGGCGTGTGGTTATTGCCTGTTTGTTGGTACTTGCTTACCTGTACCACCAGCAAATGACAGGAAGTCGCTCCCTCGCCTCCATTGGTCTTATTGCGTTTTCTCTGGTGATACAACTTTTACCCGCTATTGTGGGTGGCTTATATTGGAAAAAAGGCCACGCCCATGGTGTTTATGCCGGTTTGTTGGCAGGGATTTTTACCTGGGTATTATGGTTGATCATTCCCGCTGTAGAAGGGCCACAATCAGCCATTTTAACCTCTCAAGCTATCAGTTCGGGAGCCATGTTTAGTCTCGCGGCGAATGTGATTGGCTATGTGTTGTTTTCTTATTTTTCCCAAGACCGCTTAGTTGATCGCATTCAAGCTCAGGCATTTGTTTCTCCCCGAGAGGGACAAATTAACGAAAACAAAAAACAGCGTTCGGCGGCCACCGTGGGCGACTTATCTACCTTGCTTTCTACCTTTCTGGGGACGGCCAGAGTCGACACCATAATCAGTGATTTTGAGCGACGTAATCAGCGCTCATTGTCCGAAAATCAGGCCCCCGACAATGAGTTTTTACAGCACTGCGAAAGAGCACTGGCGGGTGTGTTGGGTACATCTAGTGCCAACGCCTTAATTGATAGCGCGCTAAGTGGCAAAAAGCTTAATTTTGAAGAAGTGGTTAATTTTTTTGATGACACCACCCAAGCCATCCAATTTAACACAACTGCCCTGTTCACTTCGATTGAAAGCTTAGATCAGGGTATCAGTGTCATCGACAAAAACCTCAAGTTAGTGGCATGGAACAAACGTTATTCGCAACTGTTTGACTATCCCAAAGACATGCTCACCGTAGGCACTCCTATTGAGACACTGGTGCGCTATAACGCCCAGCGGGGAGAATGCGGAGTAGGCGAGATTGAAAACTTGGTACAAAAACGTGTGCAGCATCTAAAAACAGGCAACACACACCGTTTTGTGCGACAACGCAGCGATGGCCGGATGATTGAAATGGTTGGCAATCCCCTGCCCGGTGGTGGATTTGTTACCAGTTTTACTGATATAACCTCGCACATTGAAATTCAGCAAGCCTTAAAAGAAGCCAATATTAATCTTGAAAGACGGATTGAAAAGCGCGGTGAAGAAGTACAAGCGATAAACGCAGAACTGCGCTCTGAAATAGAAAGGCGAGCCCATTTAGAGGCTGAGCTGGTGCAAGCAACCGAAGCCGCCGAGGAAGCCAATGCCAGTAAAACACGGTTTTTAGCTTTGGCCAGCCATGATGTATTACAGCCGCTCAATGCCGCTAAGTTGTATTTGTCAGCCTTGGAGGAGTTTGATCTCAAAGACCAAGCCAACCTGATACTGAATAAACTAAACGACAGTGTCACCTCCAGCGAAGCTCTCATATCCACCTTGTTAGACATTGCTCGGCTTGACCAAGGTGAGATGAAACTATCAGTTGAAGATTTGCCTTTGGCGTCGGTGTTAACGCCGTTAGCAGATGAGTTTGCCATGAAGGCCCAAGCCAAAGGACTGATGTTTAGTTACCACCCAAGCAGCGAATGGGTAACTACCGACAAAACCCATCTGTATCGAATTGTGCAAAATTTGTTGTCAAATGCCGTGAAATACAGCAAAACTGGCAAGATATTATTAGGCACTCGAAAGCGTGGCAAACAGCTACTTATCCAAATTTGGGATACGGGCGTGGGTATTTCAGAGCTTGAACAACAAAAAATATTCCATGACTTTTATCGTGTTGATGGCAGCAAGGAGCACGGCGTTGGCTTGGGATTAGGTGTGGTTGAGCGAATGGCGGCTAAATTAGGTGTCAGCATAAACTGCACATCAAAATTAGGAAAAGGAAGCTGTTTTAGTCTTTTGGTTCCCATTTGTGAACCCAAGCAAGCGGCCAAAGCAGCCACTCACTCTCCCAAGTCAGGCTTAGATGGTTTAACCGTGTTATGCGTAGACGATAAAATGGAAAACCTTGATGCAATGCAAACCTTGTTAGCTAAGTGGCAGGTAAAAACGCTCATCGCCCAAGATCTTCAAGAGGCGGAGCAAGTGATCGTAAACACGTCACCTGATGCATTATTGATAGACTTCCATTTAACCCAAAACACCAATGGCATTGATGTTATTGAACAGCTTCGTCAAAAGCTGGGTGATGACACACCAGCCGCCCTTGTCACCGCAAATCAAGATGATGACTTGATTGAGCTTTGTCGCAGCAAGGGGATTGATTATATCAGCAAGCCAGTTAAACCCGCCAAGTTACGCGCCTTGTTGAATAGTTATAAAGGGTGAAAACAACCGTCATCCTCGAAATATAAAACACCCGTCATCCTCGAAACGCTCTTATTATCGCGCACGCAGTGGAGGATCTCCTGCTGGCTTGTAACAGATCCCCGACAAGAGCCCTCGGGAATGACGGACTATAGATCCCGTACAAAAACACTCTGGAACGATCCCAGCCTAAGAGCATCACTGGGACAGGCTCGCGATTTTTAATGGTCGTTATTCAGGAATGTATGACGGGTTGTTTACCTACAACAGGCTGATCAAACCGAAGATGCCAAACAAAATTGGTTGATGTACCAGATAGATAATTAAACTGTGGCGGCTGGCAAACAATACCGGCTTAGTTTGTCCAAATCGACTCAAGGGATCTTTGATGAACCAAGGTTGATAGGCCAACCAAATCCCCAATAGCACCACGCCAGTCCATGGAAACAAGCCCACATAGTCATTGGTATAGTCTGGCAGCAAGTGCCTTATAGATTGAAACGGCCAAATACTGGTCATCCAACCGAGGTTGTATACCGCAATGATTGCCAAACCTAACCCCAAGGCAATGTTACGCTGACGGGCAAAGGGCACACATATAACACTAGCAACTGCGATAAATTGCAGCACGCCAAAGAATATCCAATTGTTTGGGGCCATGATTAGCGAAGAAATGGTCACTGCGCCAGAGGCCAAAAT
>JAOMVH010000087.1 GCA_028356795.1 Aliiglaciecola sp. | reverse complement strand
CTTGCGATATTATTCATCACATAAAAAATCCAACTCAAACTCTTTCTCTCATACCAATTTCCTTTTAGTCGTTGTGCGTTTCTCCGATTATATCCTGCAACGCTTGGATATGAGCCGCATAAGCTTGCCTGCCTTCTCGCGACAAAGATAACCATGTGCGCTTCCTTCCTAAATCAGTTCGTTTTGCAACATTGACATAGGATGCATCCTCTAACGCTTTAATATGTTTAGACAAAACCGAATCACTTACCGCTAACTTTTCCTTTAGCACTTTGAACTCAACTTCAGAAATTAGCGCCAAAATAGCGCATATTTGCAAACGGTTCTCACCATGAATAAGGCGGTTAAAGCTAGTTTCTGCCATCTGACTTCAACCCTTTAGTAGGTGCCATCACGGAGTATTTATGCAGTAAAAAGGCGAGCAATAATCCATTGGTGCTAGCGCCAATATAAGCAGCAATTTCAAATCCCCTAACACTAAACTCTCTTGATAAGGTAATGCCCAGAGCAAACAAAATTGCCGAAAGAAAGTGAAACCAGAATTCCGGCTTATTCTTGGGGACTAATGAAAGCCTAAGACCTAGAAGACGGCTTGTATAAAAATAAAATAAAATCGACAATAAAAACCCTGCGGTACTGATGATAAGCCCCAGCATCCATAAATTTTCATGCCTTGTTGAAGCCCATGAAAAGGTCATCATGGCATAAAACCCAGAAATGACCGTAGTTAGCCACAGTGGTGGTCGAATTGTTTCATTGGTTTGTTTATCTGTTTTCGCTATTGACTCAAGGGCAGCCCTTGCCTCGTTAGCAGATATCTCATTTGGTATTTTGTCCATGTTTAGCTCCATACTTTCCACATTGGAAACTAAATATATCTTTAACTTTCCAAGTTGGCAAGTTAAAACTTTCCAATCTGGAAAGTGTAGATGTAAAAGAATGTTTCTGGACGCTTTTCTCAATACACTTGCCGCTAGGATATGAAAATGAGCTGTCAGTCACATTATGAAAACAATCATGGCTATCAAAGGCGTTGTACTCAGGCTATGATCACGAAACACTATGAAACTCGTAAACTTTATTTGAGGCAAACAATGAGCAGGCATATTGGCTTTGGCTTAAACATTATCGCGCTAGGTTTGTTTTTCCCTGGCATATTGCTGCCCATGTTTTCTCTTAATATGGAAATGGCTGCGGCACTGGGTGGCTCTACTCTTAGCTCAGCACTAGTGGACAAAGAACTATCCATCATGGCAACCATCGATGAGCTGTTTCACGATGATCGTATTTTAGTCGCCTTTTTGATTTTCCTATTTTCAGTCATAATCCCACTGCTGAAAACCACGTTAGTTAGCATCGCTTATTTTCAGCCAGGCACTAAATTTGAATCAAAACTATTTGGCTTGGTATCTAATATTGGCAAATGGTCCATGGCCGATGTTTTTGTGGTTGCGGTGTTTTTAGCGATATTATCAACAAACCATGCGGAGACGACCGAATCCCATCAATTCAGCGTTTTTGGCTTCAACATGACATTAGATATTAGTACCCAGACTTTATCTAATGCAGGGCAAGGGTTTTATTTTTTCGCGGCTTATTGTCTAGTATCTTTGCTGGGTAGTCACCTCTCATCATCAAGTGTAAAGTCGACAAATAGAACGATGCCGTCCGACCACATATCGGGACCAGCCAGTCACAAAGAGTGAATCAAAGTGATAAAGCGACAACAATGTGAATAATATTTCGACACCGAATTATCGACCCGATATCGATGGTTTAAGAGCAATAGCGGTATTGTCTGTCATCGTATATCACTTACACCCAACTGCTTTGACAGGTGGTTTTACTGGCGTAGATATATTTTTTGTAATCTCTGGTTTTTTGATCACTCAGAACATTATGAGTGACCTACGCAAAAAGCAGTTTTCATTTCTGAATTTTTATCATCGAAGAGTCAAACGGATTATTCCGGCTATGTTGGTAGTGGTTCTGGTTTCTGTCTTGATTGCACAAAGTATAATGCGGCCTGCAGATGCAGAATTGGTCGCTGAGTCTGGCGTTTGGTCGTTATTGTCTTTAGCGAATGTTTACTTTTGGTTGTTTCAAGATACCAGCTATTTTGCCGCCGCTAGCAGTGAGTTGCCTCTTCTTCACCTGTGGTCATTAGGCGTTGAGGAACAATTTTATTTAATCTGGCCTATATGCCTTGTATTACTCTTTCGCTTTACTACAAAAACCCCGCTGCTGATCATTATTTGCCTGTTCATTTGCTTTTCCATCGCTTTGGGTGAGCTTCTTTTTAGTGATATGCCATCTTTTGTTTATTACATGTTGCCAGCAAGAGCCGGAGAATTATTATTAGGAGCATTGCTTGCTATAGGCTTACTTCACATCCCTACGAAGAACACAGGTAAGGCAATCCCCTATTTAGCCTGTATATCTGGTGTTGTAATGATGGCTTACTCAATTATCGGTATTTCCGAATATCATTCTTTTCCTGGAGTAAATGCACTATATCCTTCACTAGGTTGCGCACTCATTATTTTTGCAGGACATTTCCATCAAGGCCACGCTACTCGTTGGCTAACTTTTAAACCTATGGTTGGTGTGGGTTTAATGTCTTACTCTGCTTACCTTTGGCATTGGCCTGTGATTGCCTTTTATCGTTATGGACATGCAGACTTGACGTTATTGGCAAGCATGGGCTTAAGCGTAGTGATACTGTTTCTCGCTTGGCTGAGCTATCGTTTTGTTGAAACACCATGCCGACAAGCTAAAGGTTCAGTGTTACGAATTTTTTTGACCCAATTAATTCTGCCTACGGCCGCTATTGGCGCTCTATGCTTGCTCGCTATGAAGTTGGATGGCTTTGGCTTTCGTTGGTATTCAACGTCATATATAGCTCAATACACTCAACTAAAAGCGGACTATAAACCGGCCTACGAATATAACTACATTTGCCAACGAGAGTCTTTTATCCCTTCTGATTTAACCGACTCACAATGTATTATCGGTCACTCAAACAATGAAAATGTAGACGTGCTGCTGATGGGAGATTCTAATGCAGCACACTACGCGGGTGTGATAGGTGAGTTTGCTGCCGATCAAGGTTTTGCCTTTCGCAATATTCAGCTTGCGTCTTGCCCACCTGTTGACGGTACCGTTAAACCATTTCTATTTGCAAAGCGCGTTGACCAATGCCAGAAGTCTAAAGACATGTTATTCGCGTCTTTGGATAGTTATTCTACCCTTATCATTTCAGCAAACTGGTCATTTTATCAAGCTCGATCAGCACAATTTTTTGAACGTTTTAGCCAAACTATTGAGCGACTTTCCTCCCGACATAAAAAGATAATTTTATTGGGAAAAGTGCCGATATTCAGCCAATATGACCGGTTATGTGGCGAAAAGTCACTAAGTTACCCGGGCAAAAAATGTCAGTTTTCGCCTGAACTAATGACCGCCAAGGTCCAAGTGGCTAATACATTCCTAGAGAATTTGTCCCATCAGTTCGACAATGTCGAGTATATCGATTTTAATAACGCGTTATGCAAAAAGGGTCAATGTTCGGTTTACGATCAACACAATAAATCGCTATATTTTGACCAAGAGCACTTATCGATTTCGGGCTCTTGGCAACTGGGTAAAAACATTGTATCGACAACCGGCACACCACAGGCTTTTCGTGATATTGATCGAAACTCCATTCAGAACAATGAGCATTGACGGCGCTTATTGACTCAGTTCATCCAATTTCATTTTATATTTTCTTCCTACCTTTACTTCAGTGCCTGTTATTAATGTCGCTATGTATTCGCCATTAGAATTTGGTGTCAGATGGGTGACCTTGCTCATATTGACAATCGAAGAACGATTCATACGAGGGAAATGACTGGCATCAAGTTCTGACTCCAATTGTCGAAGGGTTTTCCTGACGATATGAGTTTGCTCTGTAGTATGCACACACAAATAGTCTCCGGCCGCCTCTATCCACAAAATACTGTCAATATGAATACGCAACCACTGTGTGCCGCTCTTCATCGATATAGTGTGTTTGAGTTCATCGAGATTGGTCTGGGATGCGCTTTCTAATGAATGAATAAAACTGTCCAGTGATTTTCCCGTTTTTCGGCTGAGCATTTTATCTAGCGAGGCTTGTTTATCCTTTGCGTTACGTTCTTCAATCGCAATACAGACGTTTTTAAGACAGCGGCTTAACCGCTCTTCTGAAAAGGGCTTAAGCAAGTAATCAAAGGCTTTATAGTCAAACGCCTTGAGTGCGAAATCTTGATATGCCGTAACAAATATAATCTTAGGCTCATAACTGTCAATGAGATTAAGTTTACGAATCAACTCCAAACCATTTATACCGGGCATCTCAATATCAAGGAAGACCACATCGGGTAAATGTTGGATAATAGATTGATAAGCCAATGTGCCATTGTGACATTGATCTTGTATCTCAAATCCACTGGCTTGTTGCAACCGCAGCGCGAGCCCCTCTCTGGCAAGTGACTCATCGTCCGCTATAATAACGCTGATTTGCTGCATTGATTTTCCTCTACAGGCACGCCCGAACGGCTCACTAAGTTCAATTCAAAATCCCACTTTCCGCAACCAAACTGCGACAGTACGCATAACCAGTAAGACAGAACGAATAACGGGCTTTGCCGTGCCTACATTTTTTAAGCAGAATGTTTCAGGGATATTATTCAATGCAAAATGCGATGGGCGATACTAGGTAGATGTAACAAGGTATTGGCGTGATATTAATGTGACTAAATATGAGTACTTTCGACTGCGCATTTGACTAGAAAATTGCAGGCTCGAAAATCGAAAATAAATGCTAGGTTACTGATTAAGTTATTGATTGCGAGTTTTGATAGTCGATACGATAACATCAAAAAATGCATGACATACTTGTTAACACTTACTGATAAGATTTATCTAGCCCTATAAAAAAATCAATGCTGTAAGACTAACAGAATATAAAAAGACGCCATAACGGAACCAGGCCATGGCATCTCCACATTACCTATTTATAGGGCAGCGCTCTGCGTCTGAACCCAACAACCATTCCACCTAGTGCTGAAGCAAAGAATCCCAGTGTGGCTGGCTCAGACACCTGAGAAACAGTAATACGTGCGACTTCAAAACCTGAAGCGGTAAAGTCTGCAGCCGCCTGGTCAATGGTATAACCGGTTGCTGTTGTACCGCCAATAATGGCTAGACCGCCAGGGAGAACTTGCAAGCCATTGCTGAAGGTAACTACACCACCTTCATCTTGTCGAGGTTGAGCGCCAGCGCCTTGTAAAAACGGCGCTCCAAAGCCTGTGTTTAGCTCAGTTCCTGCATCCCAAACAGATGAACCTAGTACGATCAAATCAAGCCCTAAAAAGTCACCTTGATCATTAAAAAGATCGTATGCCAATGGGTTGTCGTTGCCAATAAAGGCATCGTTGGTAGGTATCAACATAGACAAGAAACTAAAATAGCCGCTGGTAGCAGCATCGATTTCCAATAGCCCAGTGGTGGCCGTTTCTCCAGGCTCAAAAACCGGAGCAAAGCCCTGTGGAGCCGCGAGAACGCTTTGTACACCGTTGGAGTTTAAGCTAGCAAAACTCGCTTCAACATCTCCAGTTGCTCCATTTTCAGCTAAATTCTGAAGCGCGGGTGACGCACTAGCATTCAAGTCAAATGCATCAAAAGTACCATCATGAAAACCTAGCCACACGGGTGTGATTGCTAAGCCTCCGTCATCAAACAGGTTACTTACTTGTACTTCAATAGTGGTTGCATTGACCGCACTGGATAAACCCAGCCCGAGTGCAATTGTTGCAATTCCTTTGTTAAATATTTTCATTTTTTGATCTTCCAGATTTCATTTCGACGCAGCCATTATCGTAATCGCTGCACATTTTTGGCTTAGATCCCGTCGCACAGTTAGCATCAATGAGATAATGACAAGCCAAAAATAGTGTAGAAATCAAGTATCACGAAAGTATCACGTTCGAGTCACGAAACGATCAATTCCAAAAATTAGACGGTTTAAAAAACCTAATTGACATCGACTCCCGACAAAACCGATTGATGGGCCAAAATTGTGTCACCCAAAAACGTCATAAGTAACTTTATTCGAGGGGTATTTCTAAGGTGCGGGTGAGTGAGTACCCATAAGTTTTGAAATGGAATGGGATTACAACCAGCTAAGCGAACCAAAGAGGGCTCACTATCCGCCATATAACAAGCTCCTCTGGTCAATCCAAGACCAGCGACTGCGGCATAGTGACGAGATGAAATATCATCTAGGCGAATGCCAACCGGCACATCTTCATATCCACTCCCCATAGTCCAATTTGGCAATGTACTGTCACTACTTTTTCCTATCCAGCGCAACTCGGACCTAGGCGTATTTTGCAAGTATGCTTGTTGACCATAGAAACACAATGAATATTGGCACAAAGAACGACCAACGAGATGATCCGGCGGCGAGTTTTCGCCACGCACAACAATATCGGCTTCGGCGCGATCAAGGTCAACCAGTCGAAAACTATGGTCAACGATCAATTCTATTTCAGGATACATCTGGGTAAATCGATGCAACGACTGCATCAACAAAAACTGACCGATAGTCGGTGGAATAGACAATCGAATTTGTCCCGCTAACGAAAAATCAATATTTTGTAAGTCTCTTTGAGCCACCAAATCAATTTCTTCGACTTTTAACGCAGCTGCCACTATCACCTTACCTAACTTGGTCGGTTTATAGCCATCCACGGTGCGCTCAAACACCAATCCATTATATTCTCTATTTAGCTGAGTTAGTCGTCTTGATATAGTCGCATGATTCACTCCCAGTTCATCGGCCGCACCACGCATAGTCCCAAATCGATATAGACTTAATATTAGTTGATAATCTTGCCAATTCTTCATTGGTGCATTTTTGCACCATTAAACAATAAATTCAATCCAAGACGAAAACAATAAAGATTGTTAGGTTGGGACTCCTTTTCTAATCTACCCTGGACAAATTTATGCCACACTCAATTTTGTTAAAGCTTGTTACCTTTGTTTCACTGGCCTTCTTTCAGTCAACTAGTTTTGCTGAAGAAAGTGCTGAACAATTTTTTGCTCACTACTTAGACAGTTACAATGCACACGACCCAGTGGCAGCATCTCAACATTATCATCAAGAAGTCATGATAACCGGTGTTGGTAGCACACCGAGACTTCTAAGCAATGAACAAATGAAACAGTTTTTGGCGGGATTCTTAGCGAGTCAGAAATCTAATGATATCGTTTCATTTGAATGGGCATCGATGAACGTTTTTAGCCTTTCAGACAAGGTCGCCATTGCAAGTAACATTGCATCGCGCAGTAACTCACAAGGGGAGTTTATCGAAAACGCTGCAGGGACATTTATAGCCAATAGAATTAATAACCAATGGAAAATTGTTTCTTTAAATATTCACGCGTCTGAGAATGTGATAGCCCAATGAATTTGCTATTTTGATGCACGCAAAGAATGTTTACTGCGAGCTCGCTTTATCCCAACAGGCTTGTTTTGTTTGATTGCAATTAGAAAAAGCAGAAATATAAGCTAGCAAAAACCCTTCTATCACAAATTTTTTAATATTAATGAACCGATTTGGCTTGTTGATAGACCTATATTGTATGAAAAGAAATAGTGAAACAGTGTTAACAGAATGGCTAGTGATTAATAGTCAAATGGGAGAGGCAGAAGCATTGCAGCAACTGCTAAGCATTTGGTACCCCAAACTACTCGGTTATGCTGTTCAACTATTAAAATCTCAAACGGCGGCTCATGACGTCACGCAAATGACACTTCTTGGCATATCGAAAGATATTAAAAAGATCCGTGATCCAGCGGCATTTCCCAAATGGGCTTTCCAATTACTTCGTTACAAATGCGCAGATCACATCAAACACAAACAACGGGATAAAACCTTTGAGTCTGAGCTGCAGCATTATATGCAAACTGACCTTCAGGAGACAAAGCCCGACTGTGATGCAACTCATTTTGAACTAACCATGTTAGACCCAGACTCTAGGCAACTTGTTTATTTACATTACTTCGAGGAGTTCTCACTACATGATGTTGCACAAATTTTAAGCGTGCCCATAGGCACTGTTAAATCTAGGTTGTATGCCATAAGACAACAGTTAAAAGCCATGCTTTAGGAGATAGGTATGAAAGATACAAAAGATATAAAAGATATAAATCAAACAATATTAGAAGCAATGCAACAAGATTCAAAAGAAGATACTGTAAGCGAAGAGCAAGCCAATGCCTTACAATTGATTGGCAAAAGTTTTAAGGGAACGTTTAGGATCACCGCTATTGTAGTTGTATGTTTGCAGCTCATTTTTGTGGGATTAGGGATTTACTCTACTATTGAATTGTTTGCTGAAATCGATTCAGCAATTAAGCTACATTGGCTGTTGGGCGCGTTGGTATCTTTCATTGCATTTGCCGTGGCAAGGCTCTGGATGTTCATGGAGCTAAACAGACTTTCCGTATTGAGAGAAATAAAAAGAGTCGAATTACAAGTTGCTCTATTGAGCACCTTGAAAAAAACATGACCGAGCACATTGGGTAATAAGCTGCAGCACGCAGGCGTGGGAAGAGAATAGCGAAACCGCGCCGCGTTTGTATCCTATTGACCGAAGGGAACGCGTTTCGTGTTTTGTTAGCTTCTTTTACAACCCTGAGTTACTTTTTGGTTTGGACTATACATGTACCAAGTTGCAATTAAACAACCAATAACAAAACTGCAAATATGCCCAGGCTTTGGATAGCCTGCAGTTTTAAAATCTAAATACATGGCAGGCAGAATAGAAAATAAAATTGCACATAAGAGTAGATATTCTCTTTTAAACTTTAGTACGTAGACTACCAACCCAAAACCAGCAAAACCCATTGCCGCTTGAGATGCGCCTGTCCCGGTGTTCCAAGGAGGCGAACCGAATTGTGTTGTTAAAAGCGTTCCTAGGCAACCTGCCAATAGCCAGACAGATAACGCATATCTGAAACCAATTTTTTGTTCTAAAAGAGAGCCTAAAAATGCAATTGAAAGAACATTATAAAGCATGTGCTTTTGATGAACGTGCACAAATTGCGACGTAACAAAACGCCATATTTCAAAATTTTCGAGCCCTTCTAATGTTAAGCCGCCATAATCTGCAAGATAAATCATACGAGATTTGCCAAATACTGATCCTGAAATTTGATGGGCTACAAAAAGTGACACACAAACAGTAAAAGTGCATATTGCAATTGTGAAAAAGGGTTTTTGGCTTAGTTTCATATTCTTCCTTGATACTA
>JAOMVH010000086.1 GCA_028356795.1 Aliiglaciecola sp. | reverse complement strand
TATGAAATACGGGGAGAATCCGTTAAATAAGAAGTAGAAATGTATTCATCAAGCATCGATTTATTGACTTATCCCGGTTAAAAATAGGTTTTTCAGCGCGCAGTACTTTTTCACATCGTTTGACCTATTCAAATCCAAAGCACGCGGTATTCAATTAGCTCAACACTGTGTGATGACAGTTTGATTACAATGTGCAAATTTGTTGCTTGTTGTGTTTGATGTTATGGTTTTGCACACAAGCGCCGCGTTCTGTTGTGTGCATTGAAAGTTGGAATCAATCAATGAGCGTGGAGCCCGATAGTGTTCAACCATGTGAACGCAATAGCTTGTCAATCGTTCGTAAACGGGTGTTTTGGCCACCTTTTACATTGTTAATCATTGCCGTTGTTTACAGCTTCTACAACATAACCGACTTTCTTTCTACAATGACACAAATAAATAACTGGATACTCATTCAGTTTGATTGGTTGTTCAGCTACGCAACCCTATGTTTACTGCTTAGTTTAATCGCCGTTTACTTTTCTCCCTTAGGTAAAATTAGAATTGGCGGAAGCCAAGCAGAGCCTTTGTTAACCAAATGGCGCTGGTTTTCGATCACATTGTGCACAACGCTTGCTACCGGGATTTTATTCTGGGCCGTCGCCGAGCCCATGTACCACGTGTATGTCCCTCCTGTTTCTTTGGATTTGCCAGCAAATTCTGACGCAGTAAGGGGCTTTACAATGGCCACCATGTTTATGCATTGGTCGTTTTCTCCATACGCCATTTACTGCGTTCCATCATTGGTGTTTGCCCTTTGTTATCACAATATGAATAAGCCATTTACTATTGGCACATCATTGGATCCCGCCATTGGTGAATACTTGGTGCAGCGGGGCAGCAATGTCATTGACTCAATCGCCTTGTTTGCATTGGTGGCTGGCATGTCGGCTTCGTTAGGCACTGGTATTTTAGTGCTAAGTGGCGGTATTGAAGCTGAGCTTAATATTGAAAATGGTAAATTTTTAATGGCCGTTGTTACCATCATTATTGTGTTTACATTCGTTTTATCTGCGGTCAGTGGATTGCAAAAGGGCATGGCTCGCCTTTCTAGTTTGAATGCACAAATTTTTGTATTTTTTTGTCTGTTTGTATTTATTTTTGGGCCTACCACTTTCATTGTGACCAATGGACTCGATGGGTTAATTGAATATGTCCAAAGTTTTATGGCCCGCAGTGTAAATCAGTTAACTGCGCCAGAGGACGATTGGTCCCGTTCTTGGACTATTTTTTATTTTGCTAATTGGTATGCCTGGGCCCCCATCGCTGCCCTTTTTTTAGGGCGGATTGCTCGTGGCTACACGGTAAAACAATTCATTCAGGTCAATCTTATTCTGCCATCTTGTTGCGCGATTATTTGGATGTCGACTCTCTCTGGTGCGGCTATTCATCTTGATGGCGAATCTGATGGTATGTTGCGAGATTCGCTATTAAACACCGGGCCTGAATCTGTCATTTATACCTTGTTTGATAACTTGCCCATGGCTTCCTTTATGACATTGGCACTCATTGTTATAACCTTTATTTCGTTTGTGACGGCGGCTGATTCTAATACTGACGCCATGAGTCGTTTATGCACCAAATCTAGCCATCACTCCCACGAAAAAACTGAAACCTCTAGTATTAAAATGAAGTTAATTTGGGGAACGACAATCGGCACTATCGCATGGGTAATGGTAAGCTTTGCCAATGTCGATGGGATTAAAATGATGACCAGTTTGGGAGGCCTGCCGGCCTTGCTCATTATTATGCTGACCAATTTAAGTTTGTTTGTGTTATGGAAGCGAGTGGTCTGTGGCGATCCGTTAGAACCCTAATTTAGTGAATCTAGAACACCATAGCATAAGCGGCATTTAGCTATGCCGCGAGTTGTTGATTTTTGCTTTGGTTGATCGTTAAATTTCGCAACCAGTGCTTCGCTTTCATCCGTTTTAAAAACAAAACCGATTTAGTTATTTCTTCAGAATACGTTGCAAGTACCACCCAAAAAAGCGGTAAACCAAAATAAAATGCGGCGACAAATGTCAGTGGTATGCCAATAATCCACATACCTGATATATCAATATACATGCAATGTTTATTGTCACCACCGGCGCGCAATATTCCCATCGACGCAGTCATATTAAACACTTTGATACAGGTGCCAAAAGTAATCAGCATAAAAATGTTATGTGCAACCGATAGGGTATCTGGGGCTAGCGAAGCGTATGGCATGAACATCAAAGATTCAGCACTTAGCATCACAAGTCCAAGCAAGAATGTAACTATGGGTGCGGCTACTGCAAATCCTCGTGCAACCGACCAAGCTTGTTCGAACTCGTTGCAACCCAGACGCTGACCCACCATGATTGAACAGGCAGATGCAAAGCCAAAAAAGAATGCAATCAACAGGCCTTCCAGCGGCGCCATTAAACTCATCACGGCGAGTTCCTGTGTGCCCATACGTCCAAAAATAAGTTGATAGACAAAGGTACCCAATGACCAGACACCGAAACTAACCATTAGTGGCCACACCAGTTTGAGCAAGCTTTGCCATTGATGTTTGTTGAACAGTTCAGCGTTAGTTTGTCGAGTAGGGAAAACCGGATGCTTTGTTATTACGAGACATGCAATAATTAATGCGGCATGGAAACCCCGTGCAATAAATGTCGCCCATGCTGCGCCCAACACGCCCATTGCTTCAATTCCTAGTCCGCCGTGGATCAGCCAATAATTTAAGGCAATATTCAATACAATTGCGACTGTTCCCAACATCATGGATAGCTTGACCTGTGAAAATCCACGCATGGCGTTTTCAAACACCATAACCACTAACACAAACGCCAAACTGGGCATGGTGATCCATAGATATGCTTCACCCAACCCCACAATTGTCTCATTGGTTGTTCCTAAACTAACGAGAGTATCGCCAAAAAGGAAGGTCGCCGCTAAAACAGGTAACAAGAATGCCAAACCAATAATCATAGATTTGATAATGATTGGGCTAATATGGCTATATTTTTTTGCGCCGAAATATTGCGCACTTAACACGCCGACACCCGTTGCAACACCTGACAAGATAATAAGTACAACAAACTGAATGCGATTTCCTAATCCCACAGATGCAACGGCTTCGTCACCTAAGTGACCAACCATCATAATGTCACTCATGCCCAGCATGGTAACTAAAATACTTTGTAACGTTATTGGCCAAGCAAGCTTAAGGCTATTAATAAACGTCGATTTTCTATTGGTTATCATTTCAATTCGTTTTTGTGTTGAATTAGGTTGTCTAATGGCGCGTATTTTAAAACAGCTCGTTCAAATAAACATCGTTGCGAATATCATGTATTATGTTTAAAACTATCATTTGTTGGGTGAGGCAATGTGGCAAGATATTCTTGATATAGCCCCAAGTTGTAAGGAAGACTTTTTTAATTTCGATTCTCTGCCTGGCAAGGCGAAGCAATATATAGCTTGCGCGGGGGTGTCTTTGTTGTGTGAAAGGTATCAAATAGGCAAGAGTGGTAAGGGAGAGTTTTTAAATGGTAAAGACCAAGACAAGGTGCATGTTCATTACTTAATTTCAACAAGGGCAGGGGCGGGCAAGCTAACCCTTGATTCCGGTGAATGCTCAGTACCGCCGAATACTGTGATGGTGTTGCCAGCAGGGACGCCTTTTTTGTATGAACTTGATGGTCAGTCTTGGGATATGTGTTGGCTATCGTTGCATGATTGTGAAAGGTATCGGTTTATCAATGAGTTGGAAGCCGGTGTATGGCAAAGCGAACATGCCGGGCTTTTGTATCAAACAATGCAGTTAATCCGTGATTTTGATCACAGTGATGGCCACTATCAAGCCGACATTCAGTTGCGGCTGATTGAAGTATTGTTGTATCAAATCGAACAAACATTAAATAAAGCGCCAGCACAAAGCCAGCAGCAGCAGCGGTTTCATGGGCTAATGCGGGAGGTAAGCAAACAGCTAAAGTTGCCATGGGATGTGAAATCTCTGGCGAATAAACTGCACATGTCTGAGCCACACTTCTACCGTCTTTGTAAAAAGGAAACAGGCAAGACTCCCATGAAGTGGCTAACCCAAGCGAGGATGGATTATGCTTGTTACCTTTTACGTTATACCAACTGCAGTCTGGAACAAATCGCTGACAACATTGGTTATGCCGACGGTGCGAGTTTTGCTCATCGATTCAAGCAAGTGTTGGGCATCAGCCCGGGCAAATGGCGCAATCACGAACCGTAAACGCAGATCTAGCTTGTGCCTACAACAAGCACTTAACGTACACGCTCGTTTTTAGCACTGGATTTCAGGCCAGCTTAACGCTAAATCAGTATGTTGGTAAATAATTCTCTCGGTGTCTGTTATTTGTACGTTTTTTTGACGCCAAATGCCATATTAGCGATGAATACCCAAATAGAGTTGTTGTATACTCAACTTCTTCTAAGAAACAGGTGCTTGTTTTAATGTTAAAAAGGCGCAGTTTTGTTTTTAGTGTTTTAGCGCTTTGTTACACAAGTGTTAGTGGCGCGCAAGCTGAGCATAGTGTCGTGCAAGATATTATTTTGCATTCAGATGACGTGCACCTCACAAGTCGTGTTAATGAAAACTTTCAACCTTACTCAACGTCCGTAGACACTGCACAGTTGTTGCTTGATTCCATTGGCTATAAACAACCTGTTTTGAATATTCCCCTTGTTCGCTCGTTTAATCAAATGGATGCTGGTTTATCGATTTGCATAATGAATAAAATAAAGAATCCAGAACGAAATAATAAATATATTTTTTCATTGCCGCTTAATTTTTTCCAAACCCAGCGTCTATACCAACTTTCGTCTCTTGAGCCGATTGGTAGTGAATTGCTTGATGAAAATGGTGCAATTAAGAGTTTAAAAAATGTCACAGAGAGTTATGTTGATTCCGCCATTGTTTTACCTAAAACCAATTCGTTTGGTACCAGAGTGGATGAGGAGTTAGCTAGTTTGGCAAGGGATAAAAAGGTCACTCTGAGTAACCAAACTTTTTATACGCGATTCATGGATCTTTTTTCCGCAGGCAAAGCTGACTTTGCGTTAATTTTTCCTGCTTCAATTTATACCCGGTTTGGTAAGTCAATGCCCGTAGACGTGCGTAGCTATCCTATCTCTGGTAATCCTAGGTTTGTCTCAGGCCATATTTTGTGTAGTGATACCCATGCAGGAAATGAATTTATCGTTAGGGTGAACAAGGGGATTGAAAGCCTTTACCAAAACCCTCAATATGTAAAAGCCCACACCGATTATTTGCCTTCAACCATGAACGATACGTTGCTACTTGGCGCTCTATCAAATTTGAAACGCCAGTAGCCAATCCTGAGTTCTATTCTTTAACCGCGAGTTTTGGTTCGCGGTTTGAGCGAAATAACCCCCAATTTTTTTCTGCGATACCGTTTGGCTTATCAGCACCTCCTTTCCACTTTTCATCGAAAGCTTCGAAATAAAAGGATGTGATTTTATTCTGCTCTAACCAATTGCGATAACGTAAAAAGAAGGTTTTTTGGGCTTTTTCACTGGCTTCACCTATGATAAGTCGTTCATCTCCATTGCTACTGATTGAACTCGTTGCCCATCCTGACTCCCCAAGGACGATTTGCTTGTTGGGGTGAAGCGCCTGAATGTCGTGGAAGGTTTTTTCTGTCCATGCCACGGCGTTTTCTAAGCTTTGAGAGTTCCACATGGCATATGCATGGAGCACCATGAAATCTAGGGCTTGAGCAATCTCTTGGCTCCATGGTTTATTCCAAAAGTTATAATCGTCGGCCAGTGTAACTGGAACATTTGTTTCTTGTTGAACACGTTTAACCCACTGTAAATACTGAGGTACATCTTCTGCTACAAGCTTATGAGCTGACCAATCAACAAATATCTCATTACCTAAATTAATTGCCACTACACTATCTTTGTACTCATTCGCGAGTCGAATCACTTCGTCGATTTGCTGCTGATTTTCGTCAGCTGTTTGGGTTGATGACAACCACGCTCCTTGCATGACTTTGATGGGTAAATTGTGCTTTTGAATCACTTTCAATACTTGCTCACTGGCCGCATCTGCCGCGTACATCCGAATCAAGTTCCATGAAAAACGATTGCCTTTAGTGAGGATTAACATATCTTCAAGAATATCTTGCTCTGAAGATACGCTCTTTTGGTCCGGACTCTCGCCATCTCGGTACGAACCATACGCTATACCTAAACCAACCCAACGCTCGTCAATGGTTGGATAAAAAACGGTTTCTGAATTAGTTATGTTATTGCTTTGTGTTGGCATACTGTTTACCTGAAAATGAACACTGAATAACCCGATTAGTAAGCTGATAAAAATTAGTATTTTCATGTTTCACTGCACCTTATTGGGATTCCTGTTAAATCTTGAGCGACAGTAAATCTGGTTCACTGCACAATTAACAAGTTATTTACGATATAAAGGACTTTTATTCAGCTTATAGGGACAAGGTCGTCAAATTTGTCTTTAAAATACTAAATTTAATCAGCAATCCTGATATTTATTGCTCCCTAGTTGCGCAGCTCGCAGCCGAATGTTAAAACACCCTTAGTTATCAGGTGCCAAGCATAGTTTGTATCAATGAAATCAATAAGTACTTCGCAAGCCATGCGATATAGTCGTCAAATTTTGTTAGCGGGTTTCGACTTAGACAAACAAGAGATCTTAATCAATAGTCGTGTATTGATTATTGGTGTTGGTGGGTTGGGATGTGCAGCCAGTCAATATCTTGCAGCAAGCGGTGTTGGACAGATGACGCTGGTGGACGATGATGTCGTTGAGTTAACTAACTTGCAGCGCCAAGTTTTGCACGATGAAGCTAGCATTGGTGAAAAGAAAGTTGTATCGGCAAGTCGGTCTTTACAACGAATCAACTCCAATGTATCTGTCAGTTTGATTGAGGAGCGACAGTCTCAAAGCGAGTTGTTAGCACTGGTTAAGCGGCACGATATGGTGCTAGATTGCACTGACAATCTACAAACACGAAACACTTTGAATCGGGTTTGCTATCAAGCACTGACCCCCCTCATCTCTGGCGCAGCTATCCGTATGGAAGGACAAGTTTTTTGTGTCATCCCGCAGCAAAAAAGTGCGTGTTATCATTGCATTAGTAGATATTTTGGAGAACAGTCGTTATCCTGCGTTGAAGCTGGTGTGATGTCACCTGTTGTTGGTGTGATTGGTTCAATGCAGGCGCTAGAAGCGATTAAGGTACTTTGTGGCTATGGAGAAGCGCCAGTGAATAAGTTACAGATATTCGATGGCATGACGTCCCAATGGCAATCTTTTCAGGTCAACTCCGATGCGTCATGCGAAGTGTGTGGCGCCGCTCAAAAACATTCTGATGAATAATGATGTCTTTGAAAAAAGCATTAGAGCCACATTTGGTCCCTGCCTGAAGTTACACGCATCGGGCGATGTCGATATTCTTGTCGGGTTGTTCAGTACGCCAGATAGAGACGCTAAGTTCTAAATCGTTCCGTATAGTAGACGAGAGCAACTGGCCATATTTTACCTCACCAATGAAGACGGTTCTATTGCGTTAGACAACTTACCATCAGAATTTTTATTGGCATACACTAAGATTTCTAACTCCCACAATCTATAAAAGGCAGCCAAATAAGCGCGCGCCTAACCTATATCGCATCGGTTCAAAATGGATTTTAAATGCTGCTGAAGCGCCGTTTACATGGTGTTTTGTCTGCGGTTCGTACCAGACTAAGCGTGATAGATGAATGCCCTGAAGTTGCCAATAAATTCGACTCTACACCGTTAAATAATACAGAAGAGAGTTTCCGCTATTTTGGCACAAGCAAGTTATCACCCTTGGCACAGCAACAATCAAAACTTAAAGAAGCGATTGATTGGTTGTCAAAGCAATCTCAATATCAGCATCTTGAGCTAATTAACACTAACTCGGGAAAGTAAACAGCTGATCAAAAATGACATCACTGAGCAAGGATCAACTCGCTTTAGCAACATGTTTTAACATAGCGCCAAAACCTTGCGCAAATTGACCTTCGAATAGGCGGTCTAACAAGGGGCCAATAATCGGCGTTTTAATATAACCCTCAGACACCCAAATAACTCTAGTACCCCCTTGTTCTTCAGTGAAAGTGATTTCTCCTTTTTTCAAATCAATAAAAAAAGGCTCAGAGGACTCGATATGATATGCCATTGAGTTTGGCCGTTCAAAACCAATAATACGTTCTTTGAGACGCATCTTACCTGCATCAATATAACGCAAGGCACCTTCGCCATTGGGCTCGGTATTGCCTGGTTCGAGCAATGTTGATTCCTTAATACCCGGGAATTGAGTGTATTGGGCATGGTTTGTGAGTATCTCGAACACATCGTCTATGGGTTTGTCTATCAGACGTTCAACACGTACTTTGTACACAGCAAATTCCTCAAATAATCAACTACTTCGAGCTTATACTAGTTAACTAATTGAATCGACCTAAGATCAAACAAATGCACCTAAAAACACAATTTAATACCGAATAGTTTGCATTGATCACATATACTGTAAATATGATGAATGTATAATCACCATGGGCGGGTTGTTTGTTGCAAAAAATTACTACCTTGACAACGTTTAGTCTGATTTGCCTCACGATATGGATAGCCGCAGTTACATCTGCGTTGTCTAAAACAGAAAGTGTCAGTGCCTCCCAGATCCAACAAGCCAGAAGCAAGGGGCAAATTAATCTTGCCGATACCTTGGCTGCTGATTTAATGGCGAAAGCACAAATATCGGGCGATACCCAAATATTGGCGACTGCATTGTATGAATCAGCTCGAAATAGTATGGAGCGAAATAAATATGATGAGGCACAAGTGCTCCTCAATGAGAGCATTGAAGCGTTTCAAACCATCAACGATAGCTCTGGTTTAGGACAAGCATATCGGCAACTAGGAATGGTTCATCGATACAAAGTAGATTATCCCTTAGCGCTAGAATACTTGTATATGGCCATGCAGGTCTTTCAACAAAATCAAGATTTACAAGCGATGAGTAGTATTCACAGTAGTTTGGGAGTAGTGCTCGAGAAAATGGGGCAGTATGAACAAGCCTTGCAGTCACACCAACAGTCACTTGAGCTAAATCGTGAACTCAACGACGAGTCAGGTATTGCCAGTGATCTTTATAATTTAGGCGATATTCGACGTGAGATGGGAGACAACGAAGCGGCACTAACCTATTTTAACGATGCTTTAGCGCTTGATTTGGCCTCTGGGGATGTAAAAAACATTGCCTACAGCCACCACAAATTGGGTTATACCAAAAT
>JAOMVH010000085.1 GCA_028356795.1 Aliiglaciecola sp. | reverse complement strand
CCAACATGTCAATAATATTGTGCTGTGACATATCCTCAAAAACGCAAAGCTTGGTATTAGAAAGTGGGCACACTGTCAGTGGCATTTGTCGATTTATTAAATCTTTAATCAATGCAGGGTCTTCATCACTGCGTACACCATGATCAATTCGGTCTACGTTTAAAACTTCTAATGCCTGCCAAATATAGTCAGGAGGCCCTTCTTCACCAGCATGGGCTACACATCGCAAACCTAAATCTTTGGCTTGATTGAACACCCGTGCAAATTTTGTAGGTGGATTACCACTTTCAGCGCTGTCTAATCCAACTGCGTCAATTAAATGTATATAAGGTTTCGCTTGCGCTAACGCATCGAGTGCTTCTTGTTCGGTCAAATGACGCAAAAAAGACAAAATTAACTGACTAGACTGTCCCCACTGTGCCTTAGCATCTTGCATTGCACGAACAAAACCAGGCATGAAAACATCGTAGCCAATCCCTCTTTGAGTATGTGTTTGAGGATCAAACATAATTTCAGTATGTACAATGTTGTCTTGCTTACAATGGATTAAGTATTGCCACATCAGTTGATAAAAATCTTGTTCCTCGACAAGGACTGATGCGCCAAGATAATAGAGATCTAAAAAGCTTTGCAAGTCTTCGAATTGATAGGCTTGTTTCACTTCTTCAATACTGGCGTAAGGTAAATCTATATTGTGTTTTTGTGCCAATGTCATCATCAACTCTGGTTCGAGTGTTCCTTCAATGTGCAGATGTAACTCAGCTTTTGGTAGGTTTTGGATGAGTGTTTCAATTGACATGGGTACGACGTCCTTGACCATTAAACGTTAGTTAATGGGAAATGTTTAAGCCAGTGCTGAGCTATTTGTTGCCGGGTACAAATCCAAACATCTTCATATTGTTGAATATGTTTTAAGAATTTTATGAGTCCAGCTATTTTTCCCGGACGACCAGCAAGCCGACAATGTAGTCCAATCGACATCATTTTCGGCGCATGCTCGCCTTCTGCATACAGCACATCAAAGGTATCTTTCAGATAATGATAGAAATGATCGCCAGTATTAAACCCCTGAGGGGTGGCAAAACGCATATCGTTAGCTTCTAGTGTATAAGGAACCATTAAAAGAGGTCGGCTGTAATGATGATCGTAATAGGGTAAATCATCGGCATAAGTGTCGGCGCAATACAAAATATCCGGATTCTCAGCTACTAATTTTAATGTATTTGGACTGGTTCTTCCTGTGTACCAGCCGGCAGGTTTAGCGCCAGTCAGTTGCTCATGTAAATCAATTGATTGCTGCATCATTGCACGTTCTTGTTCTAACGGCATAGATTGAAAATTAATCCAACGCATTGCGTGACTCGCAATTTCCCAGTCACTAGCCATCATGGCCTCCAGAGCTTGGGGATTGCGTTTGAGCGCCATTGTCACGGCAAATACCGTGATTGGAATTTGGTACTGTTTAAAAAGTCGATGTAAACGCCAAAAACCTGCTCTACTGCCATATTCATACAGAGACTCCATACTCATATGACGGTCATTAAAAGCTTGTGCGCCGACTATATCCGACAAAAAAGTTTCTGATTGCTCATCACCGTGCAGGACCGAGTTTTCTGCGCCCTCTTCATAATTCAATACGAATTGTATTGCTATGAGACTCTTGTTAGGCCAGTTAGGATGAGGTGGATTCTGACCATAACCAAGCATATCTCGTGGGTAAACTGCCAAAATTTTCTCCGCTATTTATAACTATCAGGAACCACAAGGCCACAGCCCGTCAAGATCAACCCGATAAGAGCTTTGGTGGCCCTATCATATTCTACTCTACCCATTTCTTTTCCTTGAAGGTGGGTAATTTGCGCCGCGAAGTCGGCGTAATGTTGACAACATGCCCATATATGAAATAACAAAAATTCGGCGTCATCAGTTTTGAGTTTTCCTTGAGCAATCCATTCGTTGACTACAGCCACTCTTCCTTCTGTCCAAGTTACATGTCTTTCTTTAAAGAAACCGCCAAGGTTTGGAGCACCATTTATTATTTCTAGTGCGAAAATTTTGGATGATTCTGGCCTAGTGAGTGAAAATTCCATTTTTTCCGATATGTAGCGGGCGAGCACTTCAGCAGGATCATCAGTGCTAGTGGCTTGATCAAACACCGAATTCCACAGATCTAAAATTTGCTCTAATACAGCTAAATATAGGTTTTCTTTTGTTTTAAAATAATAAAGCACATTAGTTTTTGGCAAGCCGGCTCGATCCGCCACTTGTTGAATTCTGGTCCCCTTCAATCCATTTTTGGCAAACTCTTTTTCAGCAGCACTTAATATTAGTTGTTTATTAGCTGCGCCAACTCGGCCTTCTTTGATGGTTTTATTTTGTGTCATGGTCCATTATTTCTATTTAGTGCTTGTTAAATACAGTGTTGCGTCCAGAGTGCAATGTACCATTTGTTTTTGGCATTTCTAAGTGACAAAGGTTAAAAAATAGTATTTTATCCTTAAAGTAACAAATAAGTTGACCGATTAGTCAGGTTTTATATTATAGGCAGAAGATTCATTCAGTAGCAACTTAACTGTGGCAAGTTTTAACCCACCCAGTTAACGAGCAGCATATTTGCTCAGGAGCGTTAGGAACAAACATGATCCAATTTTTACTCAACGAGCAAATCGAAACGATAGATAGCTTAGCTGGCGATACCACCGTTTTAGATTATTTACGAGACAACAAAGGGCTTTGCGGAACCAAAGAAGGTTGTGCATCTGGTGATTGCGGAGCATGTACCGTGTCTTTGGTTGAATTAAATAATAGCAATGATGGTTTATCTTATCGGGCAATAAATAGTTGCGTCACCTTTTTAAGCACACTTAACGGCAAACAATTAATCACAGTTGAACATTTGTCTGACAAAGGCAAGTTACATCCAGTTCAACAGGCGATGGTTGAGCAACATGCCTCACAGTGTGGCTTCTGTACCCCTGGTTTTGTGATGTCATTGTTTTCGTTTTACCATCAAAACAAAGAGTCCAACCATCAAAATATCGAGTTAGCACTATCCGGCAATTTGTGTCGTTGTACCGGATATCGCCCGATTATCGACGCCGCAAAACAAAGCTGTCAGGATCCAATTGATGATAAATTTATTAGCAATCAAACTAAAACCATCGAAAAGTTACAGTCACTGCAAGATCATCAAGCTTCACTAACTGGACTGTATGAGCCACAAAGTCGCCAACAATTAGCCCAATTGCTCAAACAATATCCGGATGCCAGGTTATTTGCAGGAAGTACCGATATCGCTTTAGAAGCGACCCAGTTAAATAAAAATTTAGCCTGTTTAATCGACTTAAAAGCCATACCAGAGCTAAATGTTTTATGTGTTGAAAACGACACCCTTCGTATTGGTGCGTCCCTCCCCTTCGAAAAAATTGAACAAACGCTACTCACACATTTTCCGGATCTATCCGAGTTGTTATGGCGATTTGCTTCTGTTCCGATCCGCAATCAAGCGAGTCTTGGCGGGAATGTCGCTAATGCATCGCCTATTGGCGATATGCCTCCGGTATTATTGGCTTTACAAGCAATCATTGTGTGCGACAACGGTGACAATTTTCGTGATGTACCGGTGAGAGAATTTTTTACTGGCTACCGCACCACGGTGTTAAAACCAGATGAATGGATTAAAGAAATAAAAATAGCTCTCCCTTCACAGCATCAAACATTGCGAGCCTATAAAGTATCTAAACGAATTGAAGATGATATCTCAGCGGTTTGTGCAGTTTTTAATCTAACGCTTAACTCACACATTATCGCCGCTTTACATACTGGCTTTGGAGGCGTTGCAGCGACGCCTGCGATGGCAAATGCGTTAGAAGAAAAGCTCATTGGCTTAGATTGGCGAAAAGCCAGCACTATGGAAACCGGCAAGTCGATTATTCAATCATGTTTTAGTCCCATCGATGATGTAAGAGCAAGCGCTGAATACCGACAAATGTTGTTAACCAACCTATGGCATCGATTCTGGTTAGAAACCAATGCATCAGACAATAAAATAGAAACACGGGTGACACATTATGCGTAAATTGGTCAACCCACTTGATAGTAATAGTGAAGCTAAACCGGTTGGTGTTAGTAAAGCCCATGAAAGCGCCTGTTTACATGTTACCGGCGAGGCGCAATATGTCGATGATCAAAACTTACCAGCTAACTCCTTGTATGCCGCTGTAGGCCTAAGTCACTGTGCCAAAGGCTCTATTTCAAAATTAGATATTGATGCTGTTCGCGGATGCTCAGGCGTAGTTGATGTTATCACTGTTGATGATATTCCTGGTCATATTGATATTGCGCCTGTATTTGATGGTGATCCAATCCTTGCCAACAAAAAGGTAGTATTTCACGGTCAGCCAATATTTGCCGTGCTGGCAACATCAGTGAGGGCTGCAAGACAAGCGGTTTTAGCCGCCAAAATTGAAATAGACGCAGACAGTCCAGTTTTAACAACCCAAGACTCTCACCAAGCCGAAGAATTTGTTCGTCCCCTGCACAGTATGATTCAGGGTAATGCAGAACAAGTAATCCAGCAAAGCGATAAAGTGATTAATGGCGCTATCACCATCGGTGGACAAGAACATGTTTATTTAGAGGGACAAGTCTCGATAGCCATTCCACAAGAACAAGATCGCATTTTGATCAAAACCTCTAGTCAGCATCCCAGTGAGGTTCAAAAACTGGTGGCTGAAGTTTTAGGCATTAAATTACACCGTGTAGTCGTTGATATGCGCAGAATGGGCGGTGGTTTTGGTGGAAAAGAAACTCAAGCCGCGCAGTGGGCATGTATTGCAGCCGTATTTGCATATCGAAATCGGGTTCCGGTTAAACTCAGGTTGCCCCGCTTGCAAGACATGACTGTGACTGGTAAACGTCACCCTTTTTATAATACCTTTACCGTGGGAATTGATAAGCAAGGCAAAATAAACGGCTCACAAATACAAATTAATGGCGATTGTGGGCACTCTGCAGACTTGTCTGACGCCATCGTTGATCGTGCTATGTTTCACGCAGATAACGGTTATCATTTGGGAGACACGGAGATACATGGCCATCGCTGTCGAACCAATAAAGTTTCTCACACAGCCTTTCGGGGTTTTGGTGGCCCGCAAGGAATGATCGTCGCTGAAGCGATTATTGAAAAGATTGCCAGGGCGGTAGCAAAAGACCCTCTCGATGTTCGCAAGCTAAATTATTATGACGACAAAGACCGTAATACAACTCACTATGGTATGTTGGTAGAGAACAATATCTTACCTGATCTGATTGAGCGACTTGAAGAATCTAGTCAGTACCGGCAGCGCAAAGCTCAGCTGATTGCCTTTAACAAACAAAGTCCGATTATTAAAAAAGGTATTGCACTCACGCCAGTAAAATTTGGCATTTCATTTACTGCGAAACACCTTAATCAAGCCGGTGCTTTGGTGCATGTGTACACAGACGGTAGTATTCAGGTAAATCATGGTGGAACGGAAATGGGCCAAGGTTTGCACACCAAAATTGGTCAAATAGCCGCCAATGAGTTTGGTGTATCCCTTGATTCTATCGATGTGACATCAACCCGTACCGATAAAGTTCCAAACACGTCGCCAACTGCGGCCTCTAGCGGCACTGATATCAATGGTAAAGCCGTTCAAAACGCATGTATTACCATTCGAAAGCGATTGGCAGAGTTTTATTTAGCACAACTTAATCTGCATCACTTATCTAATTCCGAGGTCAGGTTTAGTGATAATCAGGTAGCAATCGGTGATCAATCAATTGGCTTTTCTGAATTAGTACAACAAGCTTATTTTGAAAGAATATCGTTATCTTCTACGGGCTTTTATAAAACGCCAAAAATTCACTACAACAGAGAAACTGCCAAAGGCCGCCCATTCTTTTATTTTGCATATGGTGCATCTTGCAGTGAAGTGAGCATAGACACCCTTACGGGAGAGTGCGTTGTAAACCGCGTCGATATTCTTCATGATGTGGGTACAAGCCTTAATCCAGCTATCGATATTGGTCAAATAGAAGGCGGTTTTATTCAGGGAATGGGTTGGTTAACCAATGAAGATCTTGTTTGGGATGACCATGGCAAACTCATTAGTAATAACCCAGCAACCTATAAAATACCTTCCATTGGTGATACCCCTAAAATCTTCAATGTTGACCTTTACCCACATGCCAACCCTGAAGATAGTATTTACCATTCGAAAGCGGTCGGAGAACCTCCATTGATGTTAGCCATGTCAGTATGGTGTGCAATTAAGGACGCTATCTCTAGCTTACACAACTATCGTTTAGATCCTGAACTCGTATGCCCTGCTACGCCAGAAAATATTCTGCGGGCGTGTCAGTTGTCAGCAAAAAAAAAGGAGCAATAGGATGTTAGGAAATAGCTGGTTTGACGGTGTTCAGTTTTGTCAGGAAAGTGGCAAAGCTTATGTACTGCTGACAATAATGGGCTCTATGGGCTCTACGCCTCGTGCACAAGGCAGTAAAATGGTGATTACTGACGATCGTCAGTTTGACACAATTGGCGGAGGTCAACTTGAATTTGAAGCAATCAAGCACGCCAGGGAATTGCTCGCCAACGGCAGCTCAACTCAAGAAATTCAACATTTCCCCCTTGGCGCAAAATTAGCTCAGTGTTGTGGCGGCGCCACTCATGTACTCTATGAAGTCATGAACCAAGGGGTTCCACAAATTGCGGTATTTGGGGCCGGTCATGTGGCGAAAGCCTTAATTCCTATCATTGCTCAGTTACCCATTCAAATACACTGGATTGATAACCGTGCTGCGCAATTTGAAAATTTTGAATTTCCAACAAATGTCTCCCCTTACATCGTTGAACAACCTAAGGACGCACTCGCAAGCAATCCAACACTTACCCATGTGATTGTAATGACTCACAATCATCAATTGGATTACAGCATAACTGCTGAAGCATTAAGTACTAAAAATCTAAATTTTGTTGGATTGATTGGTTCGCAAACCAAGGCGCGACGATTTAAAACACGTTTAACTCACATTAAAACCATTAATGAACTTGAAAAGCTCCATTGCCCGATTGGGCTGTCTAGTGTTCCAGGTAAGTTACCAATTGAAGTCGCCGTATCAATTTCAGCGCAATTGATTGGTGTTTTATCCAACGACAATGGAACTCAGGACAACCGACATGATAAACAAACTATCGCTAAACGAAATTGGTTAAACACGAAGGAAATTATAGGAAGATTATGACGCTAACTGAACTCAATCAGCTATCTAAATCTCAGGCAGCAGCATGGTTCTCAGAGTGTTGTGCTGCGCCTGTTTGGTGTCAAAAGATGGCATCAAATCGACCTTATGGCACAGTAGATTCAATTCTCGTTTATGCAACGACTGTTTGGGCAAACCTTCCCAATGAAGAGTATCTATTGGCGTTTGAAGCCCATCCTATGATAGGCGATATTGCCTCTCTTAAGAAAAAATATGCCTCCACAAGCGATACCGCACAGCAGGAGCAATCAGGTGCACAAAGCGCAGAACCTCAAGTTTTGCAGGAGCTTGCACAACTAAACCATGAATATTTAGCCAAACATGGTTTTATTTTTATAATTTGCGCCACCGGTTTGTCTGCACAAAAAATGTTAGATGCGCTTAAATCACGAATTGTTAACTCAACAACGGCAGAAATTAAAAATGCAGCTCAAGAGCAAATTAAAATCACGCTTTTGAGGATCACTAAAAATATTACGTCATCACGACAACCTACAGGAATACCCCATGGATAATTATAGTTTGTCTAGTCACGTTCTTGATACAACCACTGGAAAACCCGTTGCTAACCTGCCCATTGAATTAACCTTGCCAAATGGGAAGCTTGTAACTGGAACTACAGACTCCGACGGCCGTTTTAGTGATTGGGGAGAGGTAACATTGGTTACAGGCAATTATCAGCTTCGCTTCATGACAAAAGACTATTTACAGAATCAACACGGTGGCGGGTTTTATCCGTTCGTAGACATACACTTTGTCATCACATCTGAGCAAAGCCATTATCATGTGCCCTTATTAATATCGCCTTTTGGCTTCAGTAGTTATCGGGGAAGTTAAGTTAGAATGCACAAAGAACTACAACTATTTAGAGCAAGTATTCTGCATTTCCCTATAGTGACAGAAGCACCAGAACATGATTATGTGTTTTACAGTGACGGATTACTGGTTACGCGTAACGACAAAATCATCGCCCTGGGGCCCTACTCCACTACGATTGAGGGCTTTTCAAATGAACAAGTCGTTGATTACACCGGAAAGTTAATTGTACCTGGGTTTATCGATAGTCATTTACACTTTCCACAAACAGAAATGATTGCCAGTTTTGGTGAGCAGCTGTTGCAATGGTTAGAAAACTACACCTTCCCAACTGAAAAGAAATTTAGTGCACCACAATATGCTAGTGAGATGGCAGACGTATTTATTGAACAGCTCTATGCTAATGGCACGACAACAGCCGCGGTTTTTTCAAGCGTTCACCAACAAGCAACAGATGCCTTGTTCGAAGCAGCTTATAAGCAAAAGATGTGCTTGATTGCGGGTAAGGTGTGTATGGATCGTCACTGCCCAGAAGACCTTCAAGATACTGCCGAAATAGCTTATCAAGAAACTAAGGGGTTAATTGAAAAATGGCATTCGAATGATCGCTTGTTGTACGCAATAACCCCAAGATTTGCTCCCACGAGTAGTGAACAACAGCTTGTTAAAATGGGGAAATTAGTAGAACGATACCCAAGCGTTTACATTCAAACTCACTTGTCTGAAAACCATCAAGAAATTAACTGGGTAAATGAGTTATTTCCTGATTGCAGTGACTATTTATCTGTTTATGAAAAATTTGGATTGGTGAATGAACGCAGCATTTTTGGACACTGTTTACATCTTAATGATCGAGAGTGGCAGCGATTATCAGATTTAAACGCCACTATTGCCTTTTGCCCTTCATCAAACCTCTTTTTAGGAAGTGGATTGTTTGACTTGGACAAAGCAAAAAAATATGGTGTGGGCGTAGCGTTAGCGTCTGATGTAGGTGCCGGAACGAGTTTCAATATGCTCAGAACCATGGGAGATGCATACAAAAGCTGCCAACTAAAGGGCATTGCTTTGTCTCCACTTGAAGGACTTTACATGATGTCCCAAGGTAGTGCTCATCAATTAAAATTAACAGACACCATAGGTAATTTAAACATAGGTACTCATGGCGACTTCGTTGTTTTGGACCCGGCCTTCAATAAACTCAGTCAATTACGCACAGCTAGCGCTTATAACCGAGAGGTTATTGAATTACCGCAAGATATTATT
>JAOMVH010000084.1 GCA_028356795.1 Aliiglaciecola sp. | reverse complement strand
CTCAAGAATGGCAGCAACTCATCGACTCGCAAGAAGTTAGCGATATGAGCATTGCTCAATTTTGCCACACGCACAACATTAATCAGTCCACCTTTTATTTGCAACGTAAAAAACGTCAGGATATGTCGTTGCCTCAAACACCACCGCAATGGCTGCCTATTGAAACAATGACTGCTAGTGGGCCGGATACTCGTCAATGGCAAATCGAATTAACCTTGCCAAATGGTGTGGTACTCAACATGAGTACCCACGGCTAATGTTAAGTGCCAGCAGCGCTAAAATATGGCTATATCTTGGGGTTGCTGATATGCGTAAGCAGTTCGACGGCTTAGCAGGATTAGTGAATAGTCAAATGCAGATGCAGGCACAATTAGGTGACTGGTTCGTGTTTGTTAATCGTAAGCGCACCATGATGAAAGAGCTCTATTATCATCAAGGGGGTTTTTGCTTGTGGTCAAAAAGACTCGAACGAGGCACCTTCGCCAAAGTGACGGGCGATGAGGGTAAAATCGCCCTCAATGCCGCGCAGTTACAGTGTTTGATTGATGGTATTTATTGGCAAAAAGGCAAACAAAGCAAGCGACTTAAGTAGCTGAATTTGTTATACTTCGCGCCATGAAAAGCGCACTAGACACAACACTAAATACCGCCCATATTCCTGTTGAGGAATACCAAAAGGTATGCGCTAAAGTCGACGCTTTACAGCAACAAGTTGACTGGTTCAAGCGTCAGTTGTTTGGACGTAAATCTGAAAAGCACCTTGTGGACAATCCCGACCAAGCGCATTTATTTGCACTCGCGTTTGATGAAGTGTTGCCGCCTGCTCCTAAAAAGCCGGTTAAAGGCTATGCGCGCTCAAATAAACAAAAAGATGATAATAACGTCAATGATACCGGTCTTCGTTTTACCGATGAAGTGCCCACACAAATTATTGATGTACCGTGCCCCGAGCTTGAAGGCGATGAGGCGGATAACTATGAAGTTATTGGTACTAAAGAAACCCATCGCTTGGCGCAACTGCCGGGCAGTTATCAGGTATTAATCTACCTTAAGCAAGTCTTGCGCAAAAAAGACAACGGCAACATCTTATCACCTGCAACATCTTATCACCTGCAACACCGGTGAATGTATTAGAAGGGACGTATGCCGATGTGTCCTTAATCGCGGGTCTTATGGTCGATAAAGCGGTGTATCATTTACCACTGCACCGCCAACATCAACGTATGTTGCAATCAGGTGTGACCTTATCGCGCGCGACCTTAATTAATTATGTGAGCCAAGGCATTGATTTACTCACGCCTATCGCCAAAGCCATGCTTATTAATATTATAGGGGGTAGCCATATCAGCATGGACGAAACGCCGATGAAGGCGGGTCGACAATCCTCGACTCGCCGTTCAAGTTCACGCAAAACACACAACGTCATGAAGCAAACGTACTTCTGGCCGATGTATGGTGAGCAAGATGAAGTCGCCTTTACGTGGTCGTCTTCACGCGGCAAACAACATGCGTTGGCGCAACTAGCGGGCTTTAATGGCACTTTGCTAAGCGATGGCTATGCTGTCTATAGCCAAGTTATCGATACACTGAATAGCCAAGGTCAGCATATTACGCATGCGGCGTGTTGGGCGCATACCCGTCGTTACTTCGAAAAAGCACTCGACTATTACCCTGAAGAGGCAGAATATGCCTTAGCCGAGATTCAAAAACTGTATAAAGTCGAAGCGCACATACGCCAGCATTCACTTAATGCCGAAGATACCGTGCACTATCGCCTTAAACACAGCGAGCCAATTATCACCGCATTGTTTAGCTGGATATATGAGCAGCGTCAGCGCCCAGAATTACTCCCTAAAGACCCGTTAAGCAAAGCACTGACCTATGCGTATGAGCGCCATCATGAGTTAAAGACTTACCTGACACATGCACAAGTGAGCATCGATACTAACCATGTGGAGCGAGCCTTGCGCGTTATACCCATGGGGAGAAAAAATCACCTGTTCTGCTGGAGTGAATTAGGCGCAAAGCAGCTTGGTGTCTTACACTCGCTCACCGTGACCTGCAAATTACACGACATCAACCCCTATTATTACTTAGTGGATGTACTGCAGCGTATCTCGCAACATCCGGCAAAAGACGTTATCGATTTAACCCCTCGGCGTTGGAAAGCCTTGTTCGCAGACAACCGCCTGCGCTCAGATGTAGAAAAAGTGAAAGTGCTATGACAGAAAAAGTAACGAAAACAACGATAGACATCAGCCATTTATCCATCGACCAGTTATATACACTTAATCAGTATGTCGTTGACCGCATTGATGAGTTACAAGCGAAACAAGATAGAGAGGCGCTCGCGGCGCTGCGGCCTGGCATGACAGTGCAGTTTACTCACGATGGTACGACTGTTACAGGCACATTACTCAAGAAAAACCGAAAAACAGTGTTAATTGCCAATAACAACGGAAAAACACATCACAAGGTACCGGCTGGAATAGTAAGGTCGGTAAGTGTGGCGGCACTAGATCTTAGTCAGGCAGTTAAGAACGGTCTAAAATGATCGCTTACGTTGTAACACCTAATGGGCAACGCATTGCCTTAGGTGATGTTGCAGAAATTCGTGTAGAAAATGGGCCTCCGGGGATCAAAAGTGAAAATGCCCGCATTAACGGCTGGACGTTCATAGATATTGATGGTGTTGACGTTGGTACTTATGTTGAAAGTGCAAGGGAATACTTGGCTTCCAACCTGATATTACCAGCCGGCTATTCAATTACGTGGGCTGGACAATATGAATACATGGAAAGAGCAAAAGAAAAGCTCTCATATGTGCTTCCACTCACGCTCGCCATTATTCTAATTTTGCTTTATCTAAATTTCAGAGCATTCAGTGAAGTGGCAATCATCATAGTCACATTACCAATGGCAATGATCGGCGGCTTATGGTTGATGTATTTTGAAGGTTTCAATTTCTCTGTTGCTGTTGGGGTGGGTTTTATAGCGTTAGCTGGTGTTGCAGTCGAGATTGGGGTGATCATGCTCGTTTATTTGAATCAAGCTCTCAAAGAACTTAAAGAAAACGCGACTGAGAGAGCACAGCATATATCTGACGATGAATACCGTGAAGCCTTATTACATGGTGGTGGTTTGCGAGTGCGTCCCGTAATGATGACGGTGGCAACAATTATTATTGGCCTGTTACCTATTTTATATGGCAGCGGAACTGGCTCAGAAGTCATGAGTCGCATAGCTGCGCCTATGGTCGGTGGAATGACGAGTGCTGTGCTACTAACTCTCATCGTATTGCCAGCGATTTATTCAATCGTTAAAAAGTCGGAAGTAAATTCCTTTAACAAGAAGCTATCAAATGCTGCTGAGTAAAGTAAGAAAGTATCACAAATGGCTTTCTTTGATTGTTGGCCTGTAATTGCTTGTCTGGTTGGGAACAGACTTATACTTAAATTTAAAGGGATAGATACGCCCGCTGCAAAGGTAGTATTGGCTTTTTACCAAGCATTAAAAAACAAGTAATAAAGAGCTTGCGCGTGCTCAGCTAGCTGATGATGTCACCATTTATGAGGGAGGACGTGTAGAGCGAAGTACCAGCGAATACGCACATCATCATATGTTGTCTGATATGAAGTATTTAGCTGCTATGAAGAGCGAAACTGTTGAGCACCAAGTGACAGTAATGGGAAATACTGCAATCTCTGCCTCGCGTAGTCACACCACAGGTACTTACAGGGGTAAAGATCGCGACTACCAAAGTATGGAAACAATGGTGCTGGAAAAACAAAATGGAGAGTGGAAAATCAAGCACATTCATTGGTCAAATTAATAGCTAATATACTTGACCTGTGTCTTGGACACAGGTCTAAACTGTACTTAATTACCTATCTATTAAGTCAGGAGAGTCTATGAAAGTCTCTGAATTAGCGCATTCATTCGGCACGACAGTCGATACTGTCAGGTACTACACGCGTTTAAAAATGCTAAACCCCATTAAGTCAGATAATGGGTATAAGTATTACCCCCCTAGTGAAATCTCTCGATTTAAATTTATTTTAAGCGCAAGACAACTTGGATTTTCGGTGTCGGATATACAAGACATTATTGAAGAGGCGAGCCACGGTAAAGCAGCCTGCCCTTTGGTACGAACACTAATAAAGGAAAGGTTGGCAGAAACCGAAAAACAATTTCAGGCAATGTTAGTTTTGCGAAAAAACATGAAGGATGCGTTGGCTCAATGGGAAATTAAGGAAGATAAAGCACCAACCTCAACTATGGTATGCCACCTAATCGATAGCTTCGAGCTTGCGACTGACGAAAGAGGTTCTCGTGACAAATAATATATCGAGCCAACAACTTATAATTGAAGGCGCTGGGTGCGCCAGTTGTGTTGGTAAAATTGAAAGGGCTTTAAAAGGAGCACTTGGCGTAGTTAGCGCAGAAATGAATTTCGCCGATAGAACAGCTGTGGTTGTTGGAACTGCTAAAACTGAAGAGTTAATCCGAGCCGTAGAGTCAGTTGGTTACAACGCCAAACCAATTGATCATAGTTCCGCAGCTGAAGTAATAGATGAAAAAGAGGTGGCTGATAGGGCTTATTACAAGAAACTGATGCGAGATACCTTTATCGCGCTTTCGCTCGGTGTACCTCTTATGATCTACAGCATTGTTGTTGGAGAAATGACAGTAGAAACAGACCTAGAACGGATATCATGGTTCATGGTTGGTGTTTTAACTTTTGGTGTTATGTATTTTTCAGGTAAGCATTTTTATGTTGGTGCATGGAAGAGCTTTAAAAATCATTCTGCCAATATGGACACCTTGATCGCATTAGGAACAGGTACAGCATGGATTTATTCAATGGTTGTTGTCTTTGTACCTGATGCTGTCCCTATGATGGCTAGGCATGTGTATTTTGAAGCAACCGCTATGATCATTGGTTTAATTGATTTGGGCTTAGCACTTGAACTGAAAGCCAGAGGAAAAACATCGGAAGCGATAAAGCGCCTCATTGGTCTGCAAGCTAAAACGGCAACTGTGATTCGAGACAACAAAGAAGTTCAAATAGGTATAGAAAAAGTATTACTTAACGATGTTGTAAAGGTAAAGCCGGGTGAAAAAATTTCCGTTGATGGTGTTGTATTAGAAGGCCATACGTCCATTGATGAATCAATGCTTACCGGTGAGCCAATGCCCGTGGAGAAAGTTGAGAAAGATGAAGTTGTTGCAGGCACTTTAAACAAATCAGGCATGATTTTCTTTAAGGCAACACGAGTAGGGAAAGATACCGCACTTGCGCAGATCATCGATATGGTGAAACGAGCACAAAATTCTAAACCACCAATAGGCCGTTTAGCTGATGTCATTTCGGGCTATTTTGTGCCGGTAGTGATGATTATTTCGGTATTAAGCGCATTAGCATGGCTTAACTTAGGGCCAGACCCTGCGATAGCATTTGCCATCGTTTCTGCAACAACTGTGTTAATTATCGCTTGCCCTTGTGCCTTAGGTTTAGCAACGCCTATGTCGGTGATGGTAGGGGTAGGAAAAGCAGCCGAAGCAGGCGTATTGATTCGCAATGGAGAAGCATTACAAACAGCCTCTAAAATCACTGCAATGATCTTAGATAAAACAGGCACAATTACCGACGGGGCTCCTAAAGTAACAGATATCGTTTTGGCAAATGCTACAAACGATAAAGAAGTGCTTCAGCTTGCCGCTAGTTTGGAGAGTGGCTCAGAGCACCCCCTAGCTCAAGCTATTGTAGAGAGTGCTTTAGAAAGAGGTATTGAACTTTTAAAAATCGATTCGTTTAACGCCATCACAGGATTTGGCGTAGAAGCAAACTGTGACAAAAGCGCCTTACTTTTCGGTAACGATAAGCTGATGGCAGTAAAAGATGTCGATATAACTGGATATGTTGAACAAGCTCAAACCTTAGCTAAAGAAGCCAAAACACCAATGTACTTTGCTATTGATGGACAGCTTGCAGCAATTATTGCGGTGGCTGATCCAATAAAACCTGATTCGATTTCCGCCATCAAACGACTTCAAGCGAATGACATACGGGTAATCATGTTAACCGGAGATTATAAGGAAACTGCTGCCGCCGTTGCTGCGAAAGTAGGTATTACAGAATTCTTAGCTGAAGTTTTGCCAGCAGACAAAGCCAACAAAGTTCAAGAACTTCAAGATAGTGGAGAAACCGTTGGAATGACAGGGGACGGTATAAATGATGCTCCTGCACTAGCGTTGGCAGACGTTGGTTTTGCCATAGGCACAGGTACTGATGTAGCCATTGAAAGTGCTGACATCACGCTAATGCGTGGTTCTCTTCATGGCCTAGCGGATGCCATTGCGGTGAGTAAAGCGACTTTACGAAATATCAAACAAAACCTCTTTGGCGCGTTTATTTATAACGTTTCAGGAATTCCTTTTGCAGCAGGTGCGCTGTACCCCTTCTTCGGGATTTTGTTGAGTCCTGTGATTGCAGGGGCGGCGATGGCATTTTCTTCGCTAACCGTAGTGTCGAATGCTAATCGACTTCGTTTATTCAAAGCGCAAGAGCATTAAGGACAGAGTAGGTGATAATAATAAATATCTTAGGAGTTGCACTTATAGCGATCATTGTCTGGTGGTTCTGGCTCTACAAACCTAATAAAACGGTCGTTATCAATAACGAGATCTTAATCGAAGTGAAAGATGGAATGTATTCTCCATCGTCAATTCAAGTATCTGCGAGCCAACCAGTCACCCTGAAGTTTGTGCGCAAAGATCAATCTCCATGTGCAGAAACAATGCTCATTCCGTCATTGGACATTAGCGAACAACTTAAGTTGAATGAAGTTACTCAAATTACGTTACTCGACTTATCTCCGGGAGAGTATGAATTTCATTGCCAAATGCAAATGTATCGCGGTGTCTTAAAGGTGATCTAGGAGGGCTTATGATCATAAAGTACACACAGTGATTTACCATGTTCAAATGAACACGGCGCCACTATTGCAAGTGTTCAATAAGTTCGAAGCCCACAGCTAACAAATTTCCTTTACTTGATGCTCATTTGTACTATCAAAATCGGCATGTAAAAACCCTTCAATTGACACGGGAATGGCCACTAACTCTGAAAACAACGCTTCCCAAAGCTGATTACCTGCCCATTTACCACAATAGAAGTGCAGCTTAATGGCATTGCCTTCTCTAATGGGCGCTTCTTCTAATGTGCAGGATTGCTGTTCAAATACCAGTTGATAGATATTCGGCAAGTCATAACCTATCCAGTCCATGCTGGCTTTAATGGTCTTCATGCGCTTTGCATTTGGCTGTTGTTTGCGCACTGTCATGGTTGGCCATTGACTAAATGCTTCAAATACCTGCCTGGCATGTTCGGCATCTGGATAGGTGAGATGAAGATGATTGAAGACAACTAACTAGCTCCGTTTACATATGCTCTTTTGTGAGCTTTCATATTGAAGTTGCTTATTTAAATACACGGCGGCTGCAATTTTTCATCACCTTATTTTTGACCAGCCTTCCAGGCTTTTGTTAGCTCTTCCACGAAGGTTTTGTCTCCTTCATCCGTGTTTGAAACAAACAAAAGGAATGTTGAGTCATCGTAGCGTGTGATGGTAACTATGGTATTGCTTAATTCGGTTTTTGAAAATTCAGTTTCAATGTTTTTAATTTCTTCGTAGACGGCAGATTCTCTTTGCAAGCCAGCTTCATCATCTAACCAATATGAGAATACTCGTTTGTCAGTAAATCCATTGCCATCGTCCCTGGCATCCCACAAGGCGTCGCTGTAAAAATAGCGAATACTTTCGTTTGCGGGGATTAACTGCTGACGATAAAAGAATTTCAAATCCCTATCCCAAATCTGAGACTCGGTAACCACTTTTTCACTAGGGAAAAAGTGTGTTTCCGAAGCAATACCAATAGCCAATGTGGGAACTATCATAATAGAGGCAGCAAGGTGTCTGATGCGCCATTTAGTGTTGAACTTGATGGCGTCCGAGTTGTTTGTATTACGAAAGTTGATATATCGGACAAACGGAATTAATAATAGCGGTGTGAGCACGTACAGCATCGACCAAGGCAATTCATCAACGGCATTGCTGGCAATAGAGGTGACAAAAAATGCCAGAGCAATAATGAAGGCCAGCCAAGCGGGTAATACTTTATTTTTTGAGAATTGTTCTTGGCTATCTTGGCGCAGATTTAAAAATAATGCATAAACCCAAAAGTTGATAAATAAACCTCGCCAAAAGGGCATCATATTAGCACCGGTTTTTATCTTAATAGCTTGCCAATTCCGGTACATCCAATACGCATTATAAATTCCAAATGAAATAATGGACAAATAAACAAATTTCCATGTGGCGATAGGGTAATACTGTGAATCGGGGAAAGATGGGCGCTTTCGTGATTCGATTTGCCATTCTGCTACGATATATAAAAAACCTAAACAGTAAACACTCACTACTACTAACCACCAATCAATTTCTTCTTGGTCTTCAATTGTTGCCGCGCTTTGACTAGAAGAATCAACTTGATTGGCCGTTTCATCTTTTATGTATTTGATAATGCCATAGTAGGCATCACCTCTTACTCGGTCTCTAGCTTCTAAATATTGGTCAATTTTGTCTTCAGGGATATGGTCAGCTTTAGCTTTATAGGTGTACTTGATGGTTAATACATCATTTTCGAAATCTACCTCAGATGTGTAGGTGAAAAACGGGTTATCTTCAGTAAATTCTTGCGAATCGAAACTCCATCCGTCTGTTTCAAAGTGAAGTTCTGTGATTTGCGTAATGTTATCAGGGAAAGAAAAAGCAAGTGGTCCATCTCGTTGGGTTTGTTTGGGTTTAAAAAGAGAGTTTCTAACTTCATAAGGGTAAAAGTCAGCTTCCCAATGCTCATCACCTCGTTTCCAAAAATCGTCAATCTGATAACTCTCATTAAAAATGACTTCACCAGCTACTTGGTCTTCTTTTATTGTCATTTCTTCGAATGTTTTTAAGCCGGGGTATGAATCTTGATAAAAAACCTCATAACTCTCAGCGATGCTATTTTTACCATCCTGCTCTACATTCCAAAGCTGTCGTATTGCTTCATAGCCTTTATAGCGTGTACTGACGGTGAACATAACGGGAGAGTCAGTTTTATCTGGAATGGTATATTTTTCCACAAGAAGAGTATGGGACTTGTATTCGTCTCTGCTCATGGGAGTTAATTGATCAACGCCTTGTTTAAGAACCAATGCATATCCGTAATCTGGTTGGTACAAGTTGTCCAGCGTACCGTTTTGGTTACTCAAGGTGGGATCTAGCCAATATTGTTGACCGTTAAATTCCAACCAAACCAAAACGTGGTCGAACAAATTTATGCCTGGCGGAAATTCTGCCAATAGCTTGGTGTTTTCAGTGTCAACAAGCGCTGGATAAGCATCTATATTAAGTGCTTTTAGAATGGTTATAAACAGCGAGGTTTTGTCTTTGCA
>JAOMVH010000083.1 GCA_028356795.1 Aliiglaciecola sp. | reverse complement strand
CAAAAATTATTGGTTAGCACCAAGACTAGTTGTATACTGCCTGCTAGTATTTTATCAAAGGATAGATTCATGCATGGACGTATTACGCGCTTGCTCGCGCTTGCCATAGCCATATTTAGCTCTGTAGTTTTAGCCGAGCAATTAGACACTAAACACTTCAGTCAACTCCCCCAATTTGTTAAACCTGAACTGTCTCCCAAAGGTGAAAAGCTTGCCTATATTCAAAATGTAGCAGGGCTTGATACCGCCGTGTTATCAACCTACGACTTGACCACAGGTACACAGAGTTATCACGTTAAATCTGACAATGAAAAGGTTAAAGTGAACTGGTTTGAATGGGTCAATGAAACCAAATTAATGGTTAGTATTCGCTATGCAGATAGCCGCTCTGGCACAGACACCACTGAAACACGTCTGGTAGTGTTAGATACTGAAGAAAAAAATCCAGACCTGAAACCGCTAATTCGCCCTAGAGATGGTTCCATAAGAAACCAGCATATTTCTCAGTTTCAGGATAATATCATCGATTTTTTGCCTGATGATCCTGACCATATTTTGATTGCTATCGATCTTGATGTCGCCAATATGCCATCTGTTTACAAGGTCAATGTTAATACCAAGAAAAAGAAGCGTATCGAGAAGGGTAAACGACAAATACGAGATTGGTTGACTGACCAACAAAATCGATTGCGCTTAGGTTATGTGACTAACTATAAAACCGGTGAAAAACATGTGCTTATTCGAGACAACGAAAACAGCAAATTCAAAGAATATTTTCACTACAACAGCATAAAAGAAAAACCGATTTATCCCATTGGTTTCGATCTTGATCCGAACATATTGTATTTTAAACAGTATAAAGGTGACCTGCTTGCACTTTATAAACTGGATTTGAAAACCAATGAGCAGACACTGGTTTTTGAGGATCCAGAACGTGATGTTGATGGTGGCTTGATATATTCAAGCAAGACCAAAGATGTCATCGGTATTAGCCATTCAAATACAGCAACAGGTCGCATTTACTGGGATAAAGATCGCGATGCCTTGCAGCGAGGATTAGATGCTGCGCTACCTGATACTGACAACTATCTTGTGGCTTTTAGTCGTGATGAGAACGTGTATTTGATGTATTCAGAAAGTGATACGGTTGCTGGCGTTTACTTTCTTGGTAATCGTGAAGAGGGTTCGATGTCTTTGTTATTTAGCACTTACCCTGAGCTTGATCCCAGTCTGTTGAGCGAACATAAGCGGATTTCTTACAAAGCCAGAGATGGTATCGAGATTACCGGTTATTTGACGCTGCCCAAAACGGGTGAAGCCCCTTATCCCACTATTATACATCCCCATGGTGGACCGGGTGCCCGAGACGTTGATGGTTTTGATTATTGGACCTCTTTTTTTGCCCATCGTGGATATGCGGTTTTGCGCCCCAATTTTCGCGGGTCTACTGGGTACGGTTATGAGTTTTCCCAAAGCCAAATGGGTGGTTGGGGCATGGCAATGCAGGATGACCTAGAAGATGGTTTAAATTGGTTGGTGGAAGATGGCATCGCTAACAACGACAAAGTGTGCATAGTAGGAGCCAGTTATGGCGGCTATGCCGCTATGATGGGGATCGCAAAAACGCCAGATCTGTATAAGTGCGCGGTAAGCTTCTCGGGTGTATCAAGCTTGAAGCAACTTGTCAGTGATAGTCGTAAATACGTCAATTCCAAATGGGTGAAAAATCAAATCGGCTCAGACAGTGATGACCTTAAAATGCGCTCTCCCTACTATCAAGTGGAAAACATCAAAACGCCGATACTCGTTATTCATGGCGAAGATGACCGCGTTGTTGATGTGAAACAAAGTCGGATGTTTGCAGACGAGCTTGAAGATGAAGACAAGTCATTTGAATATATCGAACTTGAAAATGGTGACCATTATCTGTCGATTCAACGTAATCGACACGCAGCCTTCGAGGCGATTGACGAGTTCTTGAAGAAGCATTTGCAATAAGATTTCATACTAGTAGTGCATGGCGTTGGCGTTATTCGATTTCAATCAAAACTTCATTATGACGCAAAAACGGCAAGGTAAGAGGCCCGTTATAACCAGCTTTAACGGGCTTGCCTTTTTGCGTTAACCCAGTGTTGTTTATCCAGCTTAAAAGTATTTGCGTGTGCTCATCGACATTGCTATCGCCAAGGGTGCCACTAAACTTGATCGCCGCGACTTTGTAATTGGTGACTTCACTTACGATAACATCTGGGTCAGTGGGTTTGGGAGTGCTATCCATCGTAAAGTCAATGGGCATGACAAAAGCCATAGAAGGTGAATCGGTATTTTCTGACATAAATACTGGGGCTGTCATCGCAATCTCAGTGCCTTCAATTTTGTCATCCATTAAAACCGGTGCCGTCATCGCAATTTCTGTTTTACCCTCATTGTCGCCAGTAATGTAGTTAAAAAGCTTTCTAAACGCTTTATTGCTACTACCGTCTGCTGTGCTAGTAGAAACCAGGATCATGGATTGGTAATTTCTAACTTCTATATTTAACGACTTGTCAGAACTAAGCAACGTATAGGGCGCAGATTCAACGCCGTTATCACCAAATACTGAACATCCAGCAATCATTACAGACACCACAAATACCAATACTATTTTCATCAGACCATTCTCCACTCATTACAATTACCCATTGGTACGCAGTCGCGGTTGTAAAGTATCATTCGCAGTACAATTATTATATTTGGTCGCTTTTTTGAACAAAGGCATTTCAACTATGAGGTATTGAGAATACACTGCGCGATCAATGAATAAGGTAAACATTAAATGATGGCTGGGAAAGCAACAATAAAAGATAACAAGCCAAAATTGGGGCTTGTAGAGTTCGTCGCACTGATGGCATTTTTGACATCCTTGGTTGCGCTAAGTATTGATGCAATGCTACCTGCGTTGAATCAAATTGGCTCTGATCTTAATAGTGAAAGCCCTCAACATACGCATATGATTGTTTCGCTATTTTTCCTCGGTATGGCCCTGGGACAACTTTGTTTTGGTCCATACTCTGATGCTAAAGGGCGACGTGCAGCAATATTGACTGGCCTTATCATCTTTGCCATCGGCACCGTGATTTGTATGTACTCTCAATCTATGGAAATGCTACTTTTTGGTCGCGTTGTGCAAGCTTTTGGTGTCTCTGGTCCCCGTATAGCGACTATTGCATTGATACGAGATGAATATGCCGGTGAAGCGATGGCCAGAGTCATGTCGTTCATTATGATGGTTTTTATACTCGTGCCAATGCTAGCGCCAGCTTTTGGTAAAGCGATTTTGATGTTTGCTTCATGGCGTGAAATTTTCTTGTCGTTCTTAGCGATTGGTCTTGCCGTAGGGATTTGGTTTTTTAGCCGACAACAAGAAACCTTGCCCAAATCTAAACGGTCTGCTTTTTCGTGGCATCAACTGTTTGTGTCTAGCAAATTCATCCTAACCCACAAAGAGGTCATGCTTTACACCGTGTCAATGGGGTTTATTTTCGGAGCGTTTTTATCTTATTTAAGTGCCTCACAAACTATTTTTGAAGACTTCTATCAAGTAGGTGACTTGTTCCCACTGTATTTCGCCGTACTCGCTTTTTCAATCGGCTTTGCTTCCTTTATCAACGGCACATTAGTGATGCGATTAGGTATGCGCAAGTTATGTATATGGGCGCTTTATGGAAATACCATAGTGTCGTTCATTTTGGTCATCAGTACTCTGGGGTTTGACGGACTGCCGCCTCTTTACGTGACCGTATTGCTATTGTCTACTAATTTTTTCTTTATTGGCATTTTATTTGGCAACTTGAACTCGATGGCGATGTTGCCCTTGGGTCATATTGCGGGTTTGGGAGCGGCTATTATTGGGTGTTTTAGCAGTGGATTTTCAGTGCCTATTGCGTTAATTATAAATAGCTTTGTTAGCACATCAATATTGCCTATCGCAATTGGATTTCTAGTATTTGCGCTACTTGCACTTGCTTGTGTATTAAGCGTTGGAGCGGCTTCTGAGTTGCCGCTAAAGTCGTCAAGGCGGATAAAATAAAAAACCCTGAAAAACGGATTTTTCAGGGTTCTCTGCATTTCATTTAATTTTGAAAAAGTTACTTCACTAAGCGCACTATTGGTGACGGTTTAACATTCTCAGCAATATCTACTACACGTGGGTGTCGCACACCATTTTTGACTTTATCGTATATGACGTTTTTCATTTCTAACGCTTGGCAAAACTTATAGAAAGTTAAAAAATCTTTTCGTGAAAAATCATCATTTTCACGAGTCAACTGACTATCTATATACATGGATTCGCCATTTGCCGTCAACGTTGCTAGCGCAGTGTATGGCTCTCCATACTTTTTAACTCGAAGCGCTCTAACCATTTTCACTTCGAAGATCCAATCACCCATTTGAGTGAATCTAGATATCGATGAATTCATAGTGTTCTCCACTCAGAACCTTAACTTATTATGGAAACGCTTTGTCTCGCACCAGCAATAAATTTTGCAAGATGCAGGCCAATCCGCAGGGCCCGTACAATCAGCGTTTCTGGAAAACTGATAAAATATATTGTCTCAGATCAGAGACGCTGTGTGGTCTCTGAACCGAATAAAAAATAGATTACTACTTACAAATGAATGCTTTGTCTATGTAAATCAAGTTCTTATTATTTATTTTAATAATTGTTTTATTTGTAGCATTTACGCGACACAACACATTCTACGCGTTTTAGTGTTAAAACCCCAGCGTTCGGGCGGTTGTTTTAACATGTTTAATACTCAACAGCCCTAGAGTAAAACCGAAATTAAATGATAATTCCAGCACTATTCATATATTTCACTGAAATTTAAATGGAAGAACTTGTTAAGAGTCTTTTTCTTACCCTTAAAAGAAAAAGCCCGACCAAAAAGGCCGGGCAAAAGGGCTTGGTTCAAGCACCTAACGACAGAACTTTTGTCATGGAACTAACTAGCATCAACGATTGCCTTCATGTCAGTCATGTATCCACGTAATTCTTCTCCAACGCGTTCAACACCGTGATGTCGAATTGCGTGATTAGCTTCAACTAATGCCATGTTGTCGACACTATTTGAATCTGATGCAAGACCTTTCCCGATATACTCGGACGAAAGAGTCGGCATTAATTTTTCTCGTAACAAAGGCACTGCGGCATTAGCGAACAGGTAGTTGCCGTACTCCGCGGTATCGGAAATAACAACATTCATTTCATACAAACGTTTACGCGCAATGGTATTCGAAATAAGCGGTGTTTCATGCAGTGATTCGTAGTACGCTGATTCTGGCAAAATGCCGGCTTCAACCATGACATCAAATGCAACCTCAACACCACATTTAATCATCGCAACAATCAAAATACCTTTATCAAAGAAGCTTTGTTCGTCAATTTTACCGCTGTATTCGGGCGCATTTTCAAAGCCACTTTGGCCCGTCTCTTCACGCCACTTTAATAGATTTGCATCGCCATTTGCCCAGTCTTCCATCATGGTTTTTGAAAACTCACCACTGATGATGTCATCTTGGTGCTTTTCGAATAGCGGACGAAGCATACTAGTTAATTGATCTGATAACTCACATGCTTTTAGCTTTGCAGGGTTTGACAAACGGTCCATCATGTTCGTCACGCCGCCAATTTTTAGTGCTTCGGTAATGGTTTCCAAGCCAAATTGAATAAGTGCACCTGCAAACGCGGGATCTTCGCCATCCTGCACCATTTTTTCATAGGCTAAAACAGCAGCTGTTTGTTGCATACCACATAGGATAGTTTGTTCACCCATGAGATCAGACTTTACTTCCGCCACAAATGATGACTCTAGTACGCCAGCTCTATCACCGCCGGTGGCAGACGCCAGCGCTTTTGCAATCGCCCAGCCTTGGTTTTGTGGATCATTTTCAGGGTGAACGGCGATAAGTGTGGGTACGCCAAATCCGCGTTTATATTCTTCACGAACTTCTGTGCCAGGACATTTAGGTGCGCACATTACTACGGTAATGTCTTCGCGAATTTTCTGACCTTCTTCAACAATATTGAAGCCATGTGAATAACCCAGAGATGCACCGTTTTTCATCAGTGGCATAACCGCTTCAACCACACTTGAATGTTGCTTATCAGGCGTTAAGTTATAAACCAAATCTGCGTCTGGGATCAGTTCTTGATATGTTCCCACAGTAAATTCATTGCTTGTCGCACGTTGGTATGATTCACGCTTTTCATCAATGGCGGCCTGACGCAGTGCATAACTAACGTCCAACCCTGAATCTCGCATGTTAAGACCTTGGTTTAGGCCTTGTGCACCACAACCAACAATAACAATCTTTTTGCCCTTTAAGCTTTCGCAACCGTTAGCAAACTCTTCTCTTTGCATAAACCGACAGCGACCAAGTTGGTCAAGCTGCTGACGCAACGATAATGTATTGAAATAATTTGCCATGTTTTGTATGCCTATCTATTAATTTAAACAACTGCTTCGGACCGACTTGGTCCTTTGTTTTTACTATCAAGCCAGTGACGACTTTCGATGAAAAGATACTAGTCTTTTATTCTCGTTGAATAAAATGATATATTCGCAACACAGTATTGCAAAAAATGAAACGTATGGATTTTCGCGCTCTTCAATTATTCCAGCACCTCGCCTCAAGTTTGCATTTTGGAAAGACCGCCAATGCGATGTTTGTTAGTCCTTCGACACTAAGCCGTGCTATTCAGCGCTTGGAAGATGAAACGAGGGCGACCTTATTCATACGCGACAATCGAACGGTTAAACTCACTCCTGCTGGCGAAAAATTGCTGTCTTTTAGCCAGCTGATGTTGTCTCAGTGGCATAGCTTACGGGCCGAACTTGACCAGATGAACCCGATGTTAAGTGGCGAAATCAAGTTGTTTTGCTCTGTCACCGCGAGTCAAAGTCATTTGCCCTGGGTATTGAATTTATTCCGAGAAAAACATCCACAGGTTGAAGTGAAGTTATCAACGGGCGATCACGGACTATCTGTTAATAAAGTGATGCAACAAGATACTGATGTGGCTATTGCCATTCACACACCAGACATGCCCAAAGAAATCGCTTTTTTGCCTATTGATACCATTCCCCTATTGCTTATTGCGCCAAAGGACAGCAACTTGAATACGCTGGAAGAAGTTGATTGGCGAAATCACTCAGTGGTACTGCCAGAATCGGGTCCTTCAAAGCGCATCGTCCATCACTGGTTTAGTGAAATGGGGCTTAAGCCGCGGGTATACGCTACAGTCGGTGGCAATGAAGCTATCGTCAGCATGGTTGCTTTAGGTTGTGGTTTGGGTATTGTGCCAAAAGTGGTAATCGATAACTCGGTGGTGGCAAATAAAATTAATCGAATTGCTATCAAAAATATCGAACCTTATAAGCTAGGTTTATGCTGTTTAAAATCACGTTTAGATGAGCCGCTTATAAGCGCTTGGATGACCCAAAGTCATGACGAATAGTTGTACAGGCCGGTAACTTTCGATTTATGCCTCACACTTGCAGACTCTGAATCAATCGATCTAGTGCTCGGTAACTTAACGCCTCACACAAATGGGTTCTATGTATACATTCCTGCGCAGACAGATCGGCGATGGTGCGGGCAACTTTCAAGGTACGGTGGTAACCGCGCATAGATAATCCCAACCTTTCGATTGAATCGAGCATGAATTGGTGGTCAGATTGGGTCAACACACAAAACGACTCTATCTGTTTATTAGTCATTAATGCGTTGCACCTTGCACTGCGTTTTAGCTGGATGGCTCTCGCGCTGATAACACGTTGTTTGATCTCTTCACTGCTCTCAATATGCTGAGTTTTAGGTTCAAACATTTCAACATTTGAAAGTTGCGGCACATCGACTTGTAAGTCAATTCTGTCTAAAAATGGTCCCGACAGTTTGTTGAGATATTTCAAAACCTGATCGGGAGAACTGCGTCTGTCGTGCAATGAACCTGTTGGACTTGGATTCATTGCGGCAACAAGTTGGAACTTCGCTGGGTAGCTAACTTGTTTCGCTGCACGGGAAATGCATACTTCTCCCGCTTCTAGCGGCTCGCGAAGCACATCCAGCACTCTTCGTTCGAATTCCGGTAGTTCATCAAGAAACAAAACACCGTGATGGGCTAAGCTAATCTCGCCGGGTTTTGGATTGCTGCCCCCCCCCACCAATGCTGCGGCTGATGAAGTATGATGGGGTTGTCGAAAATGGCGACGTTGGAAACATTCCGCATTTATCGGTTTTCCGGCAATAGAGTGTATTGTGGCACTTTCTAGTGCCTGCTCTTGGGTCATGTTAGGCAACAAGGTAATCAAGCGTTTGGCTAACATGGTTTTACCGGTGCCCGGTGGACCACATAACAAGATATTGTGTCCACCAGCGGCGCTGATTTCTAATGCCCGTTTGGCCAACAATTGCCCTCTTATATCAGCCATATCAAGAGGGTTGGCGACATTATCTTTAGGTATCCCCGCCGCTTTGTGGGCGATTAAATTACGCTTACTTAGATGTAAGAATATTTCATTCAGCGAGGTAGCCCCAACAACATCACTGCCGCTTACGAGCTGGGCTTCTGACAAGTTTAAAACCGGCATCACGGCGGTGCGATTCGCTTTGTAACACGCATAGTTGAAAGGCAAAGCACCCGTTATAGGGCGTATATCACCGTTTAAAGCAAGTTCGCCAGCAAACTCAAAATTGGTTAACTGGGCTTCTGGCAACAAACCGCAGGCAGCAATAATGCCAATGGCAATGGCCAAATCGAATCGTCCCCCATGCTTGGGAAGATCCGCTGGTGCAAGGTTGACAGTGATGCGTCTGGCTGGAAATTCAAAACCGGAATTAAGTAATGCACTTCTAACCCGCTCTTTTGACTCTCGTACAGCAGGCTCTGGCAAACCCACTAAGTTAAAACTCGGCAAACCATTGGCTAGGTGTATTTCAATACTCACCAGTGGTGCATCAATTCCGATACTTGCGCGAGAATATACCACCGCTAAAGACATTCACTTATCCTTGTGATCCTGTTGGTTACATAAATCCTAGAATGAAGTTTTTCCCTTGTCTACGGCGAGAAGTCTAGTTTTAATGGAATTGGTATAACTCTCTGGGGTTATTGATGAGGAGGGAAAACGGGCAAATGCCAGTTCCATTTCATCGCTCCCAAACGCACGAGTAACGTTGTTATTAAAGCAACAAACAGGGCTATATCACTGTTTATCGCCATTTCCATCATGACAACATATAATCCGCCGCCAAGAATGCATGCTGTTGCATAGAGTTCGCCTTTGAGTACCAGAGGGATTTCACGACAAATAACATCACGTATCAAACCACCAAACACACCTGTCATGGTTCCTAAGGCTACAGCAACAAACGGCGTTGCACCGTATGCGAGGGCTTTTTGTAGTCCCATTACGTTGAAAAATGCAAGGCCAAAGGCATCGGCAATGAGTAGATAACGTAGTGGAAACGCACTGTTATATCGCAACCAAAGAATGGTTGAGAAGGCTGCAGCCAAAATAACGTAGAAAAAACTCGGATCCTTCACCCAGAAAACCGGTAAATCTAGGATCATGTCTCTTAGGGTTCCACCACCTATGGCGGTAACCGCAGCGAGTACTATGACGCCAAACCCATCCATAAATTTTCGGTGTGCCATTAGGGTACCCGAGATGGCAAACACCGCCACTCCGGCTAAATCTATCCAGTGAAACCAAACTGACATTGAAAACATACTCAACCAAACTATCAACACTGCTTGAATGCACTTTAGCACAACTGCTAAACCT
>JAOMVH010000082.1 GCA_028356795.1 Aliiglaciecola sp. | reverse complement strand
GCCCAATTTGTGGCTATCTAAACAACACTTTTTCTTTGTTAAACCAATGCACACAAAATGCGATAAGCGCGCCGGCAATGACCACAGTAGAGCCAAAAATAGCAAATAGCTGATAATAGTCCATAGTACCTTTAATCAATTCCTTGATAGCAAGGGCCACATTGGTTAATGGCACCCAAGCCCAAACCCCGCTTAATTCCACCCCGGGCAATGCTGAAAAAATGATAGGAACAATAACTAAAATAACCAGTGTCCCCATATAACTTTGTGCCTCTTTAAAGCTCTTGGCATAAATAGAAAGACTCAACAAAATCGATGCAAAAATCGCAACTACAGGCACCAGCATTAAAAACATCAATAGAAAATCAATTAAGCCGATGGAAGTCATAAAAGACACAATAATATCTGTTGGCATCCATTTACTTGCAATCGTCCCCCATATTGCAATACTACTGACCGTTATGAGTGCCGTGGTGATACCCGCAAAGGCTACCGTGAAAAACTTACCCAAAACCAATTTATAGCGCTCTATGGGTGATATTAACAAGGTTTCTAAAGTGCCTCGCTCTTTTTCTCCAGCACCTAAGTCAGTTGCCGGAAACATAGCCCCTTGCAGACATAAGATAAAAATAAAATAAGGAATTAATCGCCCGATATTCTCGCCAATACTTTCTCGGTTATCTGCTGTATCTATTTTTTCCAGAATAGTAGGTTCCATAATTGCGTCTTGTTGCGCTTTGGATAAGTTTAGCGTTTTGAAAGCGATTTCCCTCTGAATTTCTATTTGCTCTTTCACTATGCCATCGACACGGGAAAATACCTTATTGAGGCCTGCGTCATTCAAATATAATTTAATAGTAGACTGGCCTGTTGACAGGACCCTGTCTGAGTAGTTTGCTGGAAGTTCGATTATAAAATCCACTTCACCGGAGGCAATCAATTCTTGATGATTGTCATTTATCACCACATCGACTCTTGAAAAGTCTTCCATCTCCTCCAATTTGGACACGATTTCAGGCGCGTATTTAGCCCCAACTAGGGCGTACTGCAATACTTTAGTTTGGGCATCTTCAATAGCTTTACCAGTGAAGTAAGCAATACCCCCAAAAATTGCAGGGAAAATGGCTATGGGTAGTGCGATCATAAAAAACAGTGTTTTTCGATCACGAATTAACTCTTTTAACTCCTTCAAAAAAACTAACCACATATCAGTTACTCCCCTTAATCGTTTGCAGAAATGCTGAATTCATATTACCACTCGCCAACTGACCAAATTGCTCAATGGTGTCATCAAACTTACTCAACCCTTTATCAATAACGGCAACGCGATCACATAATTCAGAAACTTCATCGAGGTGATGGGTTGAGAAAATCACGGGTACGCCTTTCGCTTTCAAGTCACGAATAAAATCTAAAACAGTTTGTGTGGCCATGATATCTAACCCCGTAGTTGGTTCATCTAATATAACCACCTCGGGCTCATGGACGACAGCTCGAGCAATTGCCGTCTTTTGTTTCATACCCGTTGAAAAATTTTCACAACGTCTATCCAGAAATGATTCCATTTCAAGCATTTGTGACAACACCTGAATGCGATCCTCAATTTGAGATTTCGACATACCATGCAATTGGCCAAAATAGGCGATGTTTTCTCTTCCGGTTAATCGGCCATACAAACCAGTAGAACCAGACAAGAAACCTATTTTTTTGCGTGCTTCGAGAGGATTTTTTAAAACATCAATACCATTAATATTTACCTCTCCAGAATCAGCTTGCAGTGCCGTGGACAACACTCTCAACGTGGTCGTTTTGCCCGCTCCGTTAGGACCTAACAAGCCCAAAACCTGGCCATTGTCGACTGAAAAAGACACGTCCATAACTGAATGAAAAAAGCGCCCTTTTAACCTTGGATCCTTTTTCGCTTGCTCACTGAGCTTTTTCGGGTTCTCGACCTCGAACTTCTTAGCTAACTGTTTTATCTCTATCATCTTTATTATCCGTTTTTGATAGTTGTTAGGTTACTAGTGTATAACTTACTGGATTTATTACATAAATTCTTGAATTAATTGTGACTATTTTAATTAAAGTTTATTATGTGCTCTTTGATGCTTACCACCTCACTGGTATTGAAGTTTTTTATAAAAAGGGTCAATTGACATGAACACTATCTCAAATCCACTGCAGGCATGTTTACGTGTTTTTACCCATCCTAACCAGGTATTTGCAGCCATAAACAAGCACAACAATTGGTCCTGGATAGCGTTCCTACTTGTTATGACAGCCACCTTGTTACCACTTTATGTCTATTATCAATATGTTGATTTTGCATGGTTAAAAGATTTTCATGGTAGCTTTCTTGCCAAAGATGTCAGCCCAGCAGAACGAGAGATAATATTAACTCCGTTTGCATCACAAAAGGTCTATACCTTATCCAACTTATTTGCCTTTTTTGTTGGCACCATATTACTCAATGCCGTTATCGCAGCGTACTTAAATGTCATGACCAAATCAGACGAAGAAAACGTCAATGGTTTTACGGATTGGTATGGATTTATCTGGTGGGTGCAACTTCCTTCTGTTGTTGTCGCCATTGTTGTATTGTTAATGATTTTAGTCGTCTCGGATGATCAACGTTCGATGTACGCCCTACAGCCATTGTCGATGGCATTTTGGCTAGGTCTTGACGAACAATCAAAATGGGTTGGGTTTGCAGATTTGCTCAGACTGGATTTGTTTTTTAATTTCTACCTATTGATTACCGGCTTGCATCAATGGACTCGACTTTCATCATTGCGCATTTATTTGACCAGTTTTGTGCCATTCATCGTTATGACTTGCCTGTCGTTGGCTGCAACAATTTGGTGGATTTAGGCCTGAAATAGTCTTGGTTATCATAAAAAGCCGCCTCATTGTTTTGTGCATACCACCCAGGCACGCCCAATAAAGGCAAGGGGGACAAATGACAGTCCCCAGAAAACGCTTGCTGTTGGGTCAACTTGGTGACTAACGTCTCGTCGATATAGTTTAATTGCTCAGCAACTGGCAATGAAAAATAATTGACACAGGGCTCAATCGCCAGCCACTTCCCTGTCAAACCAATATAGGGGTTCATCAGCATTTCATAATTTGCATGGCCAAAAATCACACCATGTATATCGCTACCCCATCGATGTCTTTGCTCATGCAAGACATGTTTAAACTGGTGCTGCCTCAGTTGCGACAACAATTGCTCATCTTCACACACTAGTATCACACCACATTCATCAAAATGCGTGATCTGATTCCGCCGTTTGTTTCGTGGGCTCATACCAAACTGCTCAATATCTTCTACGTGCCATCGGTTTAATAAACGTTTAGTTTTTGGAAATTGCAGCCAAATGACGCCGTTGTAGAAATCATGCCAGGAGTTGGGCCGAGTAGGTACAATGCCCTGTGAAAATATAATTTGCTCATAATACTGCGCTTCATCATGCATTCTTGATTGGCAAACAAAGCTTAACGGCATATCCAACTTCATCTGGTATTTTAGATAATTAAGCGTCTGAGCATTCAACATTGCTTCGGAGTCAGTTATATTAAACAAGTTTTGTAGCCAACTAAAAGGTTGGGTGCGTTGTAACCATTTCCAGTGATTCTGGCTCGCTGATTTAGCAATTGAGCTGGTTTGAGGCAATTTCATTTTCCACTTGTGACCTAGTGAATCTATGTAAGTTTTTTATACTGGCCGCAAATGTAATAACAAGAGCAATAATATGCAAATATCTCGTATCTTAATTGGCGCTATTTCAAGCACTGCACTATTGATTGGATGTAGCCAAATTCCGAATAAAGCAAATGACTTAAATAATTTCGCTGCCGTATACAACGACATTAGCGAAGAAGATTTACGCCAACACACCAAAACACTTGCTTCTGACGAGTTTGAAGGCCGCTCTCCCACAACGGCTGGAGAAACCAAGACCCTCGATTATCTGGTAGAAAACTTCAAGGCGCTTGGATATCAGCCTGGCAATGGCAATAGTTTTTTACAAGCTGTGGAGTTAATGGAAATCACGGCTGATCCTGATATGACACTTACCATGGGCAACCACAGCTTTGCCTATAAAGAGAATATGGTTGCATCATCTAAACGTGAAACTGCGCAGATCAATTTAGCTGACTCAGATATTGTTTTTGTTGGTTATGGTGTCAATGCGCCTGAATATGACTGGAACGACTATGAAGGATTAGATGTTAAGGGTAAGACTGTTGTCATTCTTGTTAACGACCCTGGCTTTGAAAACCCAGACAGTGGCAAATTTCAAGGCAAAACGATGACCTACTATGGCCGCTGGAGTTATAAATATGAAGAAGCCAGCCGTCAAGGCGCTGAAGCTGCCATTATTGTGCATGAAACGGCTCCCGCATCATATGGCTGGTCAGTAGTTGCAAATAGCTGGAGTGGCGCACAATACAGCTTAGTCAGTAAAAACCGTAATGCTGATCGGGTAGCAGTAGAAGGCTGGATTAGCCTTGATGCAGCACAAAAAGTGTTTACTGATGCCCGCTTAGACTTCCAAGCTGAAAAATCTAAGGCGCTCAAAGGCCCCTACTCTGTGCCGTTGAATAGCAAAGCATCGATTACCATTAACAGCACCCTTAAAAAGTCGGTGAGCAACAACGTTATTGCAACGTTGCCGGGCACTAAGCGCCCCGATGAACATATTATATATACCGCACACTGGGATCATTTAGGCTTAGATACGACTAAACAGGGCGACCAAATCTATAACGGTGCTCACGATAATGCGACAGGCACAGCAGCCAGTATCGTAATGGCTAAAGCCTTCTCGAGCTTAAATATTAAACCTGAACGCTCAATTACCTTTTTGGTTGTTACAGCCGAGGAGCAAGGACTGTTGGGCTCTAAATATTATTCCGAACATCCAATTATTCCATTGAACAAAACCGTGGCGAACCTAAACATGGATGCGATGAACGTTTTAGGAAGAACCAAAGACGTGGCCGTTGTTGGTATGGGCAAATCAGAGTTAGAAGTGTACCTTGGCAAAGCAGTCAAAAAGCAAGGCCGCTATTTGACACAAGAAGATACCCCTCAAGCTGGATATTATTACCGCTCTGATCACTTTAGTTTTGCCAAACAAGGTGTGCCTGCACTTTATGCTGAAGGTGGCAGTGTCCCCTACGATGAAGCAACAGCGAAATACCGAAAGCGTGCCGCAGTAGCCATTCGTGCTTGTTATCATCAGGTGTGTGACCAATTCAGAGAGAGTTGGGATTTCTCCGGTATAAAACAAGATACGCAAATGTTTTTTGATGTGGGTTATTCGTTAGCAATCACAGAATCATGGCCAAAATGGAATGCTACCAGCGAGTTTCAGCGCAAATAGACTTCATGATTTAGAATAAAAAATGCCAACAGTTGTTGGCATTTTTGTTTTTAACTAACGCGTGTTGCAGTAAAGATTATTTAGCCAAGCATTTATTTTTGGCTTTCTTTAATGAAGTAGCTTAGCTCTTTAATACAGTGTCGCAGTACCGGGTTTAGTCGGGTATTTTTGCCGTTCATCACAAACAATTCATGCTGAAACTCAAAATACTGACCGCCACCAATGGGCACTAACCGCAAACCAGCACCTTGCTCTTTGGTAATATAATCAGGCAATAGCCCGACATATTCTCCAGTCATGATCGCTGACATACAGCCATCAAAAGAATCTGAAAAGGTTTGAATCGCAAGACGACTTTCATCTTGTATATAGTTGGCTGATGATAAGCCGGAGATACCTATGGCGGGATAGTCTTCAATTTTTATAGTATCAGGCAGACCATCTCGGTATTTTGCTAGCGGGTGAGATGGTGCACAGTACAAACGGCCTGAACAGGTATGATCTACAGCATGAAACGTCACAGACTCAGGCTTAACCATATCGTATGTTGATACAACTAAATGGCATTCACCAGAAAGGGCAACATGCTCAACTTCGTTATATAAACGGGTTTGAATATTGACATGAATATCGTCAAATTTTTTCATGGTACTTTTCACCGCTTTACTCACGGCTAAATGCATGGAAAGTGGTAGCCCAGCCATTAATACCAAGGTGATGTGCCCAGAATAATCATCATGCAAACTTTTGAGATTAAAAACGAAGTTATCAAACGCATTAAAAATTCGTTTGGTTTCTTGGAAAACAACCTCGCCTTCTTTGGTCATTTGAAAGCCACCTCGACCACGATGACAAAGAACCAGATCAAGGCGCTCTTCGAGTTTTTTAATTGCAGCACTTATATTCGGCCGCTGCATGCGCAAAACCGTCTCAGCGGCTGTAAAACCATTGCATGATGCCACGGCATAGAACACGCGCAACAACTTGATATCGGATTCTTGGAGACGATTTAACATAGTAACACCGCGTTAAGGTATGGATATTAATACTCTATTGGTTATAGTAGGCAAGCCAAGCGGGTATTACAACGATTAATTGCGTTTAAATCTTCCCTTTTGTCAAATTCTTGCGTCACTAAGACAACTTGACACTCTGCTCTCTCAGTTGCTCTATCTCATCTCGAATATCAGCAGCCCGCTCAAATTCGAGATCCTTAGCAGCGGCAAACATGTCTTTTTCAAGGGTCGCTATTTTGGCCATTAACTGTGTAGCATTCATCGCTTTGTATTTTTTGTCAGCTTCGGCAACCTTGCGCAGCTTCACTTTGCCACCAACATCAACACTGTTGCCATCACCAATATCCATAATATCGGTAATAGGCTTCACTAATTGCATCGGCGTAATATTGTTATCAACATTATGTTGATGCTGTTTTTCACGGCGACGTTTAGTGATGTCGATCGCTCTTTCCATTGAACCTGTGATCCTATCAGCATACAAAATGGCTTTGCCATTGATGTTCCGTGCTGCACGACCAATAGTTTGAATCAGTGAACGGTCAGAGCGTAAGAAGCCTTCTTTATCCGCATCTAAAATAGCCACCAGAGATACCTCTGGCATGTCTAACCCTTCTCTGAGTAGATTTATACCAACCAAAACATCAAACTTGCCTAATCGCAGATCGCGAATAATTTCAATCCGCTCCACCGTATCAATATCAGAATGCAGATAACGCACTTTAATACCATGCTCATCTAGGTAATCACTCAGGTCCTCAGCCATGCGCTTAGTTAGTGTTGTCACCAGTATTCGTTCATTTACCGCGACACGCTTGTGTATTTCAGACATAACATCGTCGACTTGTGTAGCCACAGGACGGACTTCAAGAACCGGATCTATCAAACCGGTAGGCCGTACAACTTGTTCAATAATATCATCGGGAGTTTTGGCCAACTCATATTTACCCGGTGTGGCCGACACATAAATAGTCTGTGGTGAAATTTGTTCAAACTCTTCAAATTTAAGGGGCCGGTTATCAAGGGCTGAAGGCATTCGAAAGCCAAATTCAACCAAGGTTTCTTTGCGCGAACGGTCACCTTTAAACATCGCACCGATTTGAGAAACCGTAACATGGGATTCATCGATAAATAACAATCCATCAGCGGGGAAATAATCGAGTAACGTAGGTGGTGGCTCGCCGGGGGCTCTGCCAGACAAATAACGGGAATAATTTTCTATGCCAGAGCAGTAGCCCAGCTCCTGCATCATCTCGATATCAAATTGGGTTCGCTGGGTTATACGTTGTTCTTCAACTAATTTGTTGACGGATTTAAGCTGCTCCCGGCGTTCTTTTAACTCCAATTTTATATCGTCAATGGCAGCCAGTATTTTTTCACGCGGCGTAACATAATGGGTTTTAGGAAAAACAGTGGCACGCGTAACCGTTTGCTCAATAGCGCCCGTCAGTGGATCGAACAAGCGTATGGCATCAATTTCTTCGTCAAACAGTTCAACCCGCACCCCTTGCTTTTCAGAGTCCGCGGGGAAGATATCAATGACATCACCGCGCACACGAAAAGTACCGCGCTCAAAGGAGACATCGTTGCGTGAATATTGCAGCTCAGCCAAACGACGAAGGATCGCCCGCTGGTCCATCAAATCCCCCTTGCGCAAATGCAATAGCATTTTCATGTAGGATTCAGGATCACCTAGCCCATATATTGCTGAAACACTCGACACGATAACAACATCACGTCTTTCCATTAATGATTTAGTCGCCGATAGCCGCATTTGCTCAATGTGATCGTTTATCGATGAATCTTTCTCAATAAAAGTATCGGTACTGGGTACATAAGCTTCGGGTTGATAGTAGTCGTAATAAGACACAAAATATTCGACCGCGTTGTTTGGAAAAAACTCTTTCATTTCACCATACAATTGCGCAGCGAGCGTTTTATTATGAGCAAGAATCAATGTCGGGCGCTGCACTTCACTAATAACATTTGCCATGGTAAAGGTTTTACCTGAGCCAGTTACCCCTAATAGTGTCTGACTCGCCAAGCCATTCTCTAGGTTATCAACCAAGGTCTCAATCGCCTTGGGTTGGTCCCCTGCAGGTTTATATTTAGAAACTAATTCGAACTCTCTACTCACGAAATCACTACCTATGAATGACTGATTGGATCGGTGGTTTTGTTTTTGCTACAACTTAAAAACCATACTAATGCGATCGTTGCCGTACACGCATTGGCTAACACCGTGCCCCAAAATATCCCTTTAATATCGAAATAGTAACTTGCGACAAAAGCGATTGGCACAAAAAACACAAACAGACGAACTATGCTCAAAATAAGCGCAGACATGGGTTTATGTACGGCATTGAACGATGAATTGGTTAAGATGACAATACCTTGTAATCCGTAGCCCAGCGGCACGATAAACAAGAATAACGTAATTAAATCGGCTACTTGCTGCTCTTCGGCAAAGATAGATGCGATGTATGGTGCAAGCAACCACAAAATGCCAAAAACGACAAGCTGTGCTACCACGACAACTTTCAAAGCCAAGATATAACTTTGCCGTACCCTATCGAGTTTATTGGCTCCAAAATTTTGGCTAATAAACGGTGGCAGCGACATCGACAAGGCTAAAATCAAAATACTTGCAATGGATTCTAAACGACTCCCAACCCCCCAAGCCGCAACAGCAGCAGGCCCATAACCGGCAATGATGGCAGTGATAACACCACCGGCAATAGGAGTAAGCATGTTTGCCCCTGCAGCAGGTAAGCCAATTTTTAACACGCCGCCACTGGTTTCTTTCAATTCTTTAATAGTGAGTAAGCGAGGTAGCATTAGCTTTCGTTTAACTGCCAATAAATACAAAATATAAATCAGGCCGATACCCCAAGCGATTGCAGTGGCCAAAGCGGCACCTTGAATACCCATTGCAGGAACGGGTCCCCAACCAAAAATAAGGATGGGATCTAAAATCGCATTAATTAATCCACCACTCGCCATAATGATACTGGGCGTTTTGGTGTCGCCAGATGCTCTTAGTACGCTGTTTCCCACCATAGGCACAGCAAGGAAAATTCCGGCACCATACCAAACCAGCATATAATCTCGTATGTAAGGTAACAGGTCATCGGTGGCACCCAACAATCTAAAAATTGGGTCAATCGAAAGAGCACCGATTAACGCTAAAAGCCCAACCATTACGAACGACAACATCAGTGCTCCCGTCGCGTATTCTTTCGCTAAATGTTTTTCGCCCGAGCCTAAACACTTTCCGATTGTTGCCGAAGCCCCTATCCCCAGACCAATGTTTAAACTGATAATCGTAAATGTCACTGGAAAGGTAAAACTAATCGCAGCAAGCTCATCAGTTCCCAACATACTGACAAAGAAAGTATCTACTAAGCCAAATGTCATCAGCATCACCATGCCCAATATCATGGGTATGGTCATTTTTTGTAATGTTCCGAAGATAGGACCA
>JAOMVH010000081.1 GCA_028356795.1 Aliiglaciecola sp. | reverse complement strand
TCTACTTGATGAACTTTTGCTTCAACAGGAGGTTGAGCAACTTGTCCCGAACCTGCTGCCACCATTAGCCCCACAACCGCCAGTAGTGGTACAATGATAACAATGGCAATGACAAGTGATTTGGATAAACTCGTATTCATTAACTTTTCCAGTAAACAATAGCTAGCACGTTCATATTTGAATTGGCGTGTAGATTAGTATATAAATACTGGACCGTCCAGTATGATAATGTAATTATTTATTATAACGAGTTCTAAAAGAGGAAAGATCAGTTTTGGAAAGCAATATTTCATCTGAAAAATCAGTCGCTAAAGCGGGAAGACCGAAAAGTGAAGAAAAACGCCTCAATATATTGATGTCGGCGAGCGAATTGTTTTTAACACAAGGTTTTTCTTCTACTTCAATGGCGATGGTAGCCACAAAAGCGGGCGTGTCAAAGCAAACGGTTTACTCACACTTTAGTAATAAAGATGCCTTGTTTACCGCAGTGATTGATTACAAGTGCCAACAATATCAGCTTGATGAAGCCCACATGGGCAGTATCAATCAGGATCCACGAGAGGTGATGATCATGTTTGGCAACCAAATTATGAGCTTGTTGCAAGATGAACAGGCCATTGCCATGCATCGTGTGGTCATTGGTGAATTAGCGACCAATCCTCATGTTGCTGAGCTGTTTTATATTGCCGGTCCGCAAAATGGTATGCAGTTGATGAGTGACTACTTAGAGAAAAACACCCAACTAGCACTTGACCATAAAAAAGCCAAATATTGGTCTTGCGCGTTTTTTAATATGCTCAAAGGTGATTTCCACCTGCGCAGTCTGCTTGGCCTGCCCTATAGTATGTCTGAGCAGCAGCAACTCGAAGAAGTGACTAAAGTAACCGATCATATTTTACACATGATAAAACATGAGCGTGATTGCTGAACGAATAAACCGGGATAGTGTTACAAACTCACTCGCATACCATCTTCAGCCAATACAACGGGTCCTGAAAATAGCTTAGTAACCGTTTTATAAATGAATGGCTGTTTGGACAAAGAGCGATTCATAAAATGTGACAGAACAAGCTTTTTGACCTTCGCCTTTTGAGCAATTTGTGCAATTTCTGTCGGAGTCATATGTAAATTTTTTGCCGCCACACCGGCATTTTCAGGTATAGCAGTGTTAGCAATAAACACATCAGCGTGTTTGGCAAAGTCAGGCAATACCTTATACTCGTTGCTGGTATCACCAGAGAAAACTAGCGTGCAACCCATGGTTTCAACTTTCCAGGCGATAGCAGCGATTGGCCCATGGTGAACAGGTGTTGCACTGACACTGATATCCTTTGACACTGCATGGGTCACAATCTGTTCTTTCGCCAGTGGGATGTTTTTAGCAATGATATGATAGTCATTCTGTTGTTTGGGGGTGACATAGTCACTCAAATAGGGAAATGCCCCTTGGCTGCCAAATAGCCGCTCGATATATTGAGTTGTCGCGGGCATTCGTTGATTGCCATCAGGGCCAAGTACCAATAAATTTTCATCTCTAGCAGTAAAAAAACTCCCTTTAATAAAAGCGGGTAAATCTTGCGCGTGGTCAACATGCAAATGAGTTAGCAATATCGCCTGGATGTCTGCAAAGTCTGCTTTTGCATTGCCAAAAGCAGCACTTGTGCCTGAACCTGCATCAACGACCAAACGAGCCTTGCCATTTACCCAAATCACATAGCCTGCTGAGTTTCGACCATCATCGAGTTCAGGTCCGCCAGACCCAAGTACCTGAAGTGATACCCGTTGATTTAAACAAGCCGCTGAGGTGGCAGTGTGAATAGCAAAAAGAAGTATTGCTAGAGATAGATTTGGAAAGGTCATTTCTTGTCCTTTGTTCATTCATCGCATAACCTAAGAAGTGAGCTGTATCCTAGTTGCTAATCAAGCATATTACATATAATCGGTCTTTATTTGTATGTTTGGAAAAACGACAATGTTTAATGATCTGATACCTTTGTACAAATATTGATGAGTAATAATTTGAATTAAATCGAAGTTTTACAGGTCTTATCGGTTAGCATATCAGTATAGGGCAAAATGCCACCAATTCAGGAAAAAACATGAAAAAAAGCTATCTAGCGAGTTTAACGGCAAGTCTTTTGTACCTTGGTACAATGTCAGTTTCTGCGACAACAGAGCCATCTGATTTGTGGCAGCAACAGTCCGCTAGTTCAATCCCTTCAGATTATATGAGCAAACACGTCAAAATAGGCAGTCGCCTTTCCTTTGATGTCGCAAGCTTAAAATCAATGGTAGAACAAAATAAAACTGAATTTGAACTGATGATCCCCCTACCAGATGGATCTCATACTGTTTTCACCATGACCCACAATCCGGTTATGGCACCAGGATTGGCAGCAAAATATCCTGACATCCGCTCATTTAGTGGCGTAGACAAACTGCAACCAGACAACTCAGGACGCTTTGACCTGTCACCCAAGGGTTTCTCTGGAATGTTTAAACACAATGGTCAGTGGGTCATATTAACTTTCGATAAAACAGCCGATGACAATCGTTACGTCAGTTATTTTGCCAAGAATGAAGTTAATCAAGAACACCAGCACCTAGACCAACCCGATTACTTGCTACTCCCTGACCAAGCACGAAAATCTGTATTACAAAACGTCAGTGCTAAACTGGCTGCCAGACCCAACGGAGATTCGTTGACTACATACCGGTTAGCTATTAGTGCATCAGGCGAATATACCCGAGAGAATGGTGGAGAAGCAGGCGCGCTGGCCGAAATTGTACGGATGGTGAATCGCATGAATCAAATTTTTGTCGCTGACTTATCGATACAATTTGAGCTAGTCGACAATAATGACCGGTTGATTTTTGCTGATGCCGATACCGACCCCTTTTTCAATGATGCCAACCAAGACCTAGACGCCAACCAAACAACTATCGACGATTTAATAGGCTCGGCCAATTATGATATGGGACATATTGTCAACACCGACGGTGGCGGGCTAGCCACACTGAGAAGCATCTGTGTTAACGGTTTTAAAGCGCGCGGTCAATCTGGCAGTAGTCGACCATTTGGCGAGAGCTTTTATATCCAGTTGGTGATCCACGAATTTGGACATCAATTAGGGGCAGATCATACTTTCAATGCCACTGATACAAATGCGTGTAACGATGACCAGCGTTCTCGCTTGGCAGCCGTAGAACCGGGCAGTGGCACAACCATCATGTCATACGCTGGGTTATGTGGGGCTCAAGATGTTCAGAATGACGCAGATGCCTATTTCCACAGTTTTTCGGTTGAACAAATTCAAAATAATCTCGCCAGCGAGAGCTGCGGGGTGACGGTCAACAACAGCAATGCCATTCCGACCATTTCAACCAGTGCAATCAACCACACGATCCCAGCCAATACCCCTTTTATGTTGACGGCAGAAGTCACAGATACTGACAACGATAATCTCACCTATATTTGGGATCAGGTGAATCCGGGTAATTTTGATGGGGCAACTTCAACTTCCACAGAGTTGAGTACTGACAATGGCGAAAACCCACTGTTTCGTTCATTCCCTCCCACTGATTCACCTACTCGGTTCTTTCCGCAGATTCAAGATGTACTCAATAACACCATTAGTTTTGGTGAGGTTTACCCCACAACACAACGCCAACTAAATTTCGAACTGTTAGTCCGTGATGGACAAGGCGGTGTCAACACACTCGATGCAAGCTTAAGTGTCGAACCGACCGGTGAAAATTTTACTGTGAGCGCGCCGGAAACAGCAAAACGCTGGGTAGGCGGCATGGCCCAAGGTGTCAGCTGGAACGTAGCGGGTACAACAGCAGCGCCAATTTCCTGTAGCAATGTGGATATTATGTTGGATGCAAACGGCGACAACACATTTGAATCTACGCTGCTAGCGTCCACTCCTAACGATGGACAACAAGATGTGATTGCCCCTAGCACCACTTCCAGCAATGCACGTTTAATGGTGAAATGTAGTGACAATGTTTTTTATGCCGTTAATCCAGGCGCATTTGAACTATTGGCTGGTGATACTCCCGTCGCTCCATTGATAGAAGGTCAAACAACCAAATCGGTTAGTGAAGACACAACCTTTACCATTAACTTCGATGAATTAGTGGTTGATGATCCAGACTCAGACTACCCATCGAACTTTACCCTATCAATTGCGTCTGGTAACAACTATTCAGTTTCAGGTACAAACATCACTCCCGATGCTGACTTTTTTGGCACATTGAGCATTAACGTCAGTGTTAATGACGGTGTCAATGACAGCAATGTATTTGCCTTCTCAGTGCAGGTAACTGCAGTAAATGATGCACCTGTCGCAAATGATGACAGTGGCACGGTCGAGGAAGACGCAGGTGCAACGTTGTTCGCTGTTTTGAGTAATGATAGTGACGCTGATCAAGACCCACTTGAGGTGGTTGAGGTGACCTATGTAGGATCTGGTACTGTGAGTATCACCAACAACCAAATCAGTTATACGCCGGCCAATGGCTTTTTTGGCACTGAAAGCATCTCATATCTGGTGCAAGACCCATCACTGGCCACCGACACAGCGACGTTAACCATTGAAGTCACGCAAACTCCTGTGACGCCTGTACCGTTACCTGATCCACCAGCAACATCAAGTGGTGGTGGCGGAGCAATGGGCTCACTATTGGTATTAATTGCCCTACTGCGCCTAAAGCTCAATCGTAAGTGCGTGAAGGAGTCATTGTGATGTTGATTCCAGCTAGCAAGATTGCGGCAATTTCATTGGGGTTGATGCTAGTCTCAGCCTGCACTCATCAAACGTCAGATGAAACTGAACCAACCAACCCAGAGAGTGCGATGAATCAACCTCAGTCCCAATTGAGCATAGAAGAACAAGCCAACGCAGACGCCAAAAAAGCGATTGACGACATGGACTACAAATTATTCGCAATGACAAATAAGATAATTAAAGTCCCTGGTGTAGATGAACAACAGCACTCGGTAAATTGGTTAGAGAAGCATTGTGGTCTTCGTATGCTCGAGGGCAGCGGTGATACAGTAGAAATTGGTGAAGACATGCAAAAGCGTAAAGACGCGAAACAATACGCGACTATCTACAACCAAGTTGTTCTAAAAGCCTGTGTTGTATTCCAAAAAAACTACACGCCCTAATAATTCGAAACCTGTCTTTTCAATAAGATAATTCGTTCCTCCGCGTGATTTTTTTGATAGACTCACCCGCCAATAAATGGCGAGTGAGTAACACCCATTTATCAGCTAAGAATACAGTAACAATAACTGATTGAAGGTGTGGGATGAACTTTACAGGCCAACATATACTATCCGTAAACCAGTTTGATCGAGATTCCATTCAAACGATTTTTGATGTCGCAGATCAAATGACGCCTTACGCAATGCGTCAAAAGCGTACCAAAGTGTTAGATGGTGCTATTCTAGGAAACCTATTTTTTGAAGCCAGTACACGAACCCGCGTTAGCTTTGGTACCGCGTTTAACCTACTTGGTGGTGAAGTAAGAGAAACCACCGGCATGAGTAGTTCGGCTTTAGCCAAAGGTGAGTCACTGTTTGATACTGCCAGAGTACTGAGTGGCTATTCAGATATTATTACCATGCGCCATCCTCAAAGTGGCTCAGTTGACGAATTTTCCCAAGGAAGTCGTGTGCCTGTCATTAATGGTGGAGACGGCCCCAATGAGCACCCGACCCAAGCGTTACTCGATTTATACACAATCAACAAAGAACAACAATACTGTGGCGGCTCTATCGACGGTATCCATATCGCCATGATTGGCGACTTAAAATATGGCAGAACGGTTCATTCCTTGTCTAAATTGCTGAGTCTTTTTAACAATGTACGCTTTACCCTCATTTCCCCAAAAGAACTCGCCATGCCAGATAGCATCTTGGAAGTGATACACAAAGCCGGCCATCAAGTGACAGTGACAGACCAACTTGAAGGCAGTGTGGACGCGGACATTTGTTATCAAACCAGGATTCAAGAAGAACGCTTTGAATCCCAACAAGAAGCCAACAAATACCGTGGGAAATTTAGGCTAAACCAATCCATTTATACCAAACATTTTCAGTCAAAAACCGTCATCATGCATCCTTTGCCAAGAGATTCACGGGCCGATGCCAATGAATTAGACAATGACTTAAATGTGAATCCCAATTTGGCCATTTTTAGACAGACAGATAATGGTGTTCTGGTGAGAATGGCACTATTTGCGTTAACCTTGGGCGTCGAAAAATTGGTCTCAAAATACGACCGCGACGTACATTGGTACAGTTCAAAACGATAAGAGAAGTTATGCAAAAATCTGAAGCGTTATTTTTACAAGCTCAAAAACATATCCCTGGTGGTGTTAACTCCCCCGTTCGTGCATTTAAAGCCGTAGGTGGAACCCCTCCTTTCATCGTAAAAGCTGATGGGCCATACATTTACGATGCCGATGGCAAACAATACATTGATTATGTTCAGTCTTGGGGCCCTATGGTGTTGGGTCACAATAATGACAAAATTCGTCAAGCGGTTATTGATGCGGCACAAAATGGGCTGAGCTTTGGCGCGCCCACTGAGTCTGAAGTAACTATGGCTGAGCTTGTTAACTCGTTAGTACCTTCAATGGAGATGCTAAGAATGGTTAACTCCGGTACTGAAGCCACTATGAGTGCCATTCGCCTAGCGCGCGGCGTTACCAGTAAAGACAAAATTCTTAAGTTTGAAGGCTGTTATCATGGTCATGCTGACTCACTTTTGGTGAAAGCCGGTTCCGGCGCTCTCACTTTAGGTGTTCCCAGTTCGCCAGGTATTCCTGAAGATTTTGCTAAACACACGCTAACCATGGAATTTAATAATCTAGCTAGTGTGAAAGAAGCATTCGAGCAATACGGGGACGACATAGCGTGCATTATCGTCGAGCCAGTTGCTGGTAATATGAATTGCATCCCGCCAGTGGACGGATTTCTTCAAGGCCTTAGAGACATATGTGACCAATACCAAAGCGTATTGATTTTTGATGAAGTCATGACCGGTTTTCGTGTTGCACGTGGCGGCGCACAAGAACATTATTCTGTCGTACCAGACCTTACATGTTTAGGTAAAGTTATCGGCGGCGGTATGCCGGTTGGCGCTTTTGGTGGTAAAGCTGAGATTATGCGACAAATCGCACCTACTGGACCTATTTATCAAGCGGGGACCTTATCAGGTAACCCAGTTGCTATGGCGGCCGGATTGGCGGCGCTAACACAGATAAAAGCAGAGGGTCTTTATGAGCAATTGTCTGATACAACAGCCCAAATCGCTGAAGGCATAAAAGCCATCGCCAACAAATATGGCGTGCCTATGACGGTGAATTATGCAGGCAGCATGTTTGGCATATTTTTTACTGATATTGAACGGGTAACCAATTATCAACAAGCAATCAATTGCGATACGGAAACCTTTAACCGTTTTTATCATGGTATGCTCAAACGAGGTGTTTATATGGCACCCGCGTCATACGAAGCCGGTTTTGTGTCGGCTGCGCACTCCCCCGAAATAGTTGAAAAGACTCTTTTGGTGGCTGACGAAGTATTCGCGGAATTAACAGGCCAAACGAAATAAACCTAAAAGGATGAAATAAAACAATTAGTTGTTACAAACTTTGGTGTATAGTTTTTGTGTAGAACGACATCAAAACGGCTAGCAATGAAAAAATGTAGTTATGCTTGAGCAACTTTCACAACCGTTAAGTTTAGTTATGCTTGCGATCATCATTTTATTGGTGATCGCATTAGTGCGTGCCAAACGCACAAATACTGAAAAAGAGCAGGCTCCCTCGCTACAAAAAAACACGTCTAATATTTCAATACCCGACAGTGATAGTGAATCAGACCAACGCTTCATGACTAAAGCTGACGAAGCATTAAGACTTACCCAAACATTTCAAAAGTTTGTCCCTCGACAATTTGTTGAACATTTCGAAAAACACGGCTCAAACACACTGGAGTTAGGACGGGCCGACGAAGATGAAGTCGCCATTTTGTTCTGTGATATTCGTGGTTTCACTGGTTTGTCAGAGCGCATGACGCCCCAAGAGCTAATGAAGTTCCTAAATTCATACTTTTTGAGAATGAATGATCCTATTCATCAAAATGGCGGATTCATTGATAAATTTATTGGTGATGCAATCATGGCATTGTTCGATAACCCTCAGGGAACGAACCAAGATAAGGCCGTTGATGCGTTGAACGCGGCAATTGATTTAAGATACGCGCTAACGATATACAACCAACACAGGAGCAATAGTGGTTACCCTCCCATCAATATCGGTGTAGGTGTGCATTTTGGCCCTGTCATTATCGGCACAGTAGGGTCCGATGACAGAATGGATACAACGGTTATTGGCGATAGCGTTAACATTGCCTTTAGGCTTGAATCTTTGGCTCCTAAATTGGGGGCAGATATTATTGTTAGCTCACAAGTATTAGACACAGCCAAAGCGACAAGCAAATATAGTTATAGAATGTTGGACTGGGTAAAGGTGAAAGGTCGAAACACCCCCATAGAAGTGTACGAAATACTAAGTCACTTGTCTGAATCACAACAAAATTCCAAGCTTGCCACTGCGCAACTTATAAAAACAGGGATCCAATCTCGTATCAAACAAGATTGGTCCGAAGCCACTCAAGCCTTTGAAGATGCTCTGGCGCTGGCACCAAATGATCCTCTTATTATTCATCATATTGAACAATGCAAAAGAGCAAGCACATCTGATTTAGGCAAAGATTGGGATGGTGCTTTAACTCTTCAATAAGGCTGAGTCATAATTCAAGTTACTTATAAAAGCTAATCTAAACGCATCAAATTACATACTTAAAACTGTCTCTTAAAAGGTGCATTTTACAATACTAGCGCCTATATTTGGGTTAATAATTTATCCAGGATGTCGTAGACCATGCACTTTGACATGTTCATATCCTCGGTGGCTATTCTTGTAATTTTATGTATCTTACGTGTTAATCGTAATAGTGAAATCGCTCATAGCGCCGATCGTAATACTCTCGTTAAGCTGCGCAAAACCCGCGGAGTCCCCCTTGTAAAACCCATTGCCACACCAGAACCTAGTTGTCCTTCAGACAATATCTCATTTAAATTACGCAAACCTAAAATCTCTGCTGAGTTTCTGAGCTTCGAGCTGCAACACGAGACTCAGAAAAACAATGCCACTAGGTTGATTGAATCAGTCGTTCAGCTGCGCCGCACAAACTCGATGGTGCTTTCACTAACGCGATCCATGACTGACACCAAGGCGTTATTTGACGCAGTAAGGGGAGATCCTGAGCTAGTTGCAAAAATCATCAATAGTGTTAATTCCCCGCTTTTTGGTTTAAGAAAGCCGATTAAAACCATTAATCACGCAGTGCTCTTTCTAGGTGTGAATCAAGTTAAGAATATTGCGCTGCAATTTGTAATGGCTCACACGCTCAAATTTGCGCATAACGATCAAAAGAGAGCTTATCAACGTATCGGTGAGGCAAGTTTAGTGGCAAGTTCTTTTGCGTTTTTATTTGCCAAAGAAATGAACCTTGATGATGGTGCAGAGCTCTCAACCCTGTGTTTATTGAGTTATCTGGGAGATATCGCTCTGGTATCAGTTGAACCCAAGATTGCCAAATATTATGTCGACAAATCATGTTCCTTTAAACGTACCCAAACCATTCAGCGCCGCCTGCAAACCAACTCCGCTCAAATGAGCCAAGCTTTGGCCCTGAAATGGGGTCTACCTGATGATATATGCCAATACTTATCAGACAGCTTAGCACCAATGAATAATACCAACCCACCTTAATATGTGATCACTCAGCGAGAGTTAAAGTGGCGTATATCAAGGCGTATTGTTGAAGGTCTAGCGGGTTAAATCGAAACAATACAACAAAGAGATACGCCATTTTAAACTCGCCCAGAGGGAAGCTCTGATAAGCTTT
>JAOMVH010000080.1 GCA_028356795.1 Aliiglaciecola sp. | reverse complement strand
TTGATGATGGTGGATAAAATAGTGTAACTTTTTTGTTAACTTATGCTAACGTCTGTGGCGTTTTTATTTTAGAAAACTCGTGAAAATAAGGCGTAAAGTTGATTTAATATGGCCAGAAATATATAAGAACATATGTTCTCCACGTGGTAAGTGAAGAATAAAATTATAACCATAAGTTGTTGTTAAATATGAAATTCAGCCATCAACATGTGGCATCAGGACGCACAATCAATCGCCGTGTATGGATGTACGGGGCTTTACTGTGTGTCAATAGTCATTTGGCCCTAAGTCAACCCAAAGAGACGCAGCAATTATTTAACATTCAGGCCAGTCAGGCTGATATCGCACTAATAGAATTTGCCAAGCAGGCAGACTTGACCATTATTTTTCCATTTGAAAAAGTAAAAGAACGCCAAGCCAATCAAATTAATGGCCAATTTAGTATTGAGGAAGGCATCACAAAATTACTAGAAGGTACCGGCTTAGCGGCCTCTTTTGAGCGTGAAGGCGTGGTATCAATAAAACGCATATCTATCACAGATACTGTCGTTGTAGACAAGTCATTGCTACAAAGCATTACCGATTTGTTTACTAGCAAAGCACCTAACCTAGTCACGTTTCCAGAGGACGAATCAAACGTAGAATTGATTTTAGTGCGTGGCATTCGTGGCAGCATGCACAGAGCCATCGATCTCAAGCAAGATAGCGCTGGCGTATCTGATGCTATCCAATCAGAACAAATGGGCAAATTTCCCGACTTAAATTTAGCTGAATCACTGCAACGTATAACGGGCGTTTCGATTGATAGATCTGAAGGTGAAGGACAGTTTGTTACGGTTAGAGGATTGGGACCTCAGTTCAATACGGTGCTGAGCAACGGAAGACGCCTAGCCACGGATAATCAAGGTAGAGAGTTTAGCTTTGACACTATCGCCTCTGAGCTTGTCACTGCGGTAACCGTCGACAAAACCTTTTCAGCAGCACAACCCTCCGGTGGCATAGGCTCGGTTATCAATATCAAAACTGCCCGCCCTCTTAGTTCTAATGGATTTAAAGTGGCTGGCAGTATCAAAGCCATGTATGACACCAACAGTGGCGAAACAACGCCTCAAGGTACGCTATTTGTAAGTAACAGCAATGACAAACTAGGCTGGTTGGTGTCACTCTCGAAACAAACACGAAAGGCGCGAATTAACGAAGCACAAACAGATGGTTGGCTGCTTAACACTGATGTTCCACCCTGGGAACTGAACACCCAAGCTGATAATATTTTTGTGCCTCGCAACTACGATCAACGTGTCAGGTTCGATAAACGCACCCGCAACGGCGGTACACTTGTATTGCAGTACCGTATCAATCCTGATTGGGATATTAGCTTAGACTATTTGCAATCGGATTTTGAAGTGAAAACCAACTCCACCTCGATGGGCCATTGGTTTACCTCGAGTAACCTCGAGAATGTGCTAACCGATGACAACGGCACCGTTATTCAGTTTGAACAAAACGTGGGGCATGCCACCGACTTTCACGCCCGCACCTTCGATCGCCCTTCGAGCCTCAAAGCCTTGGGATTGAACAGCCAATGGAACCTTTCAAATAGTTTATTAGTTGAGTTTGATCTATCTACCTCAAAAGCAACCACTGAAGATACCAATGGCGCTGGCAACGCTTTGTCCCTTATCGGTTATCTAAATCGTTCTAAATTTTCCATCAACTCGAATCAAATATTGCCAAACATTAGCGGCTTTCAAGATGCCGACCCAACAATACTCGATGCATTGGGAAACCCTGAAGGCGTGGCCAATTATCTAGATCCATCAAATGGCAAAGCGCACGTCATGTTGCGTCGAGGATGGAATATTAGTGACAAATTTGAACAAGCTAAAATGGATTTTACTTGGGATGGCGGATTGGAAAACTTAGCCAACATTCAATTTGGTTTGATGCATTCCAAACAATCGAAACGAAACGAACGTTGGGACAATGAAGCCAATGCCGTTCACTGTAGCTTTTGTGGATATTTTCCTAATCCAGATATTCCGGATATTTTTCAACAAGTCTTTGATGCAGGCGATGACTTTCTTAGCGGTATAAGCGGCAGTGACTCACTTCCTAAGCAATGGCTAAGACATGATGGCGAAGCCTTGTTTGATTTTTTGCAAGCCTCAACTAATAACGCGATTAACTTTAATGCTGTGCTGCGAAATAGCTCATTTAGCATTGACGAAAAAGTCACCTCTGCCTATGCGCAAACTCAGTACAACTATGAGTTTGACGATATTGTGATGCTATCTACATTCGGTGTTCGTTATGAAACGACTCGCATTAACGTCAACGGGCTTGAGGCAGACTTACTAGAATTGACCATTCTTGATCAAACAGAATTAGGACAGGTCACTTCGTCAGTACGCAGCATTGAACAGTCTGCAAACTACGATAATTGGTTACCCAGCATGTCGATTAAACTGGAGTTTCCCGATAATTGGATTGGTCGCTTAGGATTATCCAGATCATTGACCAGACCTACGATGACACAGATGTCGCCAAGTTTAGTATTAGATACCACAAGGCAAGGTGGCGATTTGCGCGCCAGTTCGGGTAACCCACAACTATCACCGTTTGAATCAACCAATTATGATTTGGCCTTGGAGTGGTATTACAAACCATCTAGTTATTTATCCGCTAGCTATTTTCGCAAAAAAGTCAGCAACTTTATTGTAAGTAACGTCACAAAAACGGGCATTAATGATGTAACCGACCCTAGCACGGGATCTGATCCAAGTGCACCAGACACCCAAGATAGCGTTGCGATGTTCGACCTCACCACACCGTTCAATGGCCAAACAGCGATAGTAAAAGGCTATGAATTTGCCATCCAACATGACTTTGAAAGTGGCTTTGGCATTGTCGCCAATATGACCTTGGTAGATAGCAACGCACAATTGGACCCAAACGATCTTACCCAAAAATTTGCGTTAACAGGCTTGAGTGATTCTAAGAATTTGATTGTGTATTACGAAAAAGGCCCAGCTCAACTGCGATTTGCCTGGAACCACCGCGATGGCTTCTTGCAGTCACTGGTTCAAATCCAAGGACCCGAGCCCACATTTGTAAAACGCTATAGTCAATTGGATATGAGCGCTAGCTACGCCATCAACGACAATATTTCGATATTTTTAGATGGCATTAATTTAACCCAAGAAAGTGTCATTAAGCATGGCCGCTATGAAAATCAATTGCTACTGGCACAACAGCCCGGCGCTCGTTACACATTGGGAATACGGGGCAGTTTTTGATAAACCTGATGATGTGGTTTAGGCAACCACGCAAAACGCATTAGCGGTGAGGCGTCCGTTTTGTGGTGTGCTTGCCTGCCAATTTTTAATCAGCCCAGAATGCAGCAAGTTACTTGGGTACATCACCAAACGATTCATTTTAGCCTCAACACTATGCAGCATGTCAAACAGGTCATTACTACCTTGCAAATACTGGGCGCGGGGCACGCCTGACACACTTGCATCATCTGCCAGCGTTCGAAAATAGGATTTTTGGTTAGCCTCGGTGATGGTCTCAAAGCCGCTGCGTATGTGCTTGAAAAAGCCCGTTCCACCAAAACTTTCGGCACATAAATAGTGCACCAATGCCCATTGATTAGGATCGGGCGTATCGAAGTGGGGAATGCGCTGAATAGGGATCAAAGTGTCAGGTGATTGATTGGTGAGTGACATGGCACACAAGGTCACATCAACCGTTACCTGGGAGTGTGACAAGATATTTGGCAATGCCGATTCTACCCAATGCTTTACCGTTTGCTCATAAGCCTGTGGCAGGGGTTTCCTTGCTCCAGGGTAGTAGTCAGTCTGCTGGCGAGTAAACGACGACATATCACCGGCATGTTGAAGCAGACCCTCAACACTGTCTAAAAAATTATCTGCGACAATAACGGGAGTTTGCCGGCTACCAATATATGTAACCTCAACCTTAGCAAGGGGGTTCACGCTAAAAGACATATTGTTTTGTTTTCCTCCTTTTTTGCGCCCAGACAAGTTCGCTTACTCACCCGCAGCATTGAACCAAGGATCAGTGGTATTAAGTCTTTTGTTCTTTTGATTCAGCAACACATAAATATGTGCCAATGAAGCCAGTTGTGTATAGATTAATTGCAATACGCCAGATTGATTCAGGCTCTCAAGGGTATCGCCACTCAACTGCTTTATTTTATCTTCATCAATACTATACAAGCCTTGGATTTTGCGTGACTGACCATCCACAAAGGTAAATTCCAACGAAAGTGGTACCAGCACATTCAACTCACTCAACGTATGGATATAATCATGGGTTTGTTGCTCCCCTGCTACTAGCTGGGAAAGACAATTCTGAGCTTGAGCTAAATAGTCTGTTGCCTGTCCGTTCTCATCAAATAATGACTGGCCTTGGGTTTTACTCACGCACCGACTTTGCTCGTTAATACACATCACATAGTCTTGCTCGGCTTGCTCGTCCTGACTCACAAAAAATGGCTGTCGTCGCACAGTTAACGGAATATAAACACTGTCAAATTGAGCATCATTCCAAAACAGGTTTTCTCCCTCTTCAAAGCCCGTTAACGCAACACAACTAAACTGACCCGTGTCGGCATTTTTGGTAAAGAGTATCGGAAACTGCGCCACCAGCTTGGCAAATTCATTCACCACAACCGGTATCATATGCAAGTCTGCGCCATACTCTTCTGCTTTTTGTGTGTCGACCTTAAGCTGTCGATGACGCAGTGGATTTAGGGCTACGAGCTTACTCATATTGACTATCCTTCTTTTAAATTACTATTCGTCATTGTTGCAGGCTTACACACGTTGCAGGCCATACTGACGGATTTTGGTGATTAGTTCGCGATTTGACGGCAACATCTGACGCGCTTTGTCTATCGCTTGTTGATTTAACTGGAACTGTTTTAGGGCAATTTGCTCGTCCTGTGGACATTGGGGATAACCCAAGCCATCCGTCACAAATCCCATTCCATACAAAATGTATTGATAACTAGCTGCGGGGAATACTTCGTTGTTGCTATCAAAATCATGGTCCGCAGGCGGGTGATATTGCCACAAGGTCATAAGCTCTTTGAGGCTATCCGGAATGTTTTGTGGATCGCGATTATCCACCCAAAAACGGTTATCCGTGCGCTTGGATAAAACATAGTGCAGCTTTAAAAAGTCGATGATCCGCTGCCAACGATAATGGAAGGTTTGATTAAATCGATTAGCGATGACATCCATCACGGAACGGCAGGCGGGCAATTGTTCTGCCACCATTTGCGCCGACAATTCAACCAATACCAGCGCTGAGGCTTCCAGTGGCTCTAAAAAGCCAGCTGACAAACCAATGGCCACACAATTGTTTTTCCAGAAGATTTTTCGGTGGCCACTGCGAATCGGGATCTCTCGTACTTGCAGGTTTTCAAAACCCTTTCCGACATAGTTTTCAAGCTGTTCATGGGCCCGCTCAACAGACGTATGCCGAGTGGAAAAAACGTGCCCTACACCACGTCGGTGTTGTAAGCCAATATCCCAAATCCAGCCCGCCTCTTGAGCCGTAGAAATAGTGTGAGATGCTATCGGTGAATCGTCATGCTCATAAGGAACTTGCACCGCAAGCGCGCGATCAATAAATAACACATCATCACAAGCAACAAAATCGACGTCATAATGTTTACCAATCAGCAGTGCACTAAAACCCGTGCAATCAATAAATAAGTCGCCAAAAATTTCACCGCATTCTTTGGTGATCACCGATGCAATATCGTTGTTTTGATGACTGGTCACTTCAACAACGTTGGCCAATACGTGTTTTACACCGAGCTTTTCACAACAATGTTGCTGTAAAAATGCAGAGAATTTAGCGGAATCTAAGTGATAGGCGTAATTTGCCAGAGCATCAAACTCGCCATGACGAATCGTTTTGGGTGCCAAGCCTTGCTCACAAACAGCTTCTTGATAACAAACCAAATCAGAAAAGGATTTGCCAGATTGTTGGTGCTGAGCATACCAATGTTTGGCTAAATTAGTTTTGTGAAAACCCTGTGGTAGCACCAAGGGATGATAGTAAAAATCGTCGTCCTCGCCCGTTACCCATTTAGCAAACTTTGCACCTTGTTTAAAACTACCGTCACATTGATTGATAAAGTCGCTTTCACTAATGCCGAGCTTTAACAATGTGGTTCGCATGGTTGGCCATGTCCCTTCGCCTACACCGATAGGCGCAATATCAGGAGACTCTACTAACGTAACCTGAATGTTTGCATTGTGTTTGTGCTCAGCAGCGATTCGTCCCGCCGTGAGCCATCCCGCAGTGCCACCACCGACTATCACAATAGATTGGATTGCTTGATTACTCATGGTTACCACATTCTTTTCATTTCTTGTCATTAAAAAGGGCCGCTACCCGATGATAGCGGCCAAACTAGGAGTACACACATATACTCTTTTTACATTCCGTTTTAAACTTGAATGCTCAAAAAGTGACTCCGACACACACTAGAACGAACCTCTTACTCCCAATGACCAGCGACGACCACTATCTTCAACAAGTAATAAGTGATTATCAAATCGTCCGCGTTTATGCACATATTCTTCGGTCAAATTTATACCTTCAAAGAATATAGTCAGATTGTCATTGATGTCGTAACTGCCACTGAGATCTAGCTGCTGATAATCTTCGACTATCGTCGGGCCATCACCTGCGGTTTGAGTTAACGATTGAACAAATTCATCACGCCAGTTCCATGCTAAACGAGTTTGAAACGGACCCGATTCATAAAAGATAACCGCGTTTAGCGAGTCACTAAGACCTGTCAACGCAAACACTTGGTTCACATCTGTGGGATCTAGCTCAGCATTACTATCAGCAAACGTTGCGTTGGCAATAAAGCCAAAGCCATTTTCAAATGTATGCTGCCAAGCCATTTCAAAACCATCTACGCTGGCATTTTCGCCATTACTTGGCAAGGTATTGGTAAATACGGCATCCACCCCTCGTGATGGATCTTGCACCACTGAGCCACCAGACAAATCAAAGGTAATTTGCGACTGACCGTTAACGATGAAATTAGATACTTCTTTTTTGAAGTAACCGAATGACGCATAACTAGCCTCACCGTAATACCACTCTGCTGACAGGTCAAAGTTATCAGAAGTAAACGGACTCAACATGGGGTTACCACTAAATGAACGTAAATCTCCACCTTGACGGGTAGTGGTGATATTAATCGCTGGCGACATGCTCTCTAGGGTAGGTCTGGTTAGCGTGCGAGACGCCGCTGCACGAAGAATAATTTCATCGGTATATTCCCATTTGATGCTCATATTTGGCAATATGGCATCATAGTCTGAGCTCTGGCTGATAGGCTGTGCTGGTCCATATTCTTGATTCAGCTCAGTGGCATCGAGTATTGTCAGACCTATTAGCGGCGCAGAGGTCCCTGATACATCCACATCTGTTTGCTCAATGCGCATACCAGCAGAGATGAAAATAGGCTTTTCTGCCAGCTCCCCTTCAAAGTCCATCTCAACGTAAGCGGCAAGAGTTTGCTCTTCCACTTCAATGGAATTATTGCGACGTACCGCATCAAAACTTTGACCAGAAACAGATTCAAGATAAGCAAACTGAGCTTCACCATCATGAGCCAACCAACTAGTGGGCATACGACCACTACCACTGACATCAGAAAGGAAGTCATCGCCGGCATCAAAAACGTATTGCATATCGGCTGGAATAGCTGGGTCATCTGGATAACCACAATATAAACAATGTACGCCAGTGTCGTTATCCCAACGAGTTAAGCTCTTAGTTTCATTACTATATTGGAAACCAAATTTTGCTGACATTAGGCCCATATCTGACCCTTCGTCCCATTCACCATCTATTTTAAATTGCGTCACATCATCTTCAACCGCCCAGCCTCTGCGCAACATTACGTGAGCTCGACTGTTTGCTGGGTCAAGGTGATTACTGACACCATCTGCTGCACCAATACTTGGGTTATAGATCAGAAAGCCTGGGTTGTTTGGATCAGCTACAAACAAATTACCGCCAACATCTATTTCATTCTGACCGCTGTAAATGGCACTACTTGGTGTGGCAAACATGCTGGCCAAGGGCAGAATATTATCATCAACCTGGAAGCGAACACGGTTGGCATAACCAATAAGAGAAAGCTGGTTCTCACCGCCATTGTTGGCTTCGCGTTCGGCACTTGAGTGGTGTAAATCAAATTCAAGATCGAGGTTGTCGTTAACGTCCCATTCAATGTTCAAACCAATGTCAGTGGTTTGGGTTAAACGGTCAAAGGTTTTGGCGTGCATATCGGTTGCCAAACCTAGCTCCTGATAAAGGTCAACCACAGTGCCGTTTGCATCCACTGTCGCGCTGCGACGATCACCGTTTGCATCAAACAAACTGCCATCATCACCCACACCTTGAATATTCGGGGCGGTGAACCAATGCCCATATGATGTCGCTTCACTTTCAACATCAAAGTCAGAATACAAAACATCAGCGGTAATGGTGACATCTTCACTCACCGCATACTGGAAAACTAAATTAGCATTTGTACGAGTGCGATCCTCAAAGGTGACTTTGTGATCATAGTTGCGTGGAGAAAAGATATTGCCGGTCCAGGCTTCGCCGCCCGCCGTTTTTGGATTTGGCACACCAACATTTTCAAGCCAGCCGTCCATTTGCCCTTGATTCAAACGGGTTTCACGTGATTGGTGCGATACGGCAAGCAACAAGCCCATGCGGTCTTCATCAAAGGTATTACTAATTAGCGCCGATATTTGTGGTGTGGTTTCTTTACTGTTTTCGTCATATACCGCTTTAACACTGCCTGCGACTTTAAATCCATCAATGCTAAAAGGTCTAGCCGTATTAATGTTAATAGTCGAGCCAATGCCACCAGACTGCATAGTAGCGGTAGAAGTTTTGTATACATCCAAACTGCTTACCAACTCAGACGCAATTGTATCAAAACTAAAAGCACGAGAATTGTTTTCAGAGGCTATTTGCCTGCCATTGACCAACACCGTATTAAACTGGGGACCAAAACCTCGCACTGTGATGAGTTGGCCTTCACCACCAGAACGGTCAATTGACACACCGGTAATACGTTGCAACGATTCAGCGAGGTTTGTATCGGGAAATTTGCCAATATCTTCTGCCGATATGGCATCAACTACACCCGATGATTCTTTTTTCACATCCATAGCGCGGGCCATACTTGCGCGGATGCCACTCACTTGAATGACTTCAAGATCGGGTTCTGCAGCGGGCGTTTGTTGCGCCATTGTCTGCTGAGAAGCCGCCATAGACCCAATGACAGCTAGTACCGCAGTGGTTATTTTTGTTTTTTTGAACATGTCTGTGTCCTGATAGTTTAACGCTTATCCAATTGGCTTTGCGTTTCCTTGAAACAAAGTGCTAATTGCCACGTACTTGGGGCGGTACCATTTCCCCAAAACCTGTATGCAGTTAACTTGTGTGCGATGCACATGCATCGAAGACTAAGACGAGCGACCAAAAATAATCCGCCAAATTAATTCACATTTTTTTTACATAAACGAATAAAAGGCAGTAAATATCGGAGGGAAAAGCAGGATTATTTTACTTGTTAGTGCCCTACACCAAGGGGGCTGGGCTAATTAATCCGAATCCGGGATTCAGATCAACTAACTGACTCACGCGCAATCGTAGTCAATAATTTTTTGCAATAGGAGTCTGGCACTAGGGTCGGTGACATCGCCGATTATTTGATATGCACCTTGAGCCGTGTGGTAGTTCATACTCAAGCCTTGCATCACAAATGCGGCATGTAATTCGTCACTTAAATGACGCATGGCGATATCTCCAATCTTTTGCCAATCGTATTGCTGGCAAAATGCGGTTTTTTGATCAATGTCTGGCACTCCTTGCCTATTTGATTGACATCCGATAACGAAACTAACTGAACTGAAAAAGATAGCGACCCAAA
>JAOMVH010000008.1 GCA_028356795.1 Aliiglaciecola sp. | reverse complement strand
TGCGAAGCCACATTACCTGAGCTATGTAACCCAACACATAGGTAACTAAAAAAGCTAAATAGAAGCCTTTTAGCATTGGATCCTCAATATTTTTAACGATGGGATCATCAACGGGCAATCTCATCAAGCCATCGGTAATTGCGGGGATCATGTGGAACAGCAAGGTGGCGGAATAGCACAATGCCTGAAAATAAGCCGAAAAGCCTTTAAGAATAGCGGTTTTCTCAGCGATAAAACCCGCCACTAACGCCAGCAAAGTCAATACTGCAAGTACGTGGGCAATACCAAAACCACCATGTTTGAATATGCCTAATGCAGACGCTGCCACTAACAAAGTACAAACTAAATAAACCTGCCCGGTCAAAGTTTGCATTGAAATAACTTTATACTTGGTAAGTGTATAAAATCCGCTTAATACTGCAACTATCCCCAAGATGGTGTGAAACCACCCAAACGCTGTAATCTCTGGCATAACTTTTACTCCTAATTTAAAACAATAATTAACAGAAGGGTAAAACATGCAAATTATAATTGCGCCTCATTTACATGAATGTTTTCACATGGATCTGGTGAATTAATCCCACGTTAATCCAATGAATCATCCAAACCCGATAGCAAATCAGAGATTTTGCTCATTTCATCACTATCTAAATCGGCGAGATCAAATTGCGTACTAACACTAGGTTGAATGTCTAGTTCAATGATCTGTTGGATACACGCTAATTGACGCTTGGCAAGGGATTCAATGGTTTGCTGTTTGTGCAGTCGCGTGCTGTATGTCCAATCCATGGTTAACACACCATCGATGAATCTGACGTTAATATCGAGTATGAACGCTCGCTCTGCCTGATTCGAACGAGCGTAACCGACATTGGCATCAATTTGAGTAACACTAACGGGTTCTTTTTTGGCCGAAGACAACTGTTTACCAAGGTAGTTAAACACCACTTCTGAGGAGGAGTGCAATTGCAACGATGGCTCACGTTTTATTTCTCGTAAAATGCCATAACCAATGCCACTTTGGGGCAAGGCATCAAGAAGCAATTGGGTTTGAGTAAAATGGGTTTTCAAATCTTCGGGATGGGATTCAAACAACAAAGGGTATACTGAAGTAAACCATCCAACCGTATGAGAAAGATCAACATTGTCAAACAACGCCTCTCTGCCATGGCCTTCGATTGCGATACGAATATCTTTACTTTTGCAAAATTCACACAGAACAAAAGAGAGCGAAACCAATAGCACTGTCTGCACATCGGTATGTGCTTTATTGCAAAATGCCTGTAATTTCTCGTTGCTGGCTAAGCTGTCAAATTCAAATGACTGGGTTTGTTGGTTGCCGTGTGTGTTTGCGTCAATTGGTGCCTGAAAATCTAACGGTAAAGTACTCAAGAGAGGTTTTACTTGCTGTTGCCAAAAATCACATTGAGAATTCAATTGTTCTGAGTAGGCATACTCCTGCAATTTTTGTGACCAATATTTAAATGGCGTTACCAATGGCAATGTTTGCGCCACGACTTGCTGTTGGGCTGCTTGCCAGTAATGTTCTAGCTCATCACTCAAAATACTCCAAGACGCAATATCGACCAATAAATGATGGGCCACCAAAACAACTAAGTTGGTCTCTGGCTTCGCCGTTTTAACAAACAAACATCTAAACAAATCACCGTTTTGCAAATGCAAAGACTCATTGATAGCATTAATTTTCTCCATTGCGCTGGCAAGCGCTTCCTCGTCGGTTGTTGCATCGGTTTCCATAAAATCAATATATTGTTTACTTGTATCATAGTGATTGATTTTTTGCCGGATTGAACCATCAACTTCAATGAAACAGCTTCGCAAAACATGCTGACGTTTTAACAGCGTTTGCATTGCGACTTGCAAAGAGGCGTAGGTTAGTGTGTCTGGAACGGATAACACACAACTTTGGTTCCAGTGCTCTGGCCGAGTTTTAATGTTTTCAAAAAACCACGATTGGATTGGCAGTAAATCAAATACGCCCTCCCCATCCATTTGTTGTTGTGATTGTTGCTGGGATTTTTGTAAACACTGTGCTTGTAGACGTATGGTTGGAAATTCGAAGAAGTCCTCGGGCTCGATGCGGTATCCCGCTTTATTGATCCTCGCCAGAATGCGAATGCTCAACAAAGAGTCGCCGCCAACCTCCACAAAATTATCATCGATGCTTAGCTCATCCATGCCAAGTACATCACCCCATATTTGCGCCAATAAATGCTCTAACTCATTACTTGGCGCAACAAAATCATCTTCAATGTTGTCATCCTGTGAGGTGGATTGTTCACTAAACTGCCATGGGTAATTATTGAGATCTTGGCGATGGATTTTTCCTTGTTGGGTGAGCGGTATGGAATCGACGATCGCCAAAGATTGCGGCACAAAATGCGCAGGTAATTGAACCGTAATATCTTCTTTTAGTGACTCAAGATCGATAGTACTGCCTAAGTGAGCAGTGACATATGCGGTTAGTTTTGACTCCCCCTGTTCCATTGTGTTTGGATATTGCTCAAGTATCTCTAATAATGCCTGACGTTGGGACTCAGTTAATCGCTGAACAAATTGCAAATACCCTTGCTGTTTTGAATTTAACGTCATAGCTTATTTCACTGCCTTTACTATCATCATCGAATCCGACCACCATTGATCTTTCACCATCTCAGGAAGTGCCAACGGCTGCATTGCCGACATTTCAATTCGCTGAAAATGCCGCAGCAAAGCACGCTGGTGTGAGCGGCTCAAGGAATCCATTTCATCACTTAGATAAGTAAAGGCCCCCCCGGTTTTAAATGGTTTGCAGCGTGTTCGAAAAAATGCTCTGCAAAGGTAACGCTGTTTGCAATCTGTTCAACATAATCAGACTCTTTTAACGGGTAAGTGTGGAAAAATATGCCATCAAAGCTACCTAGGTTAGGTAAAACGTCTTGCCAAAGTCCATGTTCTATTGAAATGTCACGATCTGGGTATTGAGCAACCCAATCGTTAAAGCGGGCGACTATGGAGTCATTGCATTCTATTATGGTATGTCGATCAACCCCACATTGTTGGATTAAATCAGAGCCTATGCCTCGACCAAATCCAACCTCTAAAATATGACCTCCTTGACCACTGACTTCCTTTGCCATGGCTTTCATCACCGGAATCTGCCAATCTTCCATGATTTCCATATCGTCTAAATGTGCCTGCGTTCTATCTTCCATTCCCTGCACCACTGAACCTTTTACGAATTTCTGTGCCAGGCTATCAAGGGCAATCACATCGTGGGCAAATTCATTCATACTTCGATTAAGCAGCCAATTGCGTTGATAATCCCTTGGGGTTTTAATGTATTCGCCGTTTTTGATCTGCAAGGTTAAATCAAAATCAGGTAAACGTTTGATTCGTTTTGTCATGTTATAAACCTTTTGGAGCGGCTCACATTTTTCATCGATCATGCTCCTGACTAACTTGCTGGATAATTTTATCTACCGTGGAGTCATTTAACTGACTCAATTTGGTCGCTAAATCCTGATCGGTTAAATGACCAGACAACGCTGGTGTGGTTTTAACAAAAACCACTGCTTGTTTAACACTGGGGTTTCGAAGCAAAGCGGCCTCTATTTCTTCAGGTTCAATTCTAAATCCCCGAACTTTAAATTGGTTGTCTGCACGGCCAATAAATTCAAGATTATGATTGTCGCAATATCGAACTAAGTCTCCGGTCCGATAGAGCCTAGGAGAATGGGCTGGATTATGATCTCGGTAAAACGGATTGGCCACAAAGACTTCATCTGTTTTGCTGTTCAAATAGTGATAACCATCTGCTAATCCCAAACCACCAATGTACAATTCTCCAACCACACCTCGTGGTACTTCTCTTCCCAGTTCATCCAACACATAAACTTGGGTATTGGCAATCGGTCCACCTATCGGCACCTGCTGATGAAGTTGCCAATCATCCAAACAACAAACTGTCGCCCAAACAGTATACTCAGACGGCCCGTATTCATTAAAAAGACGCACTTTTGGGTGCTGGGTTTGGTGAGCAGAAATAAGGCTCGCAGGGCATGCCTCACCGGCGACAATAACAGTTTGAAGGGGATCCCACATTGAGGCAGGACAGCTATCTAACATAACTTGATACAAACTGGGAATACACAAAACATGACTAACCTGTGCACGGCCAATCATATCGGATAACCCCAACATGTCTTGCTCCGCACGCATTTTCGGCAGTACTAGTGTATTACCTGTCCCTAGCGTCCAATAAAAACCAGCAATGGAACTATCCGTTGCCATCGATGACATGAGTAAAAATCGTTTTGGCGAGCTGGTATAATAATAATTGCGAGCAAATGTTGAGTTAATCAATGCTTGATGAGAGACCATAACCCCCTTTGGCACGCCAGTAGATCCAGAGGTGTAAATAACATAGGCCAGTGAATCGGGGGAAACTTGAAGATGCAAATCATTTGATTCTAATCTATCTATTTGTTCAGTTAACTGGTCGATACACATTGTTTGGATACTGGCTTTAGCCTGATCAAAACAATGGGCTTGGGAGGTCAATAAATAGGCGGACTGCTTGCCCATATCATTTAATATTTGCAGGATCCGCTCATTTGGATAATCCGGATCTAAGGGAACATAAGCAGCACCGCATTTTAACACGGCTAACACACTCACCCCATAGTCAATGCTTTTATCAAGCAATATTCCCACGAGACTTCCTTGTTGACACCCTTTTTGATGCAGGTATCTGGCAAGTTGATTAGCCCTACGATTAAGGGCGAGATAAGTACTCGATACTTGCATATCGTTTTGATAGCTGAGAATGGCTATTTTATCTGGGCTTTTCGTACTTAATTGCTCTACATATTGATGGATAGCGGTTAGCGCTGTATCTGCAACCTGGGTATATTCTTCCTCTCTAGCCAATAAGTTGCGCTGACTAGTGGGTAAAAACGAAAAATGGGAAAGAGGTTGAGAGATGGCATTGATCATTTGGCTTAATAAAAAGGACACCACCTCAATTATATCTTGTGCTTGCTGCTCACTTACTGAGGCATTGCTGTGCACGGCAATCAGTTCAATACCCTGCGCCAGGTCCACAATGATGGCTAGGTCGTAGTGACTATACTCATCGTAGGTCTCGTTGCTAACGTCAAGAGCGCTGCCTTGTGTATTTTGACCTACGGGTAAGTTCTCAACCACTAATAGGGTATCGAATAGCGCCGTTCCGCCGGGAACATCACTAACATGCTGGATCTGGTTCAGCCCTAAATGGCCATGCTCAATATTGTTTGACTGCTGACGCTGCAACAACTGCAACCATTCCAATGTCAATTGGGAATCATCAATGGTCACACGCATTGGGATCGTATTAATGAATAGCCCCGCGATCTTGTCACTATCAGTTAGATCAACCGGCCGTCCGGACGTTGTGGTACCAAACACAAGATCATTGCTTCTAGTGTAGCTGGACAGCATCAAAGATACCGCGCCAACTAATAGCGTATTCAGTGTTAAATGATGTTTGCTGCCTAGCAATTTAAGCTGCTTAACTAACGACTGCTCAAGCTGCAAATGCTGAACATTGTGACCGGTTTTTAATTCGCTACTTGGCACCAAGTGATCGGAGATATACGTTTTTGTTTTAAAATCACTAAGATTGCTTTGCCAATATCGCTTAGACGAATCAACATCTTGTTGCGATAGCCACTTTATATACTCTTCGAATTTTGGCGCCGCAAACCTAGATTGATTAGAATTTTGATAATCCAAACACGCTTGTTCAAACAACAAGCGCTGCGACCAGCCATCCAAAATAATGTGATGAAAACTCAACAAAAACAAATAAGATTGTTCTGCCACTTGGATTAGCTGGAATCTAATCAAAGGCGCTTTAGCTAGATCAAAGCCCTGTTGACGGTCGCTTTGTTTTAACGCCAGCCACTTTTGCTCAATCGAGGATTCACTATCTTGGCACCAATCTTCATTTTGCCAATGAGCGCTTACCCGTTCTCGCACAATCTGCAGTGGTTGATCGCGCTTCTCCCAAGTAAAAAAAGTGCGCAAAATTGGGTGTGTATCGATAATATTTTGCCAACTATCCTGCCATTGCTGAGCTGAGGAGAGTCCATCCAACCGACAACTAAATTGCTGGTGATAAAATCCATCATTGGGCGCTTTCAAGCAATGAAAGAGTATTCCCTCTTGCAATGGCGACAAACGATAAATAGCCTCGATATTCTTTTTGTTAGTTGGCTTGGTATTCATTCCATTCTCTTATTATTCGTCTTCACCAAATTCGGCAAATATATCGTCTAGATCTTGTTGATTCACATCTGCAGATGGAAAATCAGATGGTGTAAATCCAGCCAAATCTTCACCCAACCCCGCTTCAATCAAAGCGATTAATTTATTCTCGAAGGTATTAATAAATTGTTCTGCAGTAATTCCTAGACGTTGAATATCCAAATCAAATGTTACTTCTAGCTGTTTCGCAAAGATCATTGCATTACATTCAAGCAAATATTCATTGTTGTTTTGTCCAAAAGACGCTTTTATTGGCTGATTAAAGCGAAACATTGAGTCTGGTGCCAACGTTTTTTCCCACAACCCCATATAGTTGAACAACACTTGGGAGGTGGGCTCTGAAGGCATGTTATCACCCTGTGATGGTCGCAAAGCATAAGCCGCCCCATTCGACGGTACAGTGCGTTGCCACTGTTTCATGCGATTCATATCATGACCGTCAAAACTAAGCGTATCTCGTGCAAACAATTGTGGATATAAACTGGTAAACCATCCAACCGTTCGCAACGTGTTAAGCCCTTCAATTAGCTCTTCTCTGCCATGCCCCTCAATATCGATTTTAATTTTTAAAGCGCTAAAATGATCAAATAATGCGTGAACTAATGCTGTTAAAATCACGTCTTGAATTTGCACGCCCAAACTCTTTGGAATGTCATTCAACAGATTGCCAGTATAATTTTCGTCAAGGCGAGAAACTAAACAAACCGGTTTAGTTTTTTGTACTTGTTGATTGAGCTTGGGCTCATTAATTAATAATCCAGATTGCAAATCAATCTCGTCCCAGTAGTGCTTTTGCTGTTGCATTTTTGGTGAATCAGCAAAGCGGTTTAAACCATCGCGCCATTGAATCAACGAACAGGTTTTTTCAGGTAGTGAAATTTCCTTATCGTTTTTTAAACTAGTAATACAAGACTCAAGATCGTTTAAAAGTATCCACCAAGAGACACCGTCACAAACCAAATGATTGATAACCAAAACCCATTTATTTGTTTTGGAAACCTCATCATGCAAGACACTCAAGGCAACCAGTTGCGGCTTAACCAAGTCCAGTTTCAGGGTTAAATGTTTCATCGTTTCATCAATAATTTGTGACCAACCGAAATCATCTGAAACGCGCACAATCGATGTTTCCACATGCACACAGGCATTGTCGCTGGATACCATGTTTTGCTGCCAAACATTGTTGTTAAACGCCAATAATGTGCGTAAACCATCATGCTGTTTGAGCAGTTTTACAAGACTTTCCTGTAAAATCCTCTTTTCGATAACATTTTTGACATCCAGCACCACAACTTGGCTAAACCGACTTGGCGTAACCGGATGACCAGATAAATAGCGCTTCTGACTGGGTAAGAGTGCAAACTCCCCTGTCACCTCACCTTGTGTCGCTCGAATATTGACGATTGTCCCTATCACTTTTGATAATTCACGAATTGTCGGATAATCAAAAATCTGTTGCGGGGTTAAATCAATACCCTGTTTTCTGCACGCCGCTACAATTTGAATATTGACAATTGAATCGCCCCCCAAGTCAAAGAAATTATCATCAATCCCGACTTCCTCGATGCCTAAAATTTGTTGCCATAATGACACAATAACTTTTTGCTCAGTTGATTCTGGCGCAGCATAGTCCACCCGAAGATCGCGACGACTCATGCGAGGTTGCGGTAATGATTTACGATCCACTTTACCATTTGCGGTAAGGGGAAGTTGTTGCATCCATACAAATTGATGGGGAATAAACTCTTTAGGCAAACTATGGGATAGGTGTTTTTGTAGGGTATTTTTTAGTATCTCAGCGGGCGCTACATAATAACCAATAAGATGATTTTTTTGACTCAATTCAGTGCTGACATTTTCGCTTTGATAGCCAATTTCACCTAAGATTTTTTCGACTTTGCTGACATCAATTTCATCATCTAACTCTTCAAGAGCCGCATCTCGTTGTTTGTGTCCAAGTCGAACATCCCAGCTATAAGGCAAAGAATAATTATGAAAGCCCCGCTCCTTTTTATGGATATAAATTCCAGCATCATTTATTAAACAGTTGGTCGATCGACCAGTATCACTAGGCCGTATCCAGGGGGCGATATTATTAAGATAGTCATACATCTCATCCAAGGTCACATCTGTGTATCGGTAAAAATCCAGATACTGGATTTCTTCAAAAATACTGTCATCGTCGAACACTTTAACATCAAGACGATTAGCGACGATGTCATTAGTTCTATGATACGCCTTGCGAGCATCAATAATACGCTGATCGATGGTGTTGGAATCAAAACAACCTTGTTGGAACAGATGTGCCACTCGGGTTTCAAATATTTGCCCCCGAGATAAGCCGGTGCAAATTACCTTGATCCCGCGCTCACGGGCAATTTTCATACTCAGAGTATAAATGGTTTTAAAACAGCCATTACAGACATTGCTAAAGCGCGTCAGGCTGTCCTTAAAAATATCATTCATGGCCGGCGTACTCGCCTCGATAAGCTCTAAACCTAGGCGGTCCACCAGACGCCTCACATTGGCTTTTGCACCTTCCGAGATATAGCCATTGTCCAAAGTGAAAACCAAGGGCGTTAGCCCCATATCGACTAGTTTACAAAGCGCATAGCTACTATCTTTACCACCACTGAGTAGCATAATAGAATCTTGTTTGTTTGGCGCGTCACGGCTAATTTTGTCAATCCAGTTTTGCAATTCCCCAAGCGTGCTAAAGTACGCTTGCGCCTGTTGTTGTTGATTCAAGTAGATTCGACACAATCGGCATGTTTGGGTGTCGTCCAATTGCGCACTAGGGTGACTCGCTTCTAAACCACAATTTACACAGTGCTGTGTAAAGTCGCTATGATCATGTTGAGAGACATGCTCTGACACATCTACCACCACATCGGTAATGCCCTCCAAAGTTAGCATGGCAGACTCTATTTCGCCTGTCTCGATGCGCACACCATTTATTTTAACTTGCTGATCTACACGACCCACACACTCAATAACACCTTGCTCATTAATGAAACCGAGATCACCACTGCGATACATTAAATTGCCAGGCTGATAAGGGTTTTGGATAAAACATTCTTGTGTCAGTGCTTGCCTATTTAGATACCCTTCAGCTAGGCCTTTGCCACCAATATAAATCTGACCTATTACCCCAACAGGCACACGATTAAGGTGATTATCAAGAATAAAAATTCCGCAATTGGAAATCGGTAAACCAATGGGGACTGAAACAGATTTATCTTGTGCCGGATTATATTGATGCACAGTACAGGCAACAGTGGCCTCAGTAGGCCCATATTCGTTATAAATATCGATTTGACCAGCAAAGAAGCGTGAAAATTGATGAGCAAGCTCGGTTTTAAAATCATCTCCCCCGACGATCAGCTTTTTAAGACGGGAATGAGCATAATCATGGGTTTGAATAAGCGCCAAATGTGCCGGTGTGAGTTTTATCACGTCGACTAAAGTGTCTTCGATAACAGAATAGATAAGTGATGATGACGACTCATTAATTGAAGAATAAACAACTAACTTCCCTCCTGATACCAAGGGCACAAACAAAGAGGTGATTGTTAGGTCAAAACATAATGACGAAAAGAGCGCGAAAGATAAACTTTGTCCCTCAAGGTAATACGCTTGTGCCCAGTCGATATAGTTGCCCAGCCCCTGATGAGATACGGCCACTCCCTTGGGTTTACCAGTGGAACCAGAGGTATAGATAAGATAGGCCCTATCATTGCCATGGATCTCTGGAAGTGGATAAACTCCCGCTATTTGCGTTTTGGAAAAATCGTCGATATTAACGGTGTTGAAAGTAATCGCTTTTGTTTTGCTGATGCGATCCACAACAACTAATTTTGCTTGCGCATCAGCCAACATAAATTCAATACGCGATATGGGGTAATCACACTCCAATGGCAAAAACACAGCACCGGCCTTGAGTATCCCTTGAATGGCAATCACAGCATTAATAGAGCGGTCGAGCATAACCCCAACCACATCACCACGATGAATTCCTTTTGATACCAAAAGTTGCGCAAACGAGCGACTTCGCTCAGCCAGCTCTTGATAGCAGAGAAAATCTGTTCCTTGCTGAACCGCAACTTCGTCGGCAAATTTTTGTGCCGCGCGCTCAAGGGCGGGTAACAGCAGACCTTGATCATCATTGAGATGTTTTTTTGTATCTATGTTGCGCTGACAAACAAGTGGCTCTTCATCGACCAAACTCGGTTGAATTATTTTACAATCAGCATTGTCGAAACACGCATCCACCAGCAACAAAAAATGCTTGCACAAGTCCCTTTGGCTTTGTTGATCAAACTTATCCTCATTGGCGTCAAAGCATAATTTAAATTCGCCGTCGTCATTGAGATCTTGTACTTGTAAGCGAAGCAAATGATTGCGATCGCCGCAGTCGGCATGATGCCATGTGGTCTTGGTTGGGATACCAGCAAAATTACCAAAACGTGACGGGAGATAATTAAGCACAACATCAAATGCACCAGCAATGTTCACATCTCCCGATCCAGGCAACGCGTTGATCAATAAGTTTTGATTCGCCTTTGCCACTTTTTGATACAGCGAGGCAAAGGTTTCATCCTCTTCAACTTGTACTTGCAGTGGAAACAAACTAATTAACAGACCCGTGGTTTTGCGCAAGGCTTCAGTGCGTCTGCTATGCACGGGGGTGCCAATAGACACATGTTGTTGACCACTAAGACGAAACAGATAAGTCATTAACAAGGTGCTGAACACTTGCATGATGGCCATATCATCTGACAATGCAGGAAACCTGGAGGCAACCAATTCCCGCAACTTTTCTGATCTGCGCGCACCAAAATTCAAATCAATGCGCCGTGTTTTACCTGTTCGAGGGCGAATATTGGGCGCGTAAAACTGTGCGCTAGAAAATGGAAAGGTTGATTGTTTGTACCAATAATTACTGGCTCTTTGAAATGCTTTCGAGTCACGTTTTTGTTGCTCGGCAACGACATATTGCTCAAAACTTGGCAAAACTTCTTTCTGGTTAGTTCCCGCAGTGTCAACCTCTTCTAAACCTAACAGATACAATTCTTGTAACTTGTCGAAGAGCACTTTCATAGACCAAGCATCAGTGGCGATATGATGTTGATTGAGGTACCAAACAAATTGCTCATCTGAGACTTTTAACAACGCTGAGTCGTATAACAGGTCAGACAAATCAAATGGCTTATATTTGTGTTCAGCGATGAATTTATCTAGCCCTTGGCTGGGATTTGCCAGCTGCGACAAATCAACCAAAGGTAAATCAACCTCAACCGCATTAAAAACTCGTTGTTGCGGCTTATTGTTATCAGCGTCATCAATGACAGTGCGAAGCGCATCACAAGCATTCACCAGTTGTTTAAACGCCCTTTGAAATACATCAACGTCGAGTTTTCCATTAATCGAAAAACACATGATCATGTTGTATAAGGGATCAGTTGGCTGCAGCTTTTGCCCGGTTAAAATGGCAGTTTGGCTGCTCGACAGTGCAAAACTGACATATTTGTCGCTCAAAATAGAGTTCACTTTGCGTTACTCTCGCATTCTATGATGACTTAAGTGATAGCAAGAAATCACTGATGATATCGACGCTACGAAAATGGGTGATGGTTATTTGTGCCGGTTCAATAGAAAGCTCAAACTGTGATTCAATGAAACCCACCATCAGCATTAGCGACAACGAATCCATTCCAATATCAAGTAACAAGTCATCGTCAACATCAACGGTAGTGCCATCTTCATACAGTTCTTCATTAATGTAGGTGAGTAAATCATCAATAATTGCTTGTTTAGCTAACGATGTCATTGGTTTTCCTTGCTGATTTCCATATTCATGGTTTGGTTTTTGGCGACACTATATCTACAGTCTGCTCGATGGCCAGTTTAGTCAAATAAGTTCGATCTATTTTGCCTGAGGTAGTTCGGGGAAAGAATTCAACCACGGTCAACTTTGCAGGCATCGCATAACTGGGCAAACACTGCTTCAATGCCACCAAAATTAATTTAGTTGCATTTTCACAAGCGCTTTTCAACGTTACTTTGGCATGGATTTGCAGTGGTTCATCGTCGAATTTGACACTAAATACTGCTGCCTCCTCGACCAAATCATTGGATACGAGTTGCGCTTCTATTTCATCTAACTCAACCCGATATCCTCTTATTTTGATCTGCCGATCTTTTCGACCGATAAACCACATATCACCATTGCTTGAGCAACTGACTAAATCACCGGTTCGATAATAGCGCTGGGCATAGTGATTATCTAAACCACTAAATGGTTTGTAATAATAAAACGCCGACTCGTTTAACTCTGCCCTACCCCAATAACCTTGCATCATAGATGGCGTACGCACAAGTAATTCGCCAATGCTATCCACATCAACGGCTTGATCATTTTCATCAACAATAAGGGCATTTGAAATTTGGTTGATCGGACCGATCGGGATGGTTTGTGCGCGGGCTTCAAGGTGCTTAATGGTAAAGTGGGTGCAACCATTGACTTCTGCAGGTCCATACATGTTATCGAATGCGGCATTTGGGAGTTGCGCCATAATCGCTGCCAAATGTTTAATTGGAAAAGGCTCACCGCCAAAAATAACCCAGCGCAGCTTGTTCATATTGTGTTGTTCCATAGCCCCGCGCAGTGACAACTGAATCAATGCAAAAGGAACCGTGAATAGCACTGTCATGTGACTTTCGCTGATCAATTGTGCATAACTTGCCGGAAACTTAGTATATTCGTCCGGTATAATGATAGTGCAGCATCCCGCTACCACCCCAGCAAACCAATCAAATATGGAAATATCAAAATGCAGCGGCGAATGATTGCCCAAGCGATCGGTGACATTAAGTTGATATTCAGTTGCAGCCCATCGAGAGTAGGACAAGCAACTATGGTGGGTATGCATTATCCCCTTAGGTTTGCCCGTTGAGCCCGACGTATAAATGATATACGCCAAATCACTTTCGATAATATGCGGTGATAAAGATAAATCGGGTTGTGTTGTGTAAACGTGATCCCAATCGATATTTGCATCTAGATTGAAACGATTATCTGGTCCAATCGTTAACAAGGATTGGTGGCCTTGTGATTTTAACTGAGCGAGTTTTTTAGCCTTACTATTCCCGCTGATCACAACTTGAATGCCGCAATCATTGATGATTTCACTCAGCCTTTGTATTGGTGCACTAGGATCAAGGGGAACATACGCAGCGCCCGACTTTAAAATACCGTAGATAGCCACGGGCATATCAATGCACTTGTCCAGGTATATTCCCACTCGGTCGCCTTTTTTTACCAAATGAGTTAACAACACCGTACTCAACTGGTTCGCTTTGTGATCCAATTGTCCATAACTTAGAGTGTCATCTAGGCAAACTGCCGCTTCAGCATCAACTTGATTTCGGCCATGATGTTCTAGGTATTGATGGATGAGAAAAGGCATCGGTTAGCTTTCCCAGGCATTGTTAAAGAGCATTAAGCAATTCCCAACAAAGCTAGAAACCAATTCATCACAGCGCCTGCGGGCAAATCGATTTCAAATCCACGTTCAATGAACCAGTAAAGTGAAACCAGTATCAGCAAGCTCGCGCCAGCTTTTAAAAATAACAATTGATAAATAGCAAACTGGCGTAACAAATATAAGATTGGGAAAACCACTAAGATGATCGCCACTTGCCCAACTTCAACGCCCAGGTTGAAAGACAAGAGTGACCATGTCAGGTAACTATCAGGAATATTGTATTCAGCTAACACGCTGGCAAACCCAAACCCGTGAAACAGGCCAAACACAAACACAATTAACCAAATACGGCCTCTAAACACCGGATATAGAATATCTAACGCTGCAATCGCGATAGATATGGCGATGATCGATTCCACCAGCCGAGAAGGCAGTGAAAGCACGCCCAATGTCGCGGCACTTAAGGTGATGGTATGGGCCAGCGTAAAGACAGTGACTACCTTTACAACATAAATAAATGCTGGATAAAACTGCGGTGCCGGCTGCCATTCCCGGTGGGCACGCACCACTACCGCAGGCAATAATAATGCAATAAGAAACAGCACATGGTCGATCCCCTCAAGAATATGATGGATACCTAACTTGAGCATTTCCCAATACCCTTGCATCACGGTTGCATCAGTCAGATCCAAGCGTTTTTTAGTATTACTTGGTTTGAAAATAAGTGCGACATTAGCTTCATCATTGAACACGCCGGCACGCCAATCATTTTCAATTATAACCATGCCTAAATGATTGCTGTCTTTGTCAAAAAGTACGCTGTACGTAAAATCAATGTATTCAGGAATAGTCTCTACATTTTCGAAACCAAAATTTATCGCAATATATTGTGAGGCGGGAATACTGTGTAAAAAGAAATCATCGAGCTTTATACCATCACGGAACCCCATGGAGATGTGTTGATCAAAGTAAGCTTTTATATCCTCAATGTGGGGCTGAATTTGCGCTTGGGTAACGGATTTATCCAATGGTAATGACAAATTCATGGCATTGTTGAGATCCTCAATGGTCATCTCCAGGCGACCATCAATCGACGTATCGCTAATACTCAGGAATATATAACTTTGCTCCATCGCATGAGCATGCGCCTTGATTGTTGCACCGGCGCTTGCTATTAAAACAAACAAGCAAAGCAATATATTCCAATTCATTAATTGCCGACGAACCATGCTATTTTCCTTTTTATTATCCTAATTTATTTCATCCAGTGCTTTTACACTGCTGAGACTTTCGGCCAAACTGTCGCGCCTAAGTTTCGATGCATTGTGCCAGTTTTTCAGCTAACTCTTTCACGTGGGGTTCTCGCATAATCGCCATATGACTGGTTCCATCAAGATCAATAACGTGTGTTGTTTCACATTGATTATTCCAACCTAATGCACGGTCATTTAATCGCCAATATGGTTGTTGCTTTAACCGAAAAACCGTCATTGTCTGTTTCACTTTGCGAAGTGGTGGTAATAAATGCGTCCATCCCACGTCATCAATAATAGAATAATAGTCTTCATGTTGATTATTATCAGCAAGACTGACTTGCTTGACCTTGGCTGAGCTCTGGGTGACTAATGGCGTTGTGGCAACCTGCTTTTTTCGTTGCCGTTTTTGTGCCAACTCAGTGCGCAGCTGTGAAACAGATCTTCCCGCAATGCGGCCTTTGTAATACGTCAGGCGATTGCGCAGTTTTTGTAAACGATACCAGCGTGTCACGGTGTAAAACGCCCAGGTATTAACCACCCCTAAAAAACCGAGAGACTGCTGTTTTTCTTCGACCATTCTTGCCATTTCGATGGCAATTTGCGCGCCCGTGCACATCCCTAAAATATGATAGGGACCTTGGGGTTGAATTGTCTCCATCTCTTTAATATAGTCGCTGGCTAGGTCAGGTATTTGGTCCGCATGCAGTTCTGTAACCTTGTCTTTATCCGGCGGACCTTGCAGCACATAAATAGATCTATCCGCGTCTAAATAATGGGCCAAATTTGCATAGCCAATTGTATTCACCTCTGGCGAGGCAATACAAAACAACGGCGCTTGACTGCCCTGCTTTTTAATTGGCATAGCAATTTGGCTGCTAACTGGCCAACTTTGATTAACAATAATGTCAACCATGCCTCGTATCGTTCGACCTTGAAATAGTGACAATAATGGAATCGATTTGTGTTCAACCATCTCGACTCGTTTCAACAATTGTGCCGCCTTCAGCGAATTGCCGCCCAAATCAAAAAAGTCATCATCCAAATCAACATTATCAGTACCCAATAATTGCTGCCACTCATAACGAAGGTACTCTTGCAGCGCAGCAACTTGTGACTTTTCGCGACCTTTACCCGCTTTAACGTCATTTTCACCAACTCTGGGCTCAATATTTGATATTGAGCTAATACTCGTTGACGATGCGGTGCGCACTCCTAAATCAAGCAATGTCGTATGTTGGGTTAGATTAACCAAGGTAGTTAGGATGTACTCCAGACGATCAAACAAAGTTGCATGGGGAACAGGCAAACTTGCATTTTTATTTAAATCACCCGACAAACGCAGTGATTCATCTAATTGTTCAATACTTAAGGTATACGCGAATCCCGTGTGCGAGTCGGCTGAAACAGGGTGCCAATCCAGACCGTCAAGCACGCTTGTTTGAGTAGGCGCTAGCCACAATAAAATACTATCAAACAATTCATCGCTTTCATTGAGAGATGTATACTGATGCAGCTCAGTAAGCCCGATGTAATCATGTTGAGTCTGGCGAACACTTTCCCGTTGAATATCTCTAAGCCAAGAAATGCCCGTCTGCGAACCATCCAGCTTTGAACGCATTGGTAAGTTATTGACAAATGAGCCAACAATTCTCTCTATATCAGGTATATGGCTAGGTCTACCAGACACCACCACGCCATACATAATATCGGCTTGTTGCGTATATTCATGTAGCAGTATTGTCCAAGCACCTTGCACAAGTGTTGCTAAGGTTAAGGTATTTTGCTGACAAAATGCTTTCATTGACTGGTAACAATGAGTCGATAGTAGCCGTTGATAATGATTTGGTTGTGCATCGAATGAATCGGAACCAGACAATGACGTTAATCTTGAGGGTTTATCAAAGCCTGCAAGCCGCTTCCCCCAAAAAGTAGACGCCTTTTGCTTGTCTTGTTTTTTGAGCCAAGCAATATATTGTTTATATTGAACCATGGACTGTTGGTTTTGCGCGACTTTGGTGCTATCAGCACCCTCATTTTTTTCATAAGCATGAGTTAACTGCTCAAATAAAATGGGGATACACCAGCGATCAAACACCAAATGATGACTACTCCAAATAAGGTGATAAAAATCAGTACGAAAACGTATCAGAGTAACGCGCATTAAAGGTGGCTTTTGGGGATCGAACCCTTTAAGGCGGTCTTGAATCAAGCTGTTTTTTAGCTCTTCGTTTTGTTGCTCGGCGGAAAAGTTTGATAAATCGTTAAAAACAAAGGGAAAGGTCAAATGCTGACGAACAATTTGCTGAGGTTGTTTAAGTCCTTCAAAAACAAATCCAGTTCTAAGTGACGCATTGAGCTGCAGCACATACTGCCAACTGTTTTGTAAACGTTCGACATCTAACGCGCCTGTCACTGAATAATGAACTTGATTAAACAAGGTATCATCGCCAGCTCCCTCATGGGCAGAAGACTTCGGATGCAGACGAGTGACAGCATGAAACAGCATAGTTTCTTGCATGGGCGACAAAGGATAGATGTCCGCAACGTTTTTAAGCTTCAATTAACAATCCATTATTTTTTTAAAAACCCTAGCACAAGTATTCACCAGACCAAACTGCAAACCCATTTTAAAGTAAAAAATAGTGTTATAAATTAAACGCCTGTATCACTTTTTGCTGGAGTATTTCATACAATTAGTGCTTTTCTAATTAAGTAACGCTGTACCAAGAAACACAAAATCAGTCGGTGTGAGCGAAGAGGATATGTGCCCCCCCTAGTCTCTTTTAGTGTAGCTATGACTCAGAGTGTATTTTCTAATGACATGGCCACTTTTTTAATATCGTGAGAAGGCGTCCAGCGCTTGTACTCAACAAAACCGTGCTTCTTGTATAAATTAATGGCAGGCTCATTTCCTGCAGCCGTTTCTACAACAGCTCTACTATACTCAAACGCATCTAAAACATGATTAATCAAACGACCTGCGATACCTTTTTTAAAATGCTTTGGTTCAACCGTTAAACTGTCAATTTCCAAGTTTTGACCTCTTGTTCTAACCTCAATAACACCAGCGAGCTCCCCTTTTTCATAAAAGCCGTAAAATAGTGTTTTCGCCGCTTTTACATTTCTTGCACTTCTTGCAAGAGGCGGAAAATTTGACGCATTAATCAATTTTGCTTCAATGGGATAGGAGTTTTGAAAAACGTGAAAAATTTGATTGGCAACATGTTGTTTAGAATTTTCAAGTTTTTGTATCATCTAATGCCTAGCCTCAGATTTTCATGTGTTCCTGTTGTGCTTATACCAATTTCAGCAAGTCATTAGTATTGAGGCACCGTTCGGCTGCAGCCAAACGGCTCAAAGTCCCAACATTCGCACGATAACCTGCCGCTGGATATCCGATGTGCCTGAGTATATAACACCGCCCATTGCGTCTCTTAGATCTCGTTCTATGCCATATTCAGGTAAGTAGCCTTTGCCACCATGTATACGAATTGCATCCATACTCGATTCAACAAAGGATTCGGCAATGTGCAGATTTGCCATAGCAGCTTCGGAGGCCGTACAGGTCTTTTTGTCTAGCAGACTGGCGCAGCGGTACATCAATAGTTTTGCCGTTTCTAAGCGCAGTTTCATATTCGCAATGCGGTTAGACACTGATTGATACTGACTTATCGACTTACCAAAGGCTTTGCGTTTTTTAGCATAGGCTATGCATTCATCCAGTTGGCGCTGCATTGAACCCACATGACTACATAAAATAAAGCTTCTTTCCCAAACCATGGTGTGCTGAAAAACACTCACCCCCGCCCCTTCTGTTCCCAAAAGTGCGGTATCGGGAATGTGGCAGTTTTCAAAAAACAATTCGCCCATTGGTGATGTTCTTAAGCCCATTTTTTGTTGTGGTGCTGAGCGGATAAAACCTGGGGTATCTGCATCAACTAGAAATGCAGATATTCCCCACTGACCAGCAGAGGGATCCGTCACCGCAAATACCACAGCCATATCACAGGCAGGCGCTAGCCCGATGTAGGTTTTATGGCCATTAAGTACATAACCTTCTGGGGTTTTCTCAGCACGAGTGGTCATATTGTAGGAATCTGAGCCGTGCTCGGGCTCTGTCATTGCATGGGCGCCTAAACACTGGCCTTTTGCCATTTGCGGTAAGTAGTGATCTTTTTGTTGCTGATTACCAAACGTTAAAATAGGCTCTTGTGCTGCCCAAAGCTGGCCATTGATGCCTAGTGTTAACCCATTGTCAGCACAGCCATAACCAAGTGCTTCTAAGGCTAAGATTGTTGACACCGTGTCCATTCCCTGGCCACCATACTGCTTGGGCATATTCCAAGCAAATACACCAAATTGTGCACATTTATCCCAATCTTGCTTCCAATCCATTGATTCAACGGCGCTGACTCGATCTTTCTCGATAAGGTCTTGGCCGAGCTCTTGTAGAGCAAACTCTTTGGTCTGTTTTTGCAGCGCTATTTGCGCATCAGTCAGACTAAAATCCATGGTAATCCGTTCCTATATTTTATGGCTTTGAACTAGCTTAATTCAGCAACTTGCCCCTTGTCTATTAATTCACTAGTGACTCATGCAGAAGAAGGAGTGTTAAAAGAGGGACAAGCGGCGCTGTCCCTCTTAGAATGGATGCCTTTGACTTTTGTTGTATGCTTTTGCAACGAGTTTTAACGCACTTTAATAATCAAGCGCGATTGTGGTGTCGTTGCTGCCCATAAACCCGTGCAGAAGCAGCAAAAAACAACGAGCTCCAATTGACTACCAAGTGAGACTAATTGCTGCGCTAATCTCTCGGCCCGTCGCGTACAATCGTTCATCGGCCATCACTTCAGCACCATTGACGCGATTAACGCCACTTAAGTGAGATTGATAACTTTTGTCCAACAGGTTATCTACGTTTAAGGTCATTTTGATATGCTCATTTAAGTGATATTGAAGCAATAGATGGATCAAGCCATAGCCGGCTGTCGGGATTTCATCCTGTAAATTTGACACCTGCATTTGAGGAGCAACTAGCTCAGACTCGATTGAAGCCAGCCACGCTTCTGACTGCCAACGTAACGAGGTCGATAAAGTGGCTGGCGCGATTCGATATAGTGGTTGATTGATATCATCCCGCTTGGCTCGGACCCATGTAGCTGCCATATCAAGACTCAGGTTTTGAGTCAGTTGGGCATTCAGCAAAATATCCGTTCCCCACAAGGTCGCATCAGTATTTTGCCATTGTAAGGGAGCACGGCCCGACATCATGGTTGAAATCATGTTTGCCAAGGGATCCGTCGATAGTTCACCAAGGATGTAATCATCAATAGATTGGTAAAACAGTCGAGGTGAAATAGTGATATTTTTGTTGATGAAGGACATGCCAACATCTAATTGATTTGCTGATTCCTCTTTTAATGCTAAATTTCCGATGTAATTTCGCCCATCCGCTAAACCGGCAGAGATCCCTAGCGGCAACCAAACATAAAGCTCAGTATAACTCGGCGCCCTGTTTTTATGTGCGAGGGATGCGTGCCAACTTACCTGCTTATTAATATCACCATTAAAGTGAGCACTGATATCGATAAACCTGTGGTCTGCCGCTCTGTTAGATTGATTAAAACGATCGACAATTGTTGCAATGTTTGGATTCATCATCGCCATAGAGTTAGCAACCTCACCGGCTTGGGAATCGACTTGTGTATATCTTGCGCCTAACTTGACTGAGGTATTTTCATACTCAGATTGCCACTCAACAAATAAGCTCTGACGAGCGCGTTTAACTTGATTGAAATTGTTAATTTGTAGGCTACCCATCAAAGGATTACTAATGGTAGAGTTGTGCTCGGTTTCATCCCAGTGTAACCCACTTGTTATATGTCCTAAACCACTGGCGTATTTAACTTGACCTTTGTAGCCACGAGACACACTATCAACGAGGTTTTCGCGAGCCATCATCATGCTAGCAAGTGGCCGTGACGTATAGTTATTCATGCCATGTTGATTTTGATTGCCATACACTGACAAGGCAATTTGAATATCATTTGTATCCTGATTGCTTCCTTGAAAGTCATAATGAAATCGATACCAATTTGCTGCAATATAATCGATGTCCATAGCGAGTGCCGGGGTACCACTTTCTTGTGTCTTTATTTTTTGGTAAGTACCACTAAAACTGTGGTCGCCATAGCGAAACCCTATATCCGTCCCGTAACCATGACGTGCATAGAAGTTATTGGGTATTTCGATCCCGCGGCCATCTTGGGCCCCAACTTGATTTTGATCTATGCCATTAACGCTGACAAAAAATGCCCTGTTTGCGTATCCAACGTAGGCCGAGGCATGATCAGCGTCCCGGTCGCCGCGAGTGTGCAAAGACAACTTGGAATTCCATGTTCCTTGTTCTGAAAAGCGTGACTGTAAGCCTGTATCGATGGAGATGGCGCCACCGAGCGTTTCGGCTCCCACTGACACAGGCGAAATTCCGCGATAAACCGTTAATATTGATACGGGTTTTGGCATCGCATGTGATAGTGGCGAATCCATTGCATTGGGTCCGGCACCGGCTATTTCCGCCCCATCGATCTGAACAGAGACCCGATTACCAAACAAGCCTCGATATTGTGGTATTGCCGTAATACCGCCATTTTCATTCACTGAAACACCTGGCAGCTTAGTCAAACTGTGGCGAAAGTCAGCACTAGTATCAAGTTCAGGGGCTAACTGGGCACTCAAGCTCTCAGTGTTTGAGCGCCCCAGAACTTCAATTGTTTCTAAGGGTTGAGCATGTAGATTGGTAAAACATAAAACAGTCAAAATAGGGAAAACTGTCTTGCTAACTGAATGACAGCGCTTTTTTTTCATAATTATCTCAAGCGTAATCGCATCTTTTAGATGCATGACAAGGCACCAGTGTTAACTGGTATTAAATTGTTTTAATGACTATTCAAGAGATAATTGGTGGGGCGCGAGACTGAGCGGTTTGATAGGGATAAGCAGTATATGGACGCTGAATAAGTTGCGCTATTTTAGTGCGATAGCTGACAAACCGATGCAACAAGGTGACACCTGCAGTCGTTATCAAATGGCTAGGTTCGGTAAAGGTTTCGTTAGGACAAAGATGATTGACTTCTGGAGCTTGCTCGGGCGCGTCTACGTAAACAAATTGATTGGCTTGAAAACTCAGTGATAAGGACACCCACTTCATTTGTTTGCCAGTACAAATTAATTCCACATCACCAAATGTTTGCTGTTGAATCGCTTGTAGTTGTTGAGTGTTGATCATAGCTCGCAAGCTACCTTGCAGCATCAAAACACAACATAACAAACAATAAAACAATGACTTCATGGAACGAATAACTTGGCACTCCTTTTAACCAAGCATTAGTTTACAAATTGTTAACTCAAATACAAGGGATGAATGTCAAAATTAAAAGCCTAGCGCGTAAACATTTGATGCAAATCAAAGATCCCCCCTAGCATTAGGCTTTATATTCCGGCTAGTTTAACTGACTTGTTTAAATGGCAGTTGAGCCACCATCGACAGGTAAAGCAACCCCCGTTGAGAAACTCGCGTCACTAGAGCATAAATACAAAACCGCAGCAGCCACTTCTTCCGGGTGCCCTACTCTTCCCACCGGATGCAGTCGACTGATCGCCAACTCCTTTTTCGGGTCGCCTTGCAGGGCTCTGCGATACATATCGGTATCGATAACCGCAGGACACACAGCATTCACACGAATGGATTTTTTCGCATATTCAATGGCTGCCGATTTAGTCAGCCCAATAACGGCATGTTTACTTGCGCTGTAAATGCTCATAGTGGGTGCGGCGCCCAAGCCTGCGATAGATGCTGTATTAACAATGGCACCACCACCGGATTGCAGCATTAGCTGTATTTCTTTTTGCATACATAACCAAACGCCCTTTACATTCACATCCATGATCTTGTTGTAGGTATCTATGTTACCGTCGGCTAACTTGCTATCTTCAATATCAACACCGGCATTGTTAAATGCAGCATCTAATTTGCCATATTTGGATGTAATAAAATCGAATAGTGCGTCTACTGATTCAGTGCTGCTGACATCACATTGCTTAAACACCGCTTCACCGCCAGCATCAATGATGCTTTGTGCAACGGCTTCTCCTGCTGCATCAATATCACTCACAATGACGGTAGCGCCTCGTTGGGCAAAATGCTTTGCAGTGATTTCACCAATACCCGCTGCGGCACCCGTGACTAACGCGACTTTTCCTGAAAATGACAGTTGATTCATACTTTGCAATTACCTTTAAAAAACCAATAACAAAAATATTAACAGCCAACTATCCTGTGCCATACTTTTGTCTGTTCATACTGTTCCATTGATTGTCTGAATGGTAGTGTTAAGCAAGCTAAATTTGGTTAACAGTGAACTTGGAAGTTACAATTCACATAAAAATAACGATTGATGTTGTCAGCTCCAAAAGATATTTTTCATCAAAAGAAGTGAGGTAATTATTTGAAAAATATAAATTTAATTTATATTTCATTGTTATTTTTTACATGGCAATCATGGGCGCTAGCTAATACCAATATATTACGCTCTTCTATTTCCCCAGAATTTCCACACGGCTTACATGCAAAGTATTTAACCTTGATAGCCACTGAGATGGAACTAGAGTTATCCATTATACCTATGCCTTACGCACGGCGGATCCTTGCTCTGCGCAATGGCCAAATAGATATTATGGTGGGGTTCCGAGAGCGTATAGACACCAATAACGAGATTGTTTATATCTCTCCTCATTATGAAGAATTGAAAACTGCCATTTATGTGCTTGCTAAAAATCATCATAAATATCAAAGCAATGAGGATTTAAATGGATTAACCATGGGCACGACAATCGGCTATAAGCCAGATATTCGTTCTAATTTCATTAATTCAGTAGGATTAAATTTGGTAAGAGTCACATCCCTGGAACAAAAAATAGAAATGCTGTTAAAGGAACGTACCGATATGTTCACCCACTTTGAACAAAGCACCTTGCCGATGTTAAAACAAAAAGGGTTAGTGGATAAAGTCGTGTTAGCAAATATCCAGTTTCCATTTACGACTAAATATTATGTCGCATTAAGCACTAAATCAGATTTTTTTGTACACAAAGAAAAGCTTAGCAAGGCGATTAATAGGCTGATACAAAAAGGTGCTTTTCGCGCAGTAAGAGATGCTCACTATTCCCGATCAAACGTTATTCAAAATACTGAGAAGTCACACGCTGACAATACTCCTTAGCTTGACTAAGTTGAGCAGCATTGTTGGTGCTCTTTAGGTCTTTTGGAAAGCGTCCCATACCAGCAAGTATGCAATACCAAGAAGGGCGAAGATAAACCAAGCTGTGTTTATTAGCATGCAATGCCCTTTCTACATCTCCTCCACTTTCCCATGCCGATAAAATCGCCGACAAGACAGCTGGTGAGTCGGTATTATTCTTATTGTCTAACCAATAATCTGTGTCGCTTCGATTAGTTAATTGATAATGAGCAACGATGTAATCCCGAATGCCGTCAAATATATTGTTTAGCGATTGATTGTAGTCTTCACGAGATGCCGTCAAATTCTTATCCGGCGAACTGCAACTGGCGATGAATCGCTCGACCGTTAACTGGGTCAGCATTAATGCCGTTGCCTCAAGAGGTTCGATGAAACCCTGTGACAAACCAACGGCTAAACAGTTTTGATGCCAATGGCGTTCCAGCCGCCCTATTCGCATTTTCAAATGTTTCACTTGGATTTCGCTGTTTTCAAGCAACCCCAAACGACTTCGTAATTCATGCTCAGCCTTATCTGCACTTATGTGCGAACCGCTGTAGACATAGCCATTACCCACTCTTGTGGTAAGTGGAATTTTCCACATCCAACCTGCCTGCATCGCGATTGAACGGGTTTGAGGATGCGGTTTTGGCGTGTCTAACGGGGTTTGTATTGCCACCGCAGAATCGTTGAATAGTTGTTTCGCGTAGGACACGTATTGCTGGTTCAAGCCCTGATGTATCAGTCTGCCACTAAACCCAGTGCAATCGATAAAAAAGTCAGCCGCAATACTGCCGGATTTCTCAGCCAGAATGTGAGAAATCGCACCATCAGCTGAGAGCGCGACATCCTTTACTGTATCAACGATGTGGTGAAGCCCTTTTTGCAATGCTTTTTTCCGTAAAAAACGTCCCAGCTTCACCGAATCAAAATGATAGGCATAGTCAATATCCGGGCCTGACGCATTCACCGATATAGGGCTCAACTTCTGGTTGGACAGGGTTTTAGCCACAAAAAAATCATCAGGTTTTACCGGCGCTTCAAAACCACGACGACGCAAGCCACAGTTATGGAAAAACATGTCGGCGATGGGTTTATCGAGTACGGAAAAAAATGGATGAAAATAGCTATCATAGCCTTCTGAACCACTCCACCCCTCAAAATTAATACCCACTTTGTAAGTAGCATCACATTCAGGCATCCATTCAGACTCGGCAATATTAAGCTGCTTAAAATATTGTTTTAAATAGGGGGTCGCTCCCTCACCTACGCCAATAATGCCAATGTCAGCAGATTCAATCAGGGTAATTTGGCAATTTGGCCAGGCATGCAACAGAGAATTAGCGGTCATCCAACCTGCTGTGCCTCCTCCAACGATCAAAATAGACTTAGGCTGCTTATTCATGGGGATCCTCTAGGACATGCTCTGTCGACTCACGTACCACCAATGTTGGTCTGAAATACAGTTTTGGTGATTCCGCTTGGCTGCCTTTGGCCAGTTTTAGCTGTGACAAATGCTGAATTAGTGAGGAAGCAGCCGTTCTCGCAATCAAGTTAGTTGGCTGTGCGGCAGTGGTCAACTTAGGCCAAGTTTGCCGCGAAAAGGGGCTATCCTCGAAACCAGCTATGGCCAATTGATTCGGAACATCAATGCCCTGAAGACGTGCAGCAAATAAAACACCAGCCGCTATCTCATCATTACAACAAAATACAGCAGTAGGCGGATTTTTGAGTGCCAAAAGCTGCTTGGCGGCATCAACGCCGAATTCAAACGAGTAGGATCCATCAATCAAGTAGCTAGGATTGGTTTCAATGTTATTCGACGCAAGTGCATTTAAAAACCCGTGTTTGCGTTCATGACTTGAACCGTGACCCTCGTCACCGCGCAAAAATGCGATATGTTTGTGACCTTGCTTAATTAGATGTTCGGTTATTTCAAAGGCAGCGTTCTGATCGTCAATGCAAACACAAGGAGATTTCATATCATCCACATGGGCAGCTGAGATAATGCGAATGTATTTAATATTCAGCTCATCTAATGCGGCCAATACATCTGGCATTTCTGATAATGGCGGAGAAATAATGAGACCGGCCAGTTGTGAGCGCTTCACCATAGTGGCTAACTCATCAACAATGTTATCGTTGGTTGCGGAACAAGGGTGGATAACCAGCTCATAGCCTCTATCGCGACATTCACTTAAAATACCGTTTTGTGCATCCAGCACATAGTAGGCATTTGGGTTGTCATAGACATAACCCAGGGCATACGCCTTACTACCGGCTAAATTGCGAGCGGCATTATTGGGTTGATAATTGAGTGTTTCAATGGCCTCTTTGACACGCTTGACGGTGTCACCTTTAACCGTGTCTTCATTGTTGATCACCCGTGATACCGTTTTAAAGGATACCCCTGCAAGTTTCGCAACGTCTTTAATATTTGATTTTTTTTTCATTCTTTTCTAATTATCAATTAGCTAAGTAAGGCCTTGATTCACCAGCCATAAACAGACTTCACTGATATAAACTTAAGCAATTAAATGTATATTTTTTGTAATTATTGTTGCTAAAAAAAACAACTTGGATTAGATTATACGCAAATGACAACGCTGTCACCCACTTTTTAGTTATTATTATACAGCGATTGTCGTTTTTATTTACCGAACAATGACAACGCTGTCATATGCTAGCCAACTAAGTTTAAGATATGTTAATTTAATGGCAACAAATCACAGCGAGAATAGATTAACCACACATATGAAATAAGAAATGACAACGCTGTCAATATAAATCAAGGGCGAATTATGAAAACAACAAGATTTAACAAAATTACGCGAGGCATCAAACTCGCTTGTGTATTTAGTACTGCAATTGGTGGACTAACCATGACCCAGGCGCAGGCACAAGAAGCAGCTGAAAGTGTCGAGCGAATTGAAGTGAAAGGCTTACGCGCAAGCGCTAAAGCTAATTTAAATGATAAGCGTTTTTCAGACGCCATTGTTGATGCCATAACAGCCGAAGATATTGGACAGTTTCCAGATAAAAACGTGGCTGAATCATTGTCACGCATTCCTGGTATTACCATTGATAGAACCTTCGGTGAAGGCCAAGGCGTGACTATTCGTGGTGTGCAACCAGACCAAAACTTAACCTTGGTAAATGGTCAAGCCGTTGGCACAGCGCAATGGTTTGTATTGTCAGATGCCACCCGTAACTTTAACTTTGAAATCCTCGCGTCAGAAATGGTTGCAGGTTTAGAAGTCTACAAATCATCACAAGCAGACATTGACGAAGGCGCACTGGGTGGAACCGTTATTCTGCGTACCCGTAAGCCGATGGATTTAGATGCCAATACCATCCAGTTTTCTACAGAAGCTCAATACAATGATATTTCTGAAAAAACCGACCCTTCATTCTCTGGCCTTTATAGCTGGAAAAATGACGATGAAACATTCGGTATTTTGGCATCACTAAGTTATCAAGAGCGTTCCGTGTTGCGCGAAACAAACGAAGACTTTGGTTGGTTCGGCCCCACTATTGGTCGTATAGACCCACTCATTGAAGCGCCACAAGGCGCCTCTGAGAAAGGCGCTATCCCTTGGGGAATGGGTTCAGCGTTATTCGAACAGGACCGTGAACGTATTGGTTACGATATTAATGTGCAATGGGCACCAAATGACAACTTAGATTTAAACGTTCATTACCTTAGCTCAACCATGAAAGCCGACAATGTTAACTCTAACCTGATTGGTATTGGCTTTAGAGGCATCGCTTTTCTTGGTGAAGATACCAATGTAGGTACGGTTAACAATGGTATTGTTGAAAGCTTGCAAGTTCGAGGTGTTGATAATCGCCCTGCGTGGGCCCGCCATATGGCTTATGACAACATTTTCCGTGAAGGCTCGGAAATGTCCACTGAAGTGCTTGATTTTGAAGGAAACTACAACCTTGAATCAGGCAAATTACATTGGCAAATTGGTACTACCAAAGGTGAAGGTGAAAACCGCGATTTCTTCACTGAATTTTGGGTAGATGCCACAGACAGCCGCGCTAATTTCGACTTTTACAACCCAGGCGGTGCAAGTCCTAGCATTGATTTCACCACAGCTAGCCCTTGGTTAAGCAATCCAACAGACCAAATGTGGCTTGGCGGAATTTTTGACCAAGCGAACACCACTGAAGATAAAGAAAACTACTTCCAAATAGACTACACCCACGAAGTGGAGTTTGGTGCTATCAATGAGATAAAAGCTGGTTTCAAAATGCGTGACCGTAGCTTCTCACAGAGCCGTGTTCGTACATCTTTATCTAACCTTGCACCTGTGGGTGAAGGTAGTTTAGGTCCAGCAAGTGACTTCTGGACTGGCGATTTACTTAGCGTTGATCACAGCAATACCAATGCATTTTCTGCCAGCTACTTTATGCCTGACAGAGGCCTAATGTACAACGCACTATACAATGTTACTGAGTGTACAGACGGTTCAGACGCACTATGCAGAAACACAGATGTATTCTTGCGTGATGCCTCGTTCGAGATTGAAGAAGACATCAACGCGTTATATGTGATGGCTAATTTTGGTATCGACGGGATCCGCGGTAATGTTGGTCTTCGTTATGTGGATACTGATTCAACCTCTAATGGTTTCGATTTAACCACAGCACAACCGGTATCATTTAGCAGTAATTACAAAGAATGGTTGCCAAGTGTCAACGTAGCATACGATATCAATAGTGAAACCGTTATGCGATTTGCGGCTTCAAGAGTGTTAACTCGCCCCGCCCCATTCCAGTTGGCACCAGCGGTAAACCTAACTCCGGAAACCAGTTCGGGCTCTGCGGGTAACCCAGCACTTAACCCACTAACGGCAAATCAATTTGAAATTGGTGTTGAGCACTACTTTGACGAAGCCTCGATTGTTGCTGTTACTATGTTTAAAAAAGATATCAATGACTTTATCTTTACTAAAACCGTATCAAGAGAAATCAATGGTCAGCAAATTAACCAGCTTAGAACACCAGAAAACGGTGGTTCTACAACGATCGACGGTATTGAGTTTCAAGTTCAGCACGTGATGGAGAATGGCTTTGGTGGTTACTTCAACTACACCTACACAGACGTGGGTGATGCTAGTGTTGACGAAGCTGTGCCAGTGACCGATGGCGATGGTAACATTGTTGGTGCAACACTGGCTGAACGTTTAGTACGTTTCCCAAATACCTCTAAAAACTCTTACAACTTCGGCGTATTCTATGAAAATGATGTGTATAGCGCACGCTTGAACTACAACTACCGCTCTGAGTACTTTATTGCCGCGGCGGAAATTGGAGACAACTTTAGAGATGAGCAAGCGCAAATGGACGCCCAGTTCAGTTACATTTTAAACGAAAATATCACCCTCAAGTTTGAAGCCCTGAATATCACTGACGAAATTTGGGAAAACTACTATGAGCGCAACACAGATAAGCAACGTCTGGGCGGTACACAAAGTGCCAATGGACGTCGATTCTATGTTGGTGCAAATTTCCGTTTCTAAACGAAAAGCCGGAACCCTGGGGTTCCGGCATCTTTTCGGAGTAATATTATGATTCCTAAATCAATTGTCATTGTTGGCGGAGGCACGGCTGGCTGGATGACAGCAAACCTAATGATGCACCACTGGCAGGATTTAGGTGTCAAGATCACGCTGATTGAATCAAGCGAAATTGGCACCATTGGTGTCGGCGAAGGCTCTACCCCATTTTTACGTCACTTTTTTGAAACCCTGGGTATTCAAGAAAAACAATGGATGCCTTTGTGTGATGCCACGTTTAAATGTGGTATTGGTTTCCCAAACTGGTGTGGTGAAGACGGAAATAAACAGTATTTCCACCCTTTCTATAACGAAATAGATAGTCAAACGGCGGTTGATTTCATGCAAAGCTGTCAGCACAGACGACAAGGTTTTGATACGCCTTGTTTGCCTGACGACTACTTTGTAACGGCTTATTTGGCCTATCAAAATAAAGCACCCTATGACGGCCAGCAAAAAACAATTGGTGTTGATTATGGCTACCATTTTGACTCTGCCAAATTAGGCACATTTATGGCGCAACACGCCATGAAAATGGGCGTTAAACGTGTTATCGATACCGTTGAAACTGTGCACAAAGATGGCGAAAATATTGGCTCTATCGACGCCAAAACCCATGGTCGATTTGATGCTGATTTGTTCATTGACTGCAGTGGTCTAAATGGCTTATTGATCCAACAAACGCTGAACGAAGAGTTTATTAATTACCAAGATTATTTACCGAATAACCGTGCTGTTGCAATTGCTACACCTCACAAAGAGTCAGATGAACTAGGTTCATACACCGTGTCTAAAGGCCTTTCAGCGGGTTGGATGTGGCAAATACCGCTACAGAGTCGAGTAGGAAATGGCTATGTTTATAGCGACCAATACCTAGATAAAGAAGCAGCTGAACAAGAACTTAGAGAGACACTAGACGATTTTGAAAGCCCTGCTCTGCATTTAAAATGGACACCGGGTCGGATTCAAAATCATTGGAAAGCAAACTGTTTAGCCGTTGGCATGTCGCAGGGATTCTTAGAGCCCCTGGAAGCCCCCATGTTAAATTTGGTTCAGCAGACCATCGAACTTTTTATCGAAACGTGCGGAGTATCAGCGGAGCAACAGCATAAAAATACATTTAATATAACGATCAATAACTTAGTTGACGGTACTCGCGATTATTTGCAAGCACATTATGCAACCAATAGTCGTACAGACTCGCAATATTGGCGCGATAGTAGCAGCAACCAACACCGCTCTAGCGCACTAAACTCGATTTTAACTAGTTGGCGTACCCAGCAAAATTTTGACACTAGTTTAGCGTCTCATCATGAAGTGATGGTGTATGGAAAAACCTCTTGGTACTGCCTCTTCGCGGGTATGGACTACTTCCCTAACATAGACAAGAGAGGCTTAAAGCTTATCAATCGAAAACATCAAAGAGCAATTTCATATTGCCAACAACTATTACAACGCAGTGTTCATCAATACCGTTTTTTAAACGCTGTCGAGGAAGCAATATAATGTCTTATAAGCACCTTCACAAAATGGCTTTTTTAAGCACACTATGTGCTTGGCTTATAGCTTGTCAGCCAGCGAATGAACCCATCAGCATTGAGCAAAAAATCGCCTCCAATGCGCAAAACATGCAAGTCACCTATCAGGTTGTCAGCAACACCAGCGAGCTTGATTGCCGAACAGATATCGCTGAAGGCCAGTGCTACCAATCACAACTAGAGCTGATATTTAGTGATTCTTTGCCAAGTAAAGGCTGGCACATATATTTGTCACATTTATCGCCAATCCAAACGGTAAAAAGTGACACTTTTGCTATTGAACATATCAATGGCGATCTGCATAAACTTAGCCCTAAAGCTAACATTGTTGCGGGTGAAACTTACAACATTTCACTTATAAGTGCGTTTTGGTCGGTGTCTAAAACCGACGTTCTACCCAATTACTATTTTGCTTATGACGACAACAAAACTGCCGTGATCCAAGCGACCCAAGAACAATTCAATCCAGGTGAATTACCGATTATTCCACACGCTGGCAGCTTTACTTCTGAACAACAAATTTTGCGAAATCGTGAAGACAATTCGAAGCGCTACGACGCCGAGTTTCTTTATCATCGCAATCAAAAGATTCAGCAAACGACAGCACTTACCTCTCAACAATATGCGGTGATCCCTAAGATTCGCGAGCAGCACATTGACGGCACTAACATTGATATATCAAACGGCTTATTTATAGCTTCAAACATCTCTGATACCTATCCAGCAGCCATAGAACTGATTCAATCGGCAGGCGTGTCTTTGCAAGAGAATGGGCTACCTGTGACAGCTGAACTCAATGATGAAAATGACAAAAACACCTACTCGCTGTCCATTAGTGCACAATGTATTGAAATTAGTGGCAACCAAGCCAGCGACATATTTTACGGATTAGTATCCCTTGCCCAATTGGCGAACCAATCCCAATCGATTCCATCAGGCACATATGTCGACTCACCCAGATATACATTTCGAGGCGTACATCTAGATGTGGCACGCAACTTTAGAGGCCTGGCTTTTATTGAAACACTGATTAAAGAAATGGCGTGGCTGAAACTTAATAAACTGCATTTGCATTTAGCTGATGACGAGGGCTGGCGACTTGAAATTAATGGATTGCCAGAGCTCACAGACATCGGAGGCTATCGCTGTCACGATCCCAGTGAGCGCACCTGCTTGCAACCGCAACTAGGAAATGGGCCTGACAGACAAAGCAACACAAATGGTTTTTATTCTGTTAGTGACTACAAACATATTCTGCAATTGGCTGCAAAACATCATATTGAAGTTATTCCGTCACTCGATATGCCGGGCCATTCTCGAGCGGCCATTAAATCCATGGAGGCGCGATACTTCACTTTATTAGAAAGTGGCAAAAAGAAACTGGCTGAAGAATTTTTGTTAACCGATTTTAATGATGAAACCCATTATGCCTCAGTGCAGCATTATAGCGATAACACACTCAACCCTTGCCTACCTGCAACCTTTAAGTTTGTTGAAAAAGTACTAGTGGATTTAGTCGAACAACACCAACAAGCCGGCGTACCGCTCAATCGCTACCATATCGGCGCCGATGAAACTGCCGGTGCCTGGCACGAGTCTCCGGCGTGCAAACAATTCATAGAAACCAGTACACAGCTAAATAGTACTGAGGAGTTAGGCGGATACTTCATTGAGCGTGTGGCGAAATTAGTGCAACAACAAGGCATCATCGCGGCGGGCTGGAGTGATGGAATGCGCGAGTTTTCGCCGCAAACCAATGAAAAGATGCAAGTGAATGTGTGGGACGCTCTAATGTTGCAAGGCCACAAAGAGGCGCAAAAATTTGCCCAACAAGGATGGCACACTATTTTGTCTTATCCGGACGTGTTGTATTTCGATTTTCCTTACGCCGTCGACCCAAATGAGCCAGGGTATTATTGGGCGAGTCGAGCAACCGATAGCTATAAAGTGTTTCAATTTGTCGCCGATGATGCGGGTCAAAACCACAGGTTATGGCAAGACCGCCAAAATCGTCCATACCTTGCTGAACAACTAAATATAAATGAGACAGAATTCGAAGGCATTCAAGCCCATTTGTGGAGTGAAATTGTGCGCCATGATGACGTGGCTTTTTATATGTATTTCCCACGCCTTATCAGTTTTGCTCAACAAGCATGGCATAAACCAGAATGGCAAACCCAAGTCGCTGATTTGAAGGATGAGGAATTAAAGCAAAAAATTAATCAACAATGGCGAGCGTTTAGCAGCGCTTTAGTGAGTAAACAATTTTCTCGTCTCAGCAAACAGGATATTCCCTTTAGAATTGCGCCTCCGGGTGCGGTTGTTCAGCAAGGGAAACTGCACATTAATCACCTCTTTGATGGCATGCAGTTGCAATACAAAGCCCCGTCAGGTGAATGGCAAACCTATCTAAATCCTATCAGTGTTAACCAACCGATCAGTATTAGAGCCATGCTACCCAACACCCAAGAAGTCAGCAGTGTGATGACAGTGAACTCAACCAATGAAGTAAAGAGAGGCAACGGTGAATAAAGGGTCAGAATATTTCATCGGTATAGATGGTGGCGGCACAAAATGCAAAGCTCGCCTGGAAGATGCTAATGGAAACCTATTGTCAGAGGCCGTTGCAGGGCCTGCAAATGTTGCGCGAGATATGCAAGGTGCTGTTAAATCGATTATTGAAGCCAGCCAAAAGGCGATTGAATGCAGCAAAATCAAACACCTAAGCCTTGATAAGGTCCACGCGGGATTGGGTTTAGCAGGGATCAACTTACCCAATACAAAAGCACAGTTTTTAAAACACAGTCATCCGTTTAAAAGCCAGCGGGTAACCACAGATTTGCATATTGCTTGTTTAGGGGCCCATGAAGGCAATGATGGCGCCATTGTAATTGTTGGAACCGGCTCTTCTGGGCTATCGATTATCCAGCACCGCCATCATGAACTAGGTGGCCATGGTTTTGTGGTTGGCGACAAAGGCAGTGGTGCTTGGTTAGGAAAAATGGCCATTGCTCACTGCTTAGAGACACTAGATGGCATTGCCACAGCTAATGAGTTGTCAGCAGCGGTATTGCGCGCACTTGAATGTGAAAATGCTTATCAATTAGTAAAAATCACGCTCGAGGCCAAGCCCGCTTTTTATGCTACCTTGGCGCCACTGGTTCTTCAATTAGCCAAGCAAAATCAATCTCAAGCGATAGCCATTGTTGAAGAGGCAGCTGCCTATATTAATAAGTTAAGTTTTCGATTGTTGGAGGACTCCCCGCCTCGATTATCTTTTATTGGGGGTATCACCGAGCCCATGATGTGCCATTTAGATCCGCACATTCAAGCACTCGCTTGCAAACCCAAGTTATCACCTGAATCCGGTGCAATTTTATATTCAAAACCCCAGCTATTAACAAGAGAATGTCAATGAAATCAACCATTATGGCACAAGAGTCACGCCAAGCACCAAGCATCATCGAGCAACAACTACGAGATAATAATTCCCTTTGCATTAGCTTGGTTGAACAAATTAAAAACTTTAATCCTGCCCTGGTTTATATTGTTGGTAGAGGTTCATCCGATCACGCAGGGGTATTTGCCAAATACCTGATAGAGGTGGAACTAGGCATACCTGTATCGTCTTCCGCACCCTCGGTTTTTAGTGTATTCAAACGAACCTTAAAATTGAATAACGCACTGGTGTTAATAATTTCTCAGTCCGGCGGAAGCCCAGATATCATCGAACAAGCGAAAGCGGCAAAGGCAAGTGGCGCCATGACAGTGGCGTTAGTCAACACGCCAAATTCTCCACTAAGCGATATTGTCGATGCAGAAATTCCCATTGGTGCAGGTGAAGAAAAAGCGATTGCCGCAACAAAAAGCTACATGGCAACACTAAGCGCTTTATTGCAATTAGTTGCCTATTGGAAAGGCGATGAAATGTTATTAAAAGGACTGCTTAATCTACCTGCTCAACTGACAAACACAATCAATGGTTCAACCCACCTTGATCCGTCATTTGTTTCAAGCCTGCGTCACTGTGTGGTGCTTGGCCGCGGTTTCGGTTACGCCATTGGGCGGGAAATTGCCTTAAAATTAAAAGAAGTGTGTGGCGTTCACGCAGAAGCATTTAGTAGTGCAGAATTCCTCCATGGACCTGTAACTCTGGTAGAAAAGGAGCTGGCGGTCATCGATATTAATATCAAGGATGAGTCTCACGCAGCGCACAATACCATCATTGACGATATAATAAGTCGTGGCTCTAAAACAAAAAATATCACTGTTGATGGTGATGGCGTTCATCCTAGATGTTTGCCCCTTATCGTGTTGCAGCGTTTTTACTTGGATGTAGAGCAAGCGGCCTTGTCTATGGGGCTGGACCCAGATAGCCCTGCGGGTCTGAAAAAAGTCACCAAAACCCTATAAGGTAATGTCAATGCGGTACTTTGCGAAACACCTTTTTGATGGTACACAGTTTAAAAATGATTGCTTGATACAGGTGAATGACAATCACATTGTTGGCGTCACCAGTGGCACACAAAAACAAGCGGACATTGTGCTTGATGGCACAGTGGCACCGGGCTTTATTGACGTACAAGTTAATGGTGGCGGCGGAGAATTGTTCAATAACGCCCCTACCCTGCAAACTCTTGTGGCAATGAGTACTGCTCATCAACGTTACGGCACGACGTCGATGATGCCTACAGTGATCACTGATAATCTTGATGTTATGCAACAAGCAGCCAATGGGATGCAGCAAGCTCTGGCGCAAAACCTACCTGGCATAGTGGGGATTCATTTTGAAGGACCTCACCTGAGTGTACCCAAAAAAGGTATCCACCCTGATAATCACATCAGGCAAATATCTGATGCTGAGTTGGCAATATATACCCGCAAGGATATTGGCAAGGTACAGATGACGGTTGCACCTGAAACAGTGCCACCGGCAGTCATTAAACAACTGGTTGCTGAAGGAGTGATTGTTAGTTTAGGTCACTCAAATGCAACGGCGGCGCAAACACTCGAGGCCCTTGAAGCCGGCGCAACAGGTTTTACGCACCTATTTAACGCCATGTCTTCTGTTACCGGCAGGGAAGCAGGCATGTTAGGTTTAGCGCTGCTAAATAACGATGCTTTTTGTGGATTGATAGTAGATGGTGAACATGTTGGCAAAGAAAGTTGTCAACTGGCATTGAAGTGCAAATCAGCGCAAAAAATTATGTTAGTGACCGATGCAATGTCACATGTTGGCAGCGAACAAAGTGAGCTCACATTTGCTGGAATGACGATCACAAAAAACGGCAATAAGCTTACTATAGATAATGGTCGTTTGGCTGGTTCAGCATTGGATATGGCGAGTGCCGTATGCAATACCGTCAATGATTTACACATTAGTTTGGCAGAAGCATTGATCATGGCATCATCTACCCCTGCGACGTTTTTGTCACTACAGCATAAAAAAGGCTATATTCAGGCTGGCTTTGATGCTGATTGGGTTACCTTATCCGACGATTTACAAGTAACCAGCACCTTCATTGCGGGCAACTGCGTTTACAAAAACAATAATTAGAAAATTTTAGGTCAATTATGCAAACCAACATATCAAATAATCAAAGTCACAGTACATTAGTTCCTATGCTGATAATTGGCATACTGTTTTTTGTCTTTGGCTTTATCACATGGCTAAACGGCGCTTTGATCCCGTTTTTGCAAATCGTCTGTGAACTGACTGAATCGCAAGCATTACTGGTGGCATTTTCATTTTATATTGCTTACTTTTTAATGGCGCTACCCATGTCATGGGTGCTTGACAAAGTAGGTTATAAAAATGCCATGGTATTAGGATTGGCATTGATTGCCTTGGGGTGCCTGCTCTTTATTCCAGCTGCATATAGTCGTGCATTCTCAGTATTTTTAGTAGCTCAGTTTATCGTCGGTTCGGGTTTGACTATTTTGCAAACCGCGTCAAATCCCTACATTGTTAAAATTGGTCCCCAAGAGACCGCCGCCGTGCGGATCTCAGTGATGGGTTTGCTAAACAAATTCGCGGGTTTTTTAGCGCCCATCATATTTACTGTATTAGTCCTAGGCGAATTTGCAGGTGTCAGTGCACAGTCTATTGCCGCATTGTCTGAAGACCAGCGCTTGCAGCAAATCATCGCACTGTCTGACGGATTAGTTTTACCTTATGCCTACATGGCAATCGCACTTTTTGTGCTTGCAGTTGGACTAAAATATTCCTCATTGCCTGATTTAGTATTAGAAAAGCCAGCAGAGGATTCGTTAAGTGGTGACAAACTATCCTCCCACCCTCAACTTGTTTTAGGCGTGATCACTTTATTTTTGTATGTCGGAGTTGAAGTCATTGCCGGTGATACCATTGGCCTGTTTGGATCACAACTTGGTGTGGCAAATGCAACATCATTAACGTCCTATACAATGGCATTCATGGTCTTGGGATACCTGATGGGATTGGCTTTAATCCCACGCTATTTAGACCAAGCACAAGCATTATCTTTTTCAGCAATTCTTGGTGTCATATTGAGCATATGGATCGTGTTTGCAGATAATGATTCGACCACAATATCAGCCATCCTGTGGGGCTGGATGGGCGTGCAATTGGTACCAGATACCATCGCACTTATTGCGATATTAGGCTTTGCTAATGCCTTGGTTTGGCCCGCTGTTTGGCCACTCGCTCTAGATGGCTTGTACAACCTAACCGCAAAAGGGTCGGCATTGTTGGTTATGGGTATCTCTGGTGGCGCAGTACTCCCCATGGTATATGGTTTTCTGGCAGAGTCATTAGATAGCCAAACGGCCTATTGGATGATGTTACCCTGTTACGGATTCATTTTATTCTACGCATTAAAAGGCCATAAAATTAGACAGTGGAAATAGCTTTTCCCAGCAAGTATCGATAGAAAATGTTGAGTTCTTAAGCCCGAACTCAACATTTTTTACACTCATACACATAAGCTCGTTTTTATTGATTGTTAATTATTAAACCTTCCCCCCATGACCGCCGGATGCCATGGGTTCGTGCAACGAATCTTTATATGCTTAGCCCAATCATGGGGATTGTCTCGCTAATCAGCATTTTTACTGTCACTTTATCTATTTCATGTGGAGCTTTTCAATTGGCACATAATCAAAGTCGAATCCAAAGTGGCGAGGTCCCATTAACTCAACACCTTTGTCGCTGCGCCATTGTTTTGGCGCAGGTACGCCTAAGATGACAACCTCTTCATCCACAGTGTAGCCACCATAGCCCAAGCCAATAATGGACTCTCCAGTAGTAGGATTGAGATTGTAAATATAGTCAGGAGAAATGGCATTCACTTTGCCATCTAACCAACCAACAATATTCTCGTTCTTAACGTAAACTCGGTATTGGTGACCTTTAAACTTGCCGACACCTTCAATCTCCACATCAACCCAATTAAAACCGCGTTCTCCTCGCTCATCAGAGCGAGTCACAATTCCTTGAAAAAGCTTGAAGCCGCCAGCAACCTCAAGCAAGGCAGCGATTGGGTCTTGGCTGGCTTCACGGGCCTCTCGTACCGTTTTGCCAAACAACAAAGCTTCTGACAAGTTCCCCGCAATGACGCCTTTTTTAATTTGTGTACCAGACATGGGTGCCATAGTGATATATACCTCGCCAGCACTGGCTACCGCAATTGCTCTGCCGATATCTTCAACGCGATATTCATCAACTGCGTGCTTAATTACTATCTCATCGCCCCACGGGGTAATAATAGCCGTTGGAATTGACGCTATGCCATTGATCCAGGGTATCGATTGCTGCACCTCAGGAACGGCGCGTCCGGTGATGCTAGCATCCAATGTGGGAATCCCCATATCCGCAGCAAGCAATAATGCGGTTGCGGTGGCGGTGGCGGTGGCGCCGGCGGCTTCGGAACGTACAATCGCAGTGAAATCTTTACCCATGTGTTGACTCAACAGATTAACAACCTGTTTCTTAGGCTCAGTGATCCTAGCGAGATTTTGCTTTTCGGTGCGTTCAATGACATGTTTCCACGCCCCTCCGCCGCCTAAACCCTGAACCGCCACAACCATGCCTTCATCAGGAAAACCATCGGTAGAAATCATTTTAAATGTTTTACCTTCTGCCAATGCTTGCTGTATGGTATCAATTGATTGGCGAGGATCGCAGTTTCGTGTGGACTGAATACATGAGCCAACAAGTATGTCGACCAAGTCCTGTTCACTGAGCTCTTGTATTTGCGGCTTCTGCATAGCAATTGCATTGGCACTGATTGACAGCGCGAATAACATCAGGGAAATAAACATTGAAGCTTTTCTATATCGAGAGTTTGGCATTCGGTAACTCTGCGTTATATCGTTAGGATTTTGTTGGCAAGAATCAGTGTCTGCGCTGCATAGACAAACCAGCCTCACTAATTGCATAGGTCAGC
>JAOMVH010000079.1 GCA_028356795.1 Aliiglaciecola sp. | reverse complement strand
TACGCACATATACGCTTAAAGCTTACCGTTAAAATTGAGTAAATTTCGTTTTGCGCACTCTTTTGGGATGTTGTTTTTGCTAGAAGGTTGAGTAAATCTGTTGCTTTTTTAGCATCACCACGACAACCAAACTCAGTCGCAATGTGAATTTTAGCGTAGATATCGCCCTCATTGGCTGCCTCTTGAATCAAAACGATCCCATTCTGGTTGTAATTTAACAAGCCCAATACAAACTTTGCGCGCGAATAGCTTCTTTTCTCAACTAAAAACGACAGGATCCGTTTTGTCTTGTACTCAGATTTTGGATATGCGGTGTAACGATATCCATTTCTATTGGGCAAATTACCTTTAAAAAATGCGAATGCATGGCGCATCGCTTCGTCATTCGACATCAATTCTAGATTAGCTTCGGTAACTTCGATAGCTCGGCTTTGTAGATTGTCCTGTCTTTGTTTATCTTTGGTGAGTTGAGACTCAGTTGTCTCAATTACGTCAACGGTGGTAAGTATTACCAAGGAAATAAAGAGCGTGAAACTGCATGAAATCACTGTAATGGGCGCGACAAAAAACCATCGATTTATCAGCATCTTGCTACTTGGGTGCTGAGCTTGTTCCGTCAGCAGAAAAAACGCTTTATGTTGTTCGAATGGCACCGAGATTCTGCCAATATACACAGCTAACCAGGCTCCAAGGATGTAGAATCCGACTAAGATAAAGGCACGAACTGTTTGACCCTCACCCAAAATTATACCTAATAGCAAGGCCGCAATAACAACTACAGCATGAGCTATAAAAGCTATGATTCCAAAGGATGGTGTGTAGCCGGGCCGTGAAATCGGACGGCAACGCCAATGAGTGCGCCACTTGTGGCAAGCATCAAGGGCGCAAATAAACCATTCAATTTAAAAACCCAATACCACAGAGCAAGCAGTGGAGCCGACCATATTGCAACTGCAACCGCTGCTATCCCCCCATTTTGTCGACTCAGCTTTTCCTCAACGGCCTGAATTTCTTGTTGTTTCACCTGCAAAGCGAAGTCCTTTTAGTACTATATTCTAATTAAACACTTGATATGAAGATTGTTCCTCATATTAAATCACACTATTAGACCGTATTGAGAATACCGGTTTATTTGTAAAACACTAACCCAAACTGTCTATTTGATTAACCCTAATTAGTCTTCTAACCCAGCTAAGGCTTTTTCGATACCCGCGAGTATATCTTCGACTCGTTCACAACCTACGCTTAATCGAACTAACCCTTCTGGCACATCGTCGGTTCCCCATCGGGCGCGGCGCTCTGCCATAGTATGTACACCCCCAAAGCTGGTGGCTTCAAATAGTATCGAGCAGGTTTGTAAAAACTTGTCGGCTAGGGCTTGGGAGCTCAAATCAAAGCTGATGATAAAGCCAAAATGATCCATTTGTTTCTGTGCAATGGCATGCGAGGGATCTGAGGTAAGGCCCGGGTATCGCAGGTACTTAACCGCGCTGTGCTGAACTAGCATCTCAGCAACTTGTTGGGCGCTAGCCGTCATACGCTCTAGGCGCAAATCCAGTGTCGCTAGGCCGCGATGCACTAACCAGGTTTCCATTGGACCGGGTATATTGCCCGCTAACTTGCGCCACAGTCTTATGCGCTCAATTAGCGTGGTATCTTTGGCCGACACATGGCCAAACACCACATCGCTGTGACCGTTTAAGGCCTTGGTATCTGCAGCCATAGAGATATCAGCGCCCAATGCCAGAGGCTGCTGACCTAGCATGGTGAGTGTGGTGTTATCTATCGCCAGCAATCCGCCTGCTGCATGGACTTTGGCAGATAACGCAGATATATCGACCACATCAAGCAATGGGTTGCTCGGTGTTTCAATTAACACCATGCGAACATGGGTATAATCGAAATCCAATAGTTCCAACGTCGGAACCAGTTGCACATTAACCCCATTTGGTGTCAGGAACTCGAGGGCATATGCCCGTGTTGCAAAATAGCCATCTGCTGGCAAAACGAGGGTGTCACCACTGCTAACTAAGCTACTTAAAATCGCTGCGGCTGCCGCCATCCCAGAAGGGAAAATAACGGTTTCGCCTCCCTCAAGTTCACTTAACCCTGTTTCTAGCGCTTGCCATGTTGGATTCGAAAAACGAGCATACTGATGCTGAGCATTTTCGGTATCGCCCGACAAATGATAGGTGCTGGCAAAAGTTGGGCTTTCTACAAAGGGGTGACCTTGTTCAGGGGCTGGCACACCAGCATGCACGACACTTGTGCCTATATGTTGCTTTGACTTCATTGCATCATCCATTTAAAACCGCTATTTGAAGACATGGTAGAGTTAACCCTATGTTTTGTATAGCCTCAGTATTACGCAGTTGTTTTTTCAAATATTGCGCTAATTCCAACATAGCAAATTGATTGGCTTTTGCTTCTGCATCCGAGTTGTAGTTTGTATTGGTATTGACGTCATAAGCATAACTATTGCCCTGCTTATCTTGGATTGCCTCGATACCCGCTACTTGAACGTTATTGTCAGCCAAAAATGCCTCATATAGGTCGATAAAATCGGGGCGATAACCTTCAAGTATTTCGAATTTAGCTGAGCTTTGTTGCTTGACCTCATTGGTAGGACAGAACATATCGTCAATTGAGCAGGCATCGGCTGGGCACAATTCAAACCCTTGCGAGGTATCAACCTTTACCCCATACAAAAATTTACCGCCGATGAATTCGTGACGAATAATGAATGGCTTTGGTGCTTCAATGTATTGCTGAATCAGTGTGATGCCATCTACCGGCTCATCAAACATGGGGCCATCTAAGTATTCTTGTAGCGCCTCAATAGAATGAAAAAGTTGCACGCCTTGACCTTTGCCAGCCCGATTGTGTTTAGTGATAAATGAGGGCAAGTTAATTGCTTTTGCTGCTTCCAAAATACGTTTTTTGCCTACCGCCACCAGAGTTTTAGGCGTTGCAATGCCCGCTATGTTTAGCGCCATATATTGGTTGGCTTTGCTTACTTCAAGTCGCAGTGCTCGGCTGCCATTGATAACAGTGCGACCGTGTCGCTCGAGCCAAGCTAATACGGCCTCGGTATACTCGGGTGCGAAGCGGTGGTCACGGGTGTGAGATGACGCACTAATTCGGTTGTAAAAAACGCCTTCTGGCGGAACCGAAGAAAGGTCGAACATACCCTCATCCAAATGCCATAGTTCGTATGGAAGGCCCAGCTCTTCAAGTCGGTTTTTTAAATGAACTGTCCATTCGTAATTTTCATGTAGCACGTATATTTTTGACATTACTGCTCTTTATGTTGTTATAAGCTCAACTTCGCGTTATTGAGAAACTAAACAGGTTTGGTTTTTTAATCAATAAATGCATTTTACATGACTGTTGTTTACTTAATTTGCCTTACAAAGGATTATTTTTTGCGGAACTGATATTCAAACATTCGTTTGTGTTATAAAAAATTCGCACCACTAGTATCTTCTAAACTTTATTGGCCTAATAAAGTCATGCTACTTGAACAAAAAAATAAATAATTTTTGCGAACTGGTCATCCAGTTCAATGTTTCTATGCAATATAGGGCTGGTAAGGCCTGTAGAAGACCTGTGTTTCGTTAATCTCTGGACAACCAGTTTTTACCTGTGAGGGTAAAAACTATTACCCACTTTACTATTCCATTTTTAGCGTCTATCCTCTGCAAAAATTTAATTCGTTTACATTAAATTTACATAAAAGTAACAGGGGTTGACTATGTGACGACCAAGGTTACTAAATCAAAACAAAAACAAAAACAAAAATGACAAAGGAAACCCTATGAAAGCTAAATCAATTAAAAAAGTAATGGCCAGTGCCGTTGTCTGTTTATTTTCACTTTCTGCCTACAGTGGCGGTGGCGGTGGAGGCGGCGGTGATGATGGCTTGCCTTTCCCAGATTCGTGCACCAGCAACTGTGGCTATGAACTTGGTCCCAACCCAACATTGGGGTACGTTCAAGCTAATCGTGGCCCATTTTCATTTGCCAGCAGCCGTGTTTCCAGTTCGGTTAGTGGCTTTGGTGGCGGCACTATCTACTACCCAAATAATGTGTCTCAAGAGCTTGCGACCATCGCAATCGCGCCAGGGTTTACCAATACCCAATCGGCTGTTGCTTGGTGGGGGCCTGTATTGGCATCACACGGTTTTGTAGTGATCACCATCAATACCAATTCTCGTTTTGATCAACCTGAAAGCCGTGGCCGTCAATTAGACAGTGCCTTGTCTTACTTGATTGATGAAGGCAATAGAAATAACAGCCCTATCTCTGGGTTAGTTGACGAAAACCGCCTAGCAACCATGGGATTTTCGATGGGCGGGGGAGGCGCACTTAGAAGTGCAGCGCGCAATCGATTGAGTGCATCCGTGCCCCTTGCGCCTTGGAATATCGGTGGCAATGATTTTGATGATATTGGCGTACCGACAATGATCATGGCTTGTGAAAACGACGGCACCGCGCCAGTGGGTATTCATGCTAGCCCGTTCTACAACCGTATTCCTGGCAGCACGGACAAAGCCTTGATGGAAATCAACAACGGTCCCCATAATTGTGCCAATGGTAATAATGGAAATAATGCGACACTATCTACTTACGGGGTGTCTTGGATGAAACGCTTTTTAGACAAAGACAGTCGTTTCAGTCAGTTTTTGTGTGGCCCTAATCACGAAGCAAATGGCCAAATCTCCGATTATCGAGATACCTGCTTCTATTGATTTGTCACAAGCACAATTCGATAAAATGAAAAGGGACGTGTGACGTCCCTTTTGTCATCAGTTAACTTGCCAACCTCTTTGTTCGGCAAGCTTGTATAGCAATAACAAGGTGACGTGGAATAAATAACCATGTTGCCGTTTATTTAACACAGTGAATTTGATGTCTGTTTCTAATAAAAAACCATTATTAATTGCGTTGCTAGTTATAGTTTTACTGCTGCTGGCTGGCTACCTCTGGAATGTTCAATCTTCTAGCGAGCCAAACGAGATTGCTGCCAATCAATCCAAAGAAGATGGGTTAGGTACACCTTCTACTATTGCCACTCAATGGCAATGGGAAGCCGCAAATACTGACTCAGCGTCAACACAAAGTTTGGAGAAGCCTTTGCCATATACCCCTGAGTCTGTGTTCAACGCTTTGCAAGCAGTCGAGTTGGATGAAGATGGAAATGTGATATTGAATCATGATGCGCTGATATCCTTAGACGAAGCGCTAGAGCGAATTCATGATCAATTAGACCGCGAGTCATTGTTGGCCTTGCAGAATTTAATTCGCGAAAGTCTCCCCGGGATTGCCGGTGAACAAACGGCAAAGTTAGTTGCAGACTACTATCAATTTTTGGAGGCTAAAGCCGAGTTTAGTCGTCTCAACGAAGACATTGATGAGGATAGGGAGCAAACAGTCGATACACTAGAGGACGACGAAAGTTTGTATGGGGAATTGCAAGCATTGCGAGAAGTGCATTTGGGTACAGATACCACTGAAAAGCTCTTTCGGGTAACAGACGCCAATGCCAAGTATATGTTTGAGAGTCTAAAACTGGGCGTTAACCAAGACTTGTCAGTGCAAGAAATTGAAGCTAAGCGTCAACAAATTCAAGCTGAGCATACTGAGCAATCGGTCAATATTGCCAATTGGCCGTCAAGGTATCGTGCTTTTATTAATTCTAAACAGAATATTTTAGCTTCTTCTTTATCACTCGAAGAAAAGCAAGATCAGGTTAACCAGTTACTCCTGCAAATGTTCAATACGCAGGAATTGAAGCGCATAGATTACCTTGGATTGGGTAATATCTAGTGATGGAAAATAGCCAAGCTGTTAAATCGCCTGATCATGGATTTTCCAATCAGCGCCTAAAGACGATTGGCGGCAGTGTATTGCTGATTGTGCTCTTAGCTATGCTTGCCATTGAACACTACAATCTGCATCAAGCATCCACAGATATGTCTAAATCAGCGGCTTGGATACAACCCGAAGAAGCCAACCAAATGCATAATATGGGTTCCTCAATAATCGGAACAGGGATATGGCAAACTGACTTTTATCAACTAGAGTCAATACTCGGCAATATGACAATTTTGGACGATTTTGGCATTCAAATTGATGCAGATACCGAAACGCAATTACAAAAAATTAGTGGGGTATTGGGACAAAATCTTTCCGCACAAGAATGGTCACGAGCGGAGCTACTTATTGATAAATCTTATCCACCTAAAACCGCATTAAAAATGATATCTTTAATCGATAATTATCTGCGTTACACTCAAACTTACCTGACAAGTCGTGAACAAATAAAAAGCGCTGAAGGATTGCAAAAACAGCGTTTGTTGAAGGTGCATCGACACAATGATAAACAGCAACAGCTGCTTTTTTTTGGTGATGAGGTTGCTCAAAAGCTATTTGTTAAACGCAATCACACGCTAGATTATTTTGCCCAGCGGCAATTGATTAACCTCGATAACACCCTAAACGACCAGCAAAAACGAGAACAGCGAGCGCTGGTTGAGCGTCGTTATAAGAATGGGTTAGAGTAAACCTAGGCTGATTCTGATAATGATTTTCTCTACGTGCCGATAATGCGTCCTTCTATGTCCTTGCCAATACGAGTCATGCTGACGTTGCTGTTTGCGGGCACCTTGTCTCTGGCATTTTTAGATCTCGCTTATTACCCCTTTGCTTGGGTCGCGTTTGTGCCTTTGTTATTGGCGGTGGAAAACCTTAGTCGCGCCAACATTTATGTGTTTGGGGTGCTCGGTGGCTTTATAGGGTATTTAGCGGCTACCTATTGGCTAGTTGATTTTATCGAAATATCAAAAGGTTATAGCGATTCACAAGCTATCCTTCTAGCGTCGGTTTATTGGTTGTATTGCGCTCATTCTTTTGCTTTTTTGTTGCTGGCGTTTGATTGGTTGAAACGCAATACCCGAGTGTCTGAATTCTTTCTATTTCCTGCACTGATTGTGGTTTTAAATAGCTATTTTCCCATGTTGTTTGCCATGCGCCTTGGTGAAAGTCAGGTTCAGTTTGTTCACGCATTACAAGCCACACAATGGTTTGGTGTGCATGGCTTAGATTTTATGATTGGTTTGGTCAATATTGCGATTTTTCGTCTGATATTGATTATCAATAGTGGCAGCCGCATGTTGCTCATGCAAAAAAAATGGTCATTTGTTGCTGTGATAGTGGCCGTATCTCTGTGGTTTGGAGTTGGTGTTAGTCAATACCAAAAATGGCGGCATGAAACGTCGACTTGGGAATCGCTAAAAGTAGGATTGGTGCAGCCCAACGAAGTACCAGAGATAGGAAGCACAATTCGATATGCTGGCCACACTGAGTCTTATCCACCAGAAATGGATATGTCGGAAAAACTTGCCAGTTTGGGGGCTGAGTTGGTGGTTTGGGCCGAAGCTCAGCCCAAAGGATATCTAGATCAACCGCCTATTAATCAGGCGTATCGACAGAACGTGGCAAAAATGTCCAGCAGTTTGCTGTTTCAAGATATGCAACAATTACGAGACCCTGTCACAGGCAAAATCCAAACCTCGTACAACAGTGCTGTTTTGATTCATCCAGATGGTTCACAGAAAAGTATTTATCAAAAAATGCAACGCATCCCGTTTGGCGAATACATTCCGTTAGTCTCGGACAACTCAATGCTTCGCTTATGGGCTGAAAATTTCTTAGGCGAGTTTTTAAGTGATATTTCAGCTGGCAAAGAGCACGGTGTGTTTCATCATGCAAAGGTCGATATTGTTCCACTGATTTGTTACGAGACAACCTTCCCAAGCTTCGTCGGGAGTGCCGTTGGCAGTTCGTTAGAGCGGGCTAATACCAATTCGGGAACTTTGCTGGTGGGGCTTTCAAACGATGGTTGGTTTGGCTCGTCAAAACAACCCTATCAACATGTGATGGCATCGGTACTTCGCGCGGTAGAAAACCGAGTTCCTTTGGTTCATGTTGCTAACAACGGTCCCTCCATCGTGGTGATGCCCAGTGGCAAAATAATATTCACTAGCGACTTCCAAAAGGCGGGAGGCTATTTGGTTGATGTGCCACATTCTCCGACTGCAAAAGGCAGCTTTTACAGTCGTTATCCCTTTTGGTTTGATCGCGTTATTTTGTTAATGATTGTGCTCATCATTGGCGTGTCGGTCACATTAAAAATACACGCTTTTATAAAGGACAATAGAAGCCATTAGCTGCTGCGAATAGGCCCAGCTCGTTGTTCAATTTGTTCTTTTAAGGTTTTACAAAAACCCAGTGCAAAACATATTTCGGCAGTAACAAACAAAGGTCCAATTAATAATCCAACTAAATCGTCAACAAACGCCGGTTTTTTCCCTTCATAATGATGACCCACAAACTGGATGATCCAACCACCAACGAATAAGCCTAAGCCTGTACTTAGCCATACAATGGTAGACATACCGGCAACAATGGTTGCTGCATAGATACCCGCCGCAAAAATCACTGCCATAAGTAAGCCAAATAATAGGTTGAGGCTAAGGTAGAACAGGGTCACAGCAATATAACCAATCACAGCTACGGTGAAGCTGTAACCACCCACTTCAAAGATGGGGCGAGATAAAAGCACCATAACGGCAAATACAATAAACGGTACACCAAATAAGTGGGTAGTAATGTTTTTCGGATCGCGATGATATTCCGCGTAGGTCGAAACCTGTTCAATAAAAGACTTCATAGGGTATTCCAATTTGACTCATTGCAAGAGATAGTAACGAAATTGGATCTGAATGATTGTCAAATTGGTGACAATTGGGCTGCCAGAATAAAAGTACAAGGACAATTGCAAAAATGCCAACAAGAATAAAATTTGTAAGATGCTTAACCTTATTGGTTTTCGCCATTTTATGTTACCAAACATATGCCGCTGAACAAGCAAAAGACGCAAGACCCAAAGTGTCATTCCCCCATACTGATATTTTTCTATTTGAACTTAGTCAAAACAACAGTAGCTTTACGGTCAAAAACCCAAAGAATGCAACTAATCGGCAAGGTTACGACAATCAACCGTTTTTCACCAAGGACAGTCAGTCATTTGTCTTCTCCAGAGCCGATGACTATCAAACCGATGTTTATGAATACTTTTTAGATACCGGTGATGTTCGTGCTATCACCCAATCGGATGCCACTGAGTTTTCGCCTACACCTTCGCCAGACAATAGCAAAATTGCCTTTGTTAGTGACCGCAATGGGGGAGTGTGGTTTGGGGATAGAGACTCCATAAATACACCCAAATGGACACTAAAGCACAGTGACAACAGAGAGCCCATCGGCTATTTTGCTTGGGATCATGACAAGGGTAATTTCTTCTATTGGTCTCGCTATGGGTTTAGCATGGCGCTGGTCAATACCAACACCAATGACTATCATTTTGTCGCGGGCAATACGCCACCATCAACCCCTCATATCATCCCAGGCACGGATCAGTTTAGTTTCGTTCATCGTCAAATGAATGATCAAGTATGGATAAAGGCGCTGGATCCTAACACCAAAGCTATTCGACCCATTGTGCCTGTGATGGGTACAAACAATAACTATACATGGTCGCCGGATGGGCAGATTTTGATGATACAAAATAATGTGTTGTTTCGTTTTGACCCACGAAAGTCTGAGCAGTGGGACAAGGTCGTCGAATTAAAAGACTTTAACATTGTTAATGCTAACCGATTGGCTGTGAGTCCTAACGGTAAATATCTCGCAGTAGTAGGGCGCGTCGCCAAATAAGTGCAGTAGAGATAGTTGAAAAATAAAAAATAACAAGGGAAACCAAATGAAAACCGGATTAAACCTATCTGCCATGTCACTGGCGTTTGCCACAGTATTAACGCTCAGTGCTTGCTCTGATGAGCCAGCGGCTCAAGCTCCAACGGTTGCGGCACAAAAATCTGACAATACTGCAGCACAGACCACTGCCAATCAACAACTCGAAACTTTGTATGATCAAGCGGCACAAACTTTATTTGTCGGAAGACCATTAAGTGCCACTTCAGCTGGCGTACCTGCAAAGTTAGTTGGCAATAATATCAACCAACAAATGGAAGATTATTCTCCTGGAAAAGA
>JAOMVH010000078.1 GCA_028356795.1 Aliiglaciecola sp. | reverse complement strand
TGCCAAAACACCATACCAGGCGCTTCTTCTTGCCAATGGAACAAGTCGAGGGTCTTGCCAATTTTACGGTGATCGCGCTTTTCCGCTTCTTCAAGACGGTTCAAATACGACTTCAACTGTTTTTTATCAGCCCAAGCTGTGCCATAGACACGTTGCAACATTTTGTTGTCACTGTCGCCACGCCAATAAGCACCAGCCACTTTCATCAGTTTAAAATGTTGGCAAAAGCGCATATTAGGTACGTGAGGACCACGGCACATATCAACATATTCTTCATGGTGATAAAGGCCAGGTCTATCATCTTTACTTATGTTCTCATCTAATATTTCGATCTTGTAAGATTCACCGCGAGCTTCAAATGCATCTCGCGCTTCTTGCCACGACACTTTCTTTTTGACTACATCATAATTGGTTTTGGCGAGCTCCAACATGCGCTTTTGCAATTTGACTAGGTCGTCATCATTGAGCGAATGTTCCATATCAATGTCGTAATAAAAACCATTGTCGATAGTAGGCCCGATAGCCATTTTTGCATCTGGATAAAGTTGCTTAATCGCATGGCCAATCAAGTGGGCACATGAATGGCGAATGATCTCCAATCCCTCTTCGTCTCTGGATGTGATAATTTGTAACTTAGCATCATCGGTAATCATATCAACCGCGTCGACCAACTCACCATCTACTTTACCGGCGATGGTTGCTTTGGCTAAACCAGGACCAATATCATTTGCGACATCTAAAACAGAAACGGCTTGTTCAAACTGGCGTTGACTGCCATCAGGAAGGGTAATTGTAATCATTGTAATTCCTCGCACAGTGGTGACACCTACCAAGCGCCACATGTGAATTAATGTGTACTTTATTTGTCTATCTGTCGTGCAATAAAAAACACCCTGATGGGTGCCCGCAACAATAATGACAAATGAAACGTATATAACCATAACGAAACATAGAAGGTGTCCTGCTACAATCAGGACAAGAACGCTAATGATACCTAACAAGGGAACAACTATGCAATGGATGAACACAAGAAATCGTAAAGCTAACAGCGCATTATTGTTTGTGTTTTGCCTAGTTGTAACGCCCGCTTTTTTCGTCAACCTTGCGGTGGCGGCTGCACAAGTAGAGTGGGAAGTTAAAAAAGCGAAAAAAGGCGTCACTGTGTCTACTCGCAAAACCGCCTCTGGCTATAAGGAAGTAAAAGCAACGGTTACCGCGAATGCAACAATCCAAGACTTTCTGGCACTACTGGACAATACGGCAATCGCTTCACAATGGGTCGATCATTGTGAAAAAATTGAGCTATTGGCGATGCCTTCGGAATATGAACGAGTCGTTAAAACCTCTTTCTCGGCGCCGTGGCCGGTAAAAGACAGAGAAATGGTGACATATTCTTTGACCCAAGTTGATGAGGTAAACAATATCGCCAGTATTGCCATAAGCGATGCATCTCACAATCACCCGCAAACGTCAGAAAAAATTCGAATGCAAGGTGTAAAAGGCAAATGGACACTGATAACACTCGATGCGAACTCCTTATCCATTACCTATGAAGGTTACGGAGAGCCAGCAGGAAAGATGCCCAAATGGTTAGCCAATCGACTGGTTGTTACTTCAACTTATAAAACCTTTAAAAACCTGCGTACTACATTGGAACAAACAGAGTGACCGTCGCTTTTGATTAAAAATGCGAAGTTTGAAATATAGATGCCAAGGGGACTAATTCCGAATCGATATAAATTAACGGTTTCACAGACCTAAATGAACCAACAAAATCGAGCATCTGTTCCATAATCAAGTTTTGACGCTGAGTTGGAAAAACCTATGTGGCATTTTATTAGCGAACAAATCAGTCAGCAGATTGAACATGATTTCATTTGTGCTGATATTCGAGAAATAAATTCTGGAGACTCGCATAAAAGTTTTCGCATATCCGATGGCAAACGACGATTCTTTGTCAAAACAAATAGTCATGAAAAACGTCAACATTTTGAAGCCGAAGCGCAAGGTTTAACGCATATTCAGAATACCCATATCTTTAAAGTACCAAATATAATTTGTTTTGGTGAGATAGAAGAGCACAGCTTTCTGGTATTGGAGTTTTTAACTTTACGCTCAGGTGATGAATCAAATTGGTTTGAATTTGGCAAAAAACTCGCTCAAATGCACAAACAGCACACCCAAGAAATGCACGGCTGGCAGGATGACAATTACATTGGATTAACCACGCAGCCTAACCCCTGGACAAAAAAATGGAGTCAGTTTTTTGCCGAACAACGTATTGGCTATATGCTGCAATTACTGGCAGAAAAAGGGCATCACCTCGCTAATATTGAGCAAGCCGTGAGTGCGATTGAGTCATTACTGAAAGGTCATACTCCAGATGCATCTATGTTGCATGGCGATCTATGGACAGGAAATACCGGTTTTAATAAAAATGAAGCGGTTATCTTTGATCCTGCCTTTTATTATGGAGACAGGGAGACCGATATTGCAATGACGGAGTTATTTAACCGGTTTCCACAAACATTTTATCAAGGTTACGACTCTATTTGGCCCCTGCCGTCGCAGTATCAATATCGAAAACCAATTTATCAGCTCTATCATATTCTTAACCATGCTCTATTGTTTGGTGGTCACTACCTTCAAAGTGCAGAGGCCACCCTTAAGAACTTAGAGCATTAACAATATCACCTAAGCTGTGACCTAATAAACATTCCGAAGATAATCAACAGCTTGATAAATACTCGCAAAAATTGCCTGAAATAATTGGATTAGCTAACCATACTCATTAATACCATATAGCTATATTTTCACTCAAAAAGAGTTGAAAAAACAGCACCAATGAATGGTACAAAGGAGCGACTAGATGAAAGTTAACCACTCAGAAACACAACAAACTATCGCCTGTCCACATTGCGGACATCACCTTCATATAACGCTAGATGCAAGTAATGGTGATCAGGATTTTTTTGAAGAGTGCCCTAATTGTTGCCATGATATTCATATCAATTTACATTTGGATGATCTGGACCGTACCCTTGACGTAAATATATTATCGGATGATGAACAAGTTTATTAGTGGCAGAGTGACTTGAGGAAGAGTTTAAGAATATTTGCAAGACAAATTATCAAATGTATTGCCAGCGTCATATTGATTTTTGGACTGTTAGGATGCAGTTCACCAGCGGTTCTAACAGACTTGCAAGAATACCGTAGTCGCATCACCAATGTTCTTGACTTGTCGTTGGATGATCTGGAAACCAATATTACCTTATATTTTCCAAACTCTAATGAACTCAAAGTTTCGGTGCCCGAAACCACTATCAACCTTCGTGATTTTTATGCACTAAACAACTGCCATGTTTCTACTTTAATCGCCCAGCGAAACACCGCACTTGGGAAAGTTCAGTTACCTTCAACGCGTTTTGTTTACGAAAAAAAGCTGATAGCGGGCTTGCAACACTGCTTGTCACTTTCTAGCGATAAAAAGCAGCAACAGCAACTCTCATCATGGCTTGAGTTAAAACGTCAAAGCATCCCATTGGTATGGGCAAGTTTGATGCAAAATAGTAGTGAAATGAAAAAAACCATGAGTGACAACCAATTGCTTTTTTCGGAAAATGAATCATCGGCAAGCCAAGGCTACCGCCAGTCATTGGCGTATCTTTTGGAAATTCATAGCCAATCTCAGGTCGACATTAAAAATGTAGAAGAAGCCCTAAACACCCTTCGTCAAAACCCGCAATTAGCAAAAATATGGCGAACCCAACAGCTGATCACGCAACACCTCAAGAGCCTTACCTCGGAGCTACAAACAGCAGCCCCAACGCTGCAATGTCATACTCCCGAGTCACGACAGAAAGTGGGCTATCTTGCCAATGTGTTCAGACTTTTTTTTGTAGAGCGAATTCAGCCACTTGCCAGTGAATTGAATCAAGTGACTTACCAACTGACACCTCACCTTGAAGCACTGCAACAACATTCTGAGTTGAGTCCTGCTTTTAAGCACTTTGTGAGGCAAAATCAGCAAGCGTTCGCCGGGTATCAACAAGCGATGCAAGAGCATGTTGCTCAATGGCAAAACTTATTTAAGCAGTGTGGAATATCGCCAATGGATATTCATTAACAATCAATATTCCTTTGATTCGTTTTCTAACTGAGCCTTATATTCTTTTAATTTTGCGATCGCTGGTTTGGCCGCTTTTCGCATCCTGTTGAGTATCTTAAGGTTTTCAAATTCGTAGAACTTAACCCCCGCCACCATCGCCATAAATCCATCAAGGCGATTGTTTTGTAGCCATTTTTTCAAGCCAGGCTCTTTGGACCAAAAGAACTGATTCATCATATTGCGATAAGTCAGTTCAACCCATTCGTAATCATGATTAGGTAACGGCACCACACGACAAAGATTGTTTTTCTTCTTGATATCGTCGTAGGTCAACTCGATATGCGCAATAAATGACGCACTAAAAACCGGTTGGTAGGATCTCACCGTTTGCAAGGTAATGACATTCTCGTTAAACACCTGACAGATGTCCAGATTGGTGATTGCACTGGCGGTGCAGTCCACAACGATCTCATTATCCATCAGCGGGATTTCGCCCTGCTCTAATACAATTTTAGTTTCCTCAACTGAACTTACTCTGCCCAAACGTACCACTTGTTTAATGCTTCTGAGCGCTTCGACTTCTAATTTACTCATAGTAGCGCCATGAAACATTTTAGGTAGAACACTTTCATCTAGGCGCAAAAAGTAGCCGCATTGCTCTAATTTTAAAAACATATCTTCTATTGAACAAGAGTTCGCAATTTCCTCCATTTGCGCTGCTTGAGCGCCAATGGTGTCGCCAAAAAACTCTTTTGTGGGTTGGGTGTTTTTGCGGTCAAGTAACCAAGCATCCCTTGGCATGATCCAACGAATATTGTCAGCAGGCACACCTCGTTCCAACAACCAAAGACAGGTATCTATACCGGTTTTCCCGCCACCGATAATTGTCACGTTTTGAATAACTTGTTGCAGCTTAGGTAGCGTATTGGGCGGCATAAAATGCACAGAATCATCAACCGGGAAGCCCGGGGTGTGAGTGGCAGGAATACTGGTTTTGTAATATGTTGAGTCAACCGTTTTGTTCACCTCAACAGTGAAAGTTTGTCCGGTCAAAATAGATCGAATCAATCCATCTCCCAAGTACTCGCATTTTGGAAAATAATGCACTCTACCGCTGGGTAAAAAGTATTCGCGCATCAATTCATCGTAATAGGCCAGTACTTCAGCGCCCGATGCAAGTTCGTTCAATCCTTTATTTAAACCGACTTTGTCTTTCACACCGCGGCTTAACTCTTTCGAGCTCACGCCATAAAAAGAAGAAGGCTGATGCAAGGTCACAAATGAGTATGCATGGTTCCAGTGACCGCCGGGTTTGTCATCTTTATCAACGATGATGACCGTCTTATCCGACTCAGTAACAAGAGTATCGACAAATGCCATTCCACTGGCACCAGCACCGACTACTAGATAATCTGCTTTGTATGTGTGTAACATGCTTAATCCATGTGTTTTTCATTATAAAATCCACTATGGAAGAAAACTGAAGCAAAGGTCAAGGACTTGCGAGGTTTATTGCGTGTTACTTTTCCTGTGGCAAAGTTTGAACATGGATGATTAGGGGCTCTATATTGTATGACAATCTCCTCAACACAATTTTAAGGCGGACTCAATTATGAACTTTGCAACGAGTGTTTTGCTGGTGACAATGTTAATCGTTACAATAATATGTGGAGCAGCGGCAATATATGCTCACTTTAGGATGAAAGATTCATCAAACAATGAGAAAATCTAAGAGCTTGGCCATTCAACGCCTTAATACCCAATTACCCTTTTTAAAGGCGCAATTTTCTAGTGTTTATCAGGAAAACAATAAAAAATGAAAAGTAATTTTCTTGCTTGGATCTACCGTCAACGATTTATTAAGCGATGGAATCGAAATGATAACCTCGTTATGACAGATATTGATTTACACTCCCATTGTCTCAACGTCTCAGTGATCGCCCACCTACTGGCTGAAATTGATAACAGATTATTTGACGCGGACCACAACTGCGAGCGAGTTGCATTACTTGGCCTTTATCACGAGTGTGCCGAAGGTGTCAGTGGCGATTTAGCCTCTCCGGTTAAGTATGCCACCCCAAATATAACCAGAGAACTTAAACAATTTGAAGATGAGATTGAGAGGATGTGCGCTAATTCACTTCCTGACGTTTTAAAGGATGTTTTTTCAGGTTTCATTATTCAAAAAGATGTTCCAGACAATGATAAAGAAATCATAAAGGCAAGTGATAATCTGGTTGCATGGTTCAAGTGTCGGGAAGAAGTTGAAAAAGCAAAAAACAGTGACTTTGTAGACGCCTTAGCAAACCTGTCAGCAAAAGTGGATGATCACGCGCAGAATATGCCCTGTGTGAAATGGTTTCTAGAAAACTTCAGCGAGGGTTGGTCCAAAACCATTGATGCATTGATGGCTGAAGCGACACACCAGTAACCCCTACCCACTTGGTTACTAAAAAGGGCTATTTTCATTCTGAGGTTGGAAAGTAAGTTTTCAATTTTGTTTTAAGAAAAGCAATAGTGGTTGGATTTATGTTTTGAGAGTGACCGTCTTGCCATTTTCAGACGTTGGAGAGTACATGCGTTTAAAAAAGCTACCGTCATTCCAGAAGTGCAAAGCACTGTCTGGAACCTCCTAAACTGCAACCGTGAATTTTAAAAGAGCGACTGAGTTTAAAGAGCAAACAAAAATATACTTTTTAAAAAGACGCTGTAAATATATCCCTATACGCTTTGCGCCAGCTTCCCTGCTGGCGAAACTTTTAAAATGCATATCTTCATCCGCTTTGACAGTGCGTATTGTGCTTAAGTTTGGTTGATTGTTGGATGATATAAAACCGCTTTCCACCCTGCACAGATCGTCAGCTAACATTAGCTTTAAGTCCGCAGCTCGCTCGAAGCCAAAATCGAGTCTATCTTCACCCAGACTTAAAGCATCCAACACCGGCAAAGTACCAATTTATTTAAACTTCACCAAACCAGCATAACTAGCCTATGATTCTTATAGCAAAAACTCGCAATAGTTTTTTTAAAACCGAATCTTAACAACAAGGCTAATAATGAAAACAATAATACTCGGTTCACTTTTTCAGCGGTGCATTTTCATTTTCTCAATAATGACCACATGTTCAGTAATCTCAGAAGTTAATCCACAAGATAGTGACCCCAAAAAGCAGATTATCGAGCAACGGCAATTGTTCAATCAAGCGATTGTTAATGCAGATATCAATGCAATTGGATCTGTCTTAGCCGACAAGGTCATCTTAGTCACGGGTTCAGACAGCCTGATATTTTCTGGTAAAAAACAACAAATCGATCTCTGGCAATCAGACTTTAGTTCCGACAATCGACTAATCTACACTCGCTCGCCCATTAATGTTTCTTTATCTAGTGGTAACACTATGGCTTTGGAATCGGGTAACTGGCGTGGTAGCGACAGTTCCGGCAAAGGTTTTTATGGTGTCTATTCTGCCAAATGGCGATTAGTAGAAGAGGTAAATCGGTGGCATCTTGAAGCCGAAATTTTTGTGACCGTAGGTGATTTATAATGAACAACATAACGCGAGTTGCAGCCGTTATTGGGTCGCTATTGTTTGGTGTAGCGAATGCCCAATGGACCAATAGTTACCCAAAGCTGAATGATTTCCGTCACCAAATATACCTATAGCAACACGAACTACCTGTCGTCAGTCACGGCGTCACTGATCCCGCAGCATCGCCTGATGGAAAGCGCCTAGCAATCGCATCAAAGGGTTGGTTATGGTTATTGGATTTAGATACTGGTGTAGCCACCAGAATTACCGATTCAGCAGCCGCAGACTCGCGTCCACGCTGGTCCGCAAATGGCACTCATATCGCCTTTGTTAGGGATTATGGCAATGACACTGAGGTCATCATCAAAAACGTTAACAACAATGAAGAACAAACCGTAAACACAGATAGTATTGATCTCGATCCTGAATTTTCCAAAGACGGAAAATATCTGATCTACGCAAGTGGCAAGGAAGGCTCACTGGATCTTCATCGCTGGGATATTGCCGGACAATACTCTCAACCATTCACTGCACTGCACCAAGTAGAGCGCAATCCAAGAAGACTCGCTTCGGGTCAGGGGTTTATGTATATGCATGGCAGCGGCGCGCATCGCACGTTGCGACTAAGGAATTTGCTAGACGGTAGTGACGAAATCATTAATCAACAGACCCTTACTTATCATTTGTCAGCTGATGTACACCCGCGATTAGATTTAATCGTCTATAGCGCACCTATCGACAACGACTATCACTTGTTCACCATGGATTTGGCGGATAATCGAGTTAAGCACAGGTTAACAAGTGCTGGCAGTTTTGCCTTAACGCCAAATTTCAGTGCAGATGGCAATCATATTTATTTTGTTAGTCTCAAAGAGGATCGCCAATTTCAATTAATGTCGATGCCAACCCATGGGGGTCCAGTAACACCAATAGATATTAAAAAATGGGATTACTCGGCTTCTGTTGGCGAATTACACTTAAGCGCCCAGCAAAAACAACAGGGCGAGGTGGTTGCTAGAGTTTCGATAAAAAGTGAGCAAGGCCACCTAGTCACTAATCCCTATGGACCAACGTTTATTGATTCACAAACCGGAAAGTCTTATTTCTACTTGAACAAGTCTGCGAATTTTACGTTACCTACAGGCCAATACACAGTCGAAATGGTGAGAGGACCACAAACCCCGCCAGTTCGTGGCCAAGTTAAGATTAAAGAAAGCATCACAAGTGACCTAACATTAACACTGGAACCTATATGGGATGCTGGCGCAGCTGGATATGCTTCGGCTGATTTTCATGTTCACCTCAATGGCGATGGCCACCATCGTGCAACACACGAAGACGCCTTGTTGCAGATGCAAGGCGAAGATCTCACTATGTTGTCCCCTCAGTCTTGGAATCGCTGGGAACGTCGAATTGACGCAGACATAGTAGGCAAAGTATCTAAAAAAGGGGCCTTTACTGTCATACAAGGACAGGAAGTGCGCTCTCACTTCCATGGTCATTTAGGTGTGATTAACATCAAAGAACCATTCGCACCTTGGTTTTTCGGACCTGCAAACCCTGTACTTGGCGATCCAGATTTAACCAATGCAATGGTATTTAAACATGCCAATCAAGTGGGAGCTTTTGCAACATATGTTCACCCTATCGGCACTGATGGCGATCCATTTGCAGAAGAAAATATCAATAGTATCCCGCTAGAATTGGTCTCTGATGGTGTGTTGGAGCCTAAAATGGGACTTGAGTTGGTCTGTGCATGGACAAGCCCGCTGGGTACAGCTCAAATGTGGTATCGCCTGCTTAATATCGGTAAGCCTATTATTGCGATGTCAGGAACTGATACTTGGATTGATTTTCACCGTACGCCTGCTGTCGGCACTGGCCGTGCCTACATCCGTCCACAAGAGTCACAGGACATTGATCCAATCATAGCGGGAACACTCGCTGGTCGCAGCGTATTAACCACTGGCCCCATGCTTGATTTTTCACTGAATGAGGGTTTAAAACCAGGGGATATCACTGAATCGGGAAGTCAAAAATACGTGCTGAAAATCGCCTCACTATGGCCATTAGAGCGTGTAGAAATTATCATCAACGGTACTGTTGTTGATACTTTAGAAGGTGTATCTACAAAACAACTAACGGAATATACGGGAACGGTAGATCTTCCCACAGGCGGCTGGGTCGCAGCAAGGGCATATTCTTTAGCGCCAGATAAAGACAGCTGGCCAACCATGCACGTGAGACCATTTGTGCACTCTTCGCCGATTTGGATTAACTCTGTAGGAAGCACAATGGCGACGACATATAGGCAAGCTGCTGACGATCTAACAAAGGCTTTAAATGCCGCGGAAGCTCGAGCAAAACTGGCTTATGGCAACAGGCGTATGACCAAATTGTATGATCGCTTTGAAAAAGCTAGGGCAGCTTTAAGGTAACTGCTTAGGTTTTATAACTATTTGTTACATCGAGGATTGCGAACAAAGGTTGTCTTTTG
>JAOMVH010000077.1 GCA_028356795.1 Aliiglaciecola sp. | reverse complement strand
CACAAAGCATCTATTAGAACTGATAGCCAACCGTTAAGTGGATAGTTCTAGGATCACCATAATAACCAATCAAGGTGTTATCACCGCCAAGTCCGGGGGTATAGCGACTGATATCATTAGGCGCAGCCGGATCAGGTGTTACAAACTGGTATCCACCAACAAGATACTCTTCATCCGCTAGGTTCTTGCCATGCAAACCAACGTTCCAATTTCCATCATCGCTGTACCAAACCGCACTAAAATTAAGCAACCCATAACCATCTTGATTGAGCAGATTGTCTTGTTCAAACAGGCTATATTCACTGCGATAATAATAGTTAGCCGATAGAACAACATCTCCGCTGCCTGTCTCTAACACATAATTAGCGGCAAAATTCATGGTGCGCTCAGGGGTGTTAGACACAGAAAAACGGTCGGCGATGTTTATTGGACCATCAACCGTCTGCTCTATCACTTCCTCAAACTCTGAGTCGATTAATCCCAAGGTAAAATCAAAGGTTAATGCATCACTGGCGACAAACGTAATTTCAGCTTCAAGCCCTTGCGAATTTGATTCACCGACATTCCCTAAAAATTGATTTAGATCGGCAGAACTGTCACCCGGCAGCACCGAAATATATTGACGATCTTTGTGGTCGAGTGTGAATACCGTAATATTGGTTCTTAATGAATCAGACCAATCGGCTTTAAAACCAATCTCAAAGCTATCAACCACTTCTGGATCTGCCGCCGGCTCGTTTTCAGTTGCACGGGGGTTAAAGGTACCTGACTTAAAGCCTTGAGCATAACTGGCGAATACCATCACATCTTTATTCATCTGATATTCAACACCAATTCGCGGTGTAAATCGGCTCCAACTCTTACTTGAAGGTGAGTCTAGAACATCATCACCATTAGAATCACTACCCAATACCTGTGGAACTAAGGCGCCATCTGGTCTTACATAACCGGGGATCCAGCCACTGTTGGGGTATACATTGTCAAATATTAGACCGTTATATACGTCTGCTTGTTTTTCCTCATCGGTATATCGAGCGCCCAATGTTAAGGAAAGTTGATCAGATAAATCGATTGAAGCCTGAGCATACGCAGCGACACTCTCACTATTGTTACAGCCACTCACCTCTCGGGTAAGGCCTGGCACACCAAATGCGGCTCTGCCCAAGAAACCTAATATAGCTTCAAATTGACCACATGATTCACCATCGTAGTAATACACGCCACTGACTAAAGAGAAGTCGTCAGTAACATAGTTCGCTTGAATTTCATGGGTAGTATTTTCATCATCGTAAAAGGCCGGCACATCAAAAATATCCAATGCGGTATTATCAAAATCAATGTTTGTGGGTGAATCGCTTTTGCGAGATGACCCGATATACTTAAGACTCAAATCATCAGATACATCCCAGTTTGCCATCAAGCTAAACCCTTCAACTTCTACCTTGTTGAAAGTAGGTAAGCTGGTGTAAGAATCAAATACACTGTCTGGTACCGGTGAATCGGTCAGAATACTCGGCAGCAGTCTATAGCCGCCTTTTGAGTTAGAGTCATCGGTGGTTTTATCCCAGCTCAATCGAAAAAACAAATCATCAGAGGGGGTAAACTCAAGGGTAAGTCTGGCTGCAGTGACATCTTTATTGTAATTTTCTAAATCTTGGTTAGGTAACGCAGACTGCAGGTAAGTACCAAAGCCATCACGATTTAAGCTTGCAAAGCCCGCGCCTATGTAGAGTTTATTCTCTACAAGTGGAAATTGACCAGTTAGCTTTAAATCTTTTTGCCCATAACTCCCTACCGTAGCTCTAACATCCAAACTAGGATCGCCCGTCATGGCCTTTGTCACATACTTAATCGCCCCACCTATGGTGTTCTTTCCATATAATGTGCCTTGAGGGCCACGTAGCACTTCAACTCTTTCGACGTTTAATAGGTCAAGCACGGCACCTTGTGGGCGAGCAACATACACATCATCAATGTAAATACCCACGCCGGGTTCATATCCCCAAAGTGGATCTTGCTGACCAACACCTCGAATAAACGCCGTTAAGGTAGAATTGGTACCGCGACTGGTTTGTAGGGTTGTGTTGGGTGAAAACTGTTGGATTTCAGTTAATACCGATGCCCCCACCTCTTCAAGCTTGAGAGCACCCACTGAGGTAATAGAAATAGGCACTTCTTGCAGGGTCTCAACGGTTTTTCGTGCCGTCACTTCGATGGTTTCTAAACCACTGTTAGTGGATTCTTGGGCATAACTAAGGCTTGCCGCAGCTAGTCCGCATGCAATGGCAGATAGGTTAAATAGGGTTTTCGTGCGTGTGGTTCTCATAAGGTGTCCTTTTACACAGTTTTGATTATTTTAATTGTGTCGTGCAACTGTGGTCACAGTGATAGCTTATTTACTGTATATGAGAACCACTAAAATCACCTTAGTACCATAGTACTATGTCACTTTTGTGCAAAAACAGGAACACTATATGCCATTGATAAGTACTTCTGCGGTCACAGATTTTTTATCAATTACAGCCCATGCTGTAGCAAAGTGAAAGGAAAAATAATGCTCAGTCTCTTAGGATTGATTGGCGGCTTATTGTTACTTATTGTCCTTACCATTCGTGGTATGAATTTATTTATCGCCGCTCCGCTATGCGCGTTAATCGTAGCGCTAACGAGTGGATTACCAATTTTTATCGGTGATCTTAATTTTGTTGAAACCTATATGCAGGGTTTCTCAGGATTTGTCGCCTCTTGGTTTTTCATGTTCTTACTGGGCAGCCTGTTTGGTAAATTCATGGAAGATACCGGAGCAGCAGATGCAGTAGCAAAGGCGATCATTAATCGTTTGGGCAAACAACATGCAGTGGCGGCTGTGGTATTTGCTTGTGCCATTTTAACCTATGGTGGTGTGAGTGTTTTTGTGGTTGCCTTTTCGGTTTACCCCATGGCGCTTAGCCTATTTAAAGATGCAAACCTACCTAGACGCTTTATTCCCGCGGCACTGGCGTTTGGCTCGGTGACATTCACCATGACATCTGCCGGTTCGCCGGAGATCCAAAACTGGATCCCGATTAAACACCTAGGCACTTCGCCTTTTGCAGCGTGGGAAGTCAGTTTAGTGGTGGCTATTTTTATGGCGACACTGGGCTTTTGGTGGATTAAAAAGATGATGACGAAAGCCCTCAATGCCGGCGAATGTTTCGAATCAAAAGAACATGATCCTGTCATAAGCGAGCGCGACTACCCTCACCCAATTACCGGCCTAATCCCTCTATTGGTAGTGCTTGTATTATCATTTACTTTTCATGAATCACTGCAACAAATGGCGTTAATTGTTGCTTTGGGTGGCGGCGTATTGACCTTAATGATCATCAATTATCGTTTCTTTCAAGATATCAAAGGCGCGGTTTCTTTGGGTACGACCGGTGCATTGGTCGCCATTGGCAATACGGCAGCAGTGGTTGGTTTTGGCACCATTGCCAAATCGACTATCGCATTTCAGCAAGCCGTTGAAGTGATGACGCAAATACCCGGCAATGAGCTCATTGGCGCAGCCATTGCGGTCAGTGTGATAGCGGGATTAACCGGCTCAGCCTCGGGCGGTCAAGCAATCGCCTTGCCTCTTGTAGGTCCTCATTACATGGATCAAGGTGTTGATCCAGAGCAGCTTCACCGAATTGTCTCTATTTCTTCTGGCGCATTGGATTCATTACCCCACAATGGCTACGTAGTCACTACTATTCGGGCAATCTGTCACGAAACACACCAACGAGCCTATTGGGCGGTTGGCGCGCTAACCGTGGTTGTGCCGTTGATTGGCCTCACCCTAGCTATCACGCTTTTTAATTGGTTTTAACGTTTATGATGGACAAATTTAGTATGTTGAGAGTTTTCTTACTGGCGTTGTTAGTAACTAGTTCTAACGTTTACAGCGAACTGATGGTTGAAAAGAAAACATTCAGTGCAGAAAATTTCACCACCTTTGGTGGAAAATCGATCGCTCAAATAAACGTTGGCTGGGAAAGTTACGGTACACTCAATGAGCAAAAAAATAATGTCATTTTAATCACCCACTACTTTACCGGTAGCTCCCATGCAGCGGGTAAATATCACCCAAGCGACTCGTCGCCTGGCTACTGGGATGCCATTATTGGTCCAGGCAAAGCCATCGACACCAATCGCTTTTTTGTTATTAGTGTGGATAGCTTGGTTAATTTAGGCGTACATGATCCAAAGGTTATTACCACGGGCCCTGCTTCAATCGACCCCGCCACCGGCAAGCCTTACGGGTTAACTTTCCCGGTGGTTACTATCCGAGATTTTGTTAATGTGCAAAAAATGGTTTTGGGATCACTGGGTATTGATGAGCTTTATGCCGTTATCGGCCCCTCTATGGGCTCAATGCAAGCGATTGATTGGGCGGTTGCCTATCCTGATAAGGTTAAACGACTAGTTTCAGTAATAGGGTCCGGCCAATCAGATGCTTGGACCACCGCATTTTTGGAACATTGGGCGACCCCCATCAAATTAGACGCCAACTGGCGACAAGGGAATTATTATGATTCTCAAGCACCCATTGCCGGACTTACCCATGCGTTGATGCTAATCACGCAAAATGCCTTATCACCGGCATTTTTTAATCAAGTTGGTAAACAACAGTTGGCCTACCAACCGCTAGAAAAAGCGCCTCTGAATAACATTCTGCATGATCACAGTATCGTTAAATGGCTAAAACAACGGGCGCAAAGTCGCGCTAATTTAATGGATGCAAATCATCTGCTGTATCTGGTTCGGGCTTGCCAACTATTTGTCGCTGGGCACAATGGTGATTTAGCCAGTGCTGTTAAAAACATTCAGGCACCCACACTTTTTCTGCCCGCAACCGAAGATCTATTACTCATGCCCTATCATGCGACCGATACACATACGTTGCTGCAGGCGGCAAATAAATCATCGCAACTATCTTTGCTTGATGGGCCTTTGGGTCACCTAGAAGGGGTAGCGGGCATAGCTGGGCATGCAGAATTAATCCGTCATTTTTTGACCGAACCACAAGGTGACAAAAATGAATAAATATCAACTGGGTTTAATCAGCTCACTGGTTTGTTTGTCTGCCATGGCAAACGTACCAACGTTAAATATAGATAGTGAACAGGTCACAGTTTCAGGCCTATCGAGCGGCGGTTACATGGCCACTCAGTTTCATGTGGCCTATTCCAATTGGGTAAGCGGCATCGGCTTGATAGCAACAGGTCCTTATTATTGCGCACAAGGTTCGATTGCTACCGCGCTTAATCAATGTGTGAATAAGCTGGATGAAAAACTCCCCCTTGATGCATTTAATACGCAATTAGAGAGTTACCAAGAACAAGGTTTGGTTGCGCCCATTGATAATTTATCAAAGAGTAAAGTGTGGATGTTACACGGCAAGTTGGATACCCGAGTGATAGAACCTGTGATGGACGGATTGTATCAACAATACGCATCTTGGGTACCCGCAGAACAACTCGCTTATTCGAAAAACAACCAGTTTGCACACCACTTCCCGACCCTCGAATATGGCTCAACGTGCACCGAGTCTGAAGCACCATTTTTAGGCAACTGTGGTTATGATGCAGCAGGTGAAATGCTGACGTTTATCATTGACGATATCAAAGCCCCCAACCAGCAACAGCAAGGTGACTTGATTGAGTTTGATCAACAAAAAACCGGCGGGGATCAGGCCTCTTCATTGGCAAATACCGGTTATTTATACGTGCCAAAAAGTTGTAAAACATCTCAATGCAAAATTCACATTAACTTCCATGGTTGCAATCAAAATGCTGAAAGGGTGGGCACTGAATATGTAACCAATAACGGTCTAAATCGTTGGGCAGACACCAATAACCTGGTGATCCTATATCCACAAACACAATCGTCAATGATGATGCCACTTAACCCTCAAGCGTGTTGGGACTGGTGGGGATATACCGACGAAAACTACGCCACTAATCAAGGTCAACAAATTCAAGCGGTACGCAATATGATTGTAACCTTATCTAACCATTTAAAAGACAAGGGCTAGCCATGACACCCAGACATATTTTAATTACTGGCGGCGCAAGTGGCATCGGCTTTGGCATTGCCCAGCATTTAGGTTCATTAGGACACGCAATTTTAATAGCCGATATCAGCTTGGAACGAGCTCAACAAGCAGTTTCTATACTCGCTGAGCAAAATATTAGCGCCAAAGCGATACAGTTAGACGTTGGCGATGCACAACAAATTGAAGGCCTTCCCGAAAGTATATTGCCTGATAAAGTCGATATACTAATCAATAATGCAGGTATTCAACATGTATCTCGCTTAGAAGATTTCCCAAGTAACAAGTGGCAAGCCTTGATCAATGTCATGTTGATTGGCCCTGCACTATTGAGCAAAGCCTTCTTGCCCAATATGCGCAGCAATAATTTTGGACGGATCATCAATGTTGGATCTTTGCATTCGGTCGTTGCATCCCCTTATAAATCAGCTTATGTCGCTGCAAAACACGGTTTGTTGGGCTTTGCTAAAACACTGGCTCTTGAAACGGGTGACTGTGATGTCACGGTCAATACCTTGTGTCCTGCGTACGTTAAAACGCCCTTGGTAGAGCAACAAATCGCCGCGCAAGCGATTGAAAATAACATCAGTGAAGATGACGTAGTCAATAAAATCATGCTTGAGCCCATGCCCAAAAAATCCTTCATCGATATTCAAGAGCTTGCTGCATGTGCAGAATTTTTAATCAGTGACGCCGCACGAAATATGACAGCACAAGCGCTGGTAATTGATGGTGGTTGGACAGCAAGATAATCACTGATGATTTTGGTGCTTGGTTTTGGTTGGCAAGCATGGTTATACTGATGGCTTAATTTGCCAAGGTAACCACATTTAAATCTTATGCCGTTTAAAACGATTGGTCTAATAGGAAAGCCAGCCCATGAAGGCGCGAATAAAAGTCTGAATGCCATTTTAGACTTTTTACGCATCAAAGGTTGTCGAATCATTGTTGAAACTAAAGTCAGTGATAGATTGAACGGCAATGGGTTTGAAATCGCAGAACTGGAAGATATTGGTAAACAAGCAGATTTAGCCATTGTCGTAGGCGGTGATGGCAACATGCTAGGCGCCGCCAGAATTCTGGCAAAGCATGATGTAGCGGTAGTCGGCGTAAACCGTGGCAACCTGGGATTTCTAACCGACATCAATCCTGATGACTTTGAACACCAACTCGAATGTATTTTTAATGGTGAATGTGTCAAAGAGCAGCGCTTCATCTTGCAAGTAGAAGTCTATCGAAAAGGGCAACTGCAAAGCACTAACTCGGCAATTAATGAGGTAGTACTGCACCACGAAAAAGTCGCACATATGATGGAGTTTGAAGTCTATATCGACGATAACTTCGTCTTCAGTCAACGCTCTGATGGTTTGATTGTTGCCACACCAACTGGTTCAACGGCCTACTCGCTATCTGGCGGCGGCCCTATCCTTACACCTAATCTAGATGCATTAACATTGGTGCCCATGTTTCCCCACACACTGAGCAGTCGCCCCATCGTAGTGGATGCAAACAGTATTATTAAATCTAAAATCTCGTTTGATAATACTGCCAACTTACAAGTTAGTTGTGACAGTCATATTGCGTTAACGGTAGAACCGGGCGATGAGATTTACATTAAGAAAAACCAAGACAGATTGTCCTTGATCCACCCTAAAGACTATAACTATTTCAATGTGTTACGAACTAAATTGGGTTGGGGTTCGAAGTTATACTAAGGTAAAAAATTAGAGCCTTCTCTTGTCTGCTTTGGCACACCGAGCTAAGCAATTTTCATAAAATGACTTTACCCCTCAAGGTTTAGTGTATATATTTACAGTTACTGTATATATAACCATGACATTGCAAATTATGCTTATTCATCTCTCAATTAAAAATTTAGCCGTTGTTAAAACTCTAGACGTTGACTTCAGACAAGGTCTGAGTGTTATCACGGGTGAAACGGGTGCGGGAAAATCTATTGCTATCGACGCATTGGGTTTGTGTTTAGGTGATCGCGCTGATGCCGGGATGGTCAGAGCAAAAAGTGAAAAAGCCGATGTGTGCGCAACGTTTGATTTGGCAGCAACGCCCACGACTGTTTGCTGGCTCAAAGAGCATGATTTGATAGATGAACAAGATGCACAACACGAGTTGGTGATCCGCAGAACCGTTTCTGCTGAAGGACGTTCTAAGGCATATATTAACGGGGTTTCGGTATCCCTACAGCAGCTACGTATTTTAGGACTGCAGCTTGTTAGCATTCATGGTCAACATGCGCATCAGCAGTTGTTAAAAGAGGACATGCAAAAACATGTTTTGGATAACTTCGCTGATCACGCTCCCTTGATAGAGGCAGTAAACACTTCTTTTAAAGCTCTAAATCAAACCCAAAAACAACTAAATTTACTTAGAGCCGGTCAGCAACAGCGAGCCGATCGTAAAAACTTGCTGGTGTATCAAGTTCAAGAATTGGATGAGTTTGCGATTGCCGAAAATGAATTTAACGAATTAGAAATTGAACATAAACGCCTGAGCAACAGCCAAACGCTGTTAGAAAGCGCACAGAAAAGTTTTTATCAACTCTATGAGTCGGACGATGGCAGTGCGTTAACCGCCGTGCAATCAAGTCTGGATATGCTAAATGAATTGAAAGAGCATGATGCGCAGTTAACGCCTATTGTTAGTATTTTAGACGAAGCCTTGATCAATATTGACGAGGCGTCTGGGCAGCTAAGGGCCTACTGTGAACAATTAGAAATAGATCCAATGCGACTTCATCATGTGGAGCAGCGTTTCTCAGGAGCAATGGACTTAGCCCGCAAACACGGCGTAAGACCAGAAGAGTTATTCATGCACCATCAGCAACTTGCCAATGAGCTCAGTCAACTATCTTTAGATGAAGACTCTGTGGAGGCCTTACAACACGAGCTGATGGTCTTAAAAGAGAAATACCTGAACGCTGCATCGCGATTAAGTAAATCCAGAGCCACTGCGGGTAAAAAACTGGCAAAAAGTGTCGAAAAATACATCCACGACATGAATATGGTCAATGCCAAATTCTGTGTTGATGTTTCATACAATGACATAGCAACACCTTCGGCACATGGCCTCGACAATGTGCGGTTTCTCATTTCTACCAATCCAGGGTTAGCGGCGGATACGCTCGACAAGGTCGTATCAGGTGGAGAGTTGTCTCGCGTTGGCTTGGCACTTCAAGTAATTAGTGCCAAAGGCAACCAAATTCCAACCATGATTTTTGATGAAGTGGATACCGGGATCAGCGGTCCAACCGCATCAGTGGTAGGGAAATTACTGCGAACCCTCGGCCAAACATCACAAGTTGTATGTGTGACACATTTACCTCAAGTTGCGGCAAGTGGTCATCAGCAAATGTTTGTGACCAAGTTTACAGACAAACAAACAACGGAAACCCATATGATTTGTTTAGAAGAAAGTGAACGAATTGAAGAGTTGGCACGTCTACTAACTGGAGACACCATGACAGATTCCGCATTGGCCAATGCAAAAGAGCTGCTTTGTAGTTATCAATAGGCAGAAAAGTTTGATTGCATATGGGTTGCTGGGTTAGCATGCGTGTCAATAAAAATGCCGAGATTGGCAAACGTGTTTAACTTTCAACAATGAATGAGACAATGAAGTATAAAAGTCTACTAATTATCGTTCTAACCAGCTTGTTTATGTCAGGCTGTGTCGATTGGATTTATCGAATTGACGTTCCTCAGGGGAATTTCTTACAAGAAAAAAATGTAAAACAACTGCGTATAGAAATGACCAAAGAGCAAGTGATTTATGTACTCGGCAGACCCGTTGTGCAAGATTCATTTGATCACGACACTTGGTATTATGTGTACGAAATTAAACGCGGCATGAAGAAACGTGGTGACGACTTTCGCAAAGAACTGGTCATTAAGTTTGCCGATCAAAAAGTAGCAAGCGTCACAGGTGACTTCGAACTATCTGAAGACTTTAATACTCCTCTTGACCAATAGCGATTAAATTGCATATTCGATTAGCTAAGTTGTAAGCTCGATTTTAAGACCAAGAAAGGAGCATATCGCTCCTTTTTTTATTGGTAAGCCAAATTCCTTTCGGACACTCTATCGGGC
>JAOMVH010000075.1 GCA_028356795.1 Aliiglaciecola sp. | reverse complement strand
GTCTTTTGTTGTCTTTGTGTACAATTCGCGCCCTTAAATCAGCCATCACCTTTTAGTTCCTTGTCTCAACACAGTGTCGGCTGAGCTGTAAGAGGCTACAACCGTAAGGAGCAACAATGCGTCATTACGAAATCGTGTTTATGGTCCACCCTGACCAAAGTGAACAAGTTCCAGGTATGATCGAACGTTATACCGGAATCATCACAAACGACGGCGGAACTATCCACCGTTTAGAAGACTGGGGCCGTCGTCAATTGGCTTACCCAATCGAAAAATTGCACAAAGCACACTACGTACTTATCAATGCTGAAGCATCTGCAGAAGCAATTGAAGAGTTAGAAACGGCTTTCCGTTTCAACGATATTGTTCTTCGTAACCTTGTTATGCGCACTAAAGCTCCAGTGACTGAACAGTCGCCAATGGCTAAAGAAGAGCGTCGCGAAGATCGTAATGATCGTCGTCCTGAGCGTTCTGAAAAGCGTGAAGATTCACCAGCACCAGCAGCTGCCGAAGCGCCAGCTACTGAGACTGAAGATAAAGCATAAGGAGACAGAACATGGCTCGTTTTTTTAGACGTCGTAAATTTTGCCGTTTCTCAGCTGAAGGCGTAGTAGAAATTGACTACAAAGATATCGCTTTGCTGAAAAACTACATCACTGAAAGTGGTAAAATAGTACCTAGCCGTATCACTGGAACTAGCGCTAAATATCAGCGTCAGTTGTCAACTGCTATCAAGCGCGCGCGCTTCCTAGCATTGCTTCCATATACTGATTCTCACAAGTAATCATTGGCGTAATTAAGAGGTAGCAAAGATGGAAATCATTCTACTAGACAAGATCGCCAACCTGGGCGGCTTGGGTGACACTGTCACAGTAAAATCAGGTTATGCACGTAACTTCCTTTTTCCTCAGAAAAAAGCAGTTCCTGCAACAAAAGCAAACGTAGAAAAGTTTGAAGCACAACGTGCAGAATTAGAAGCTAACATTGCTAAGCAATTAGATGCTGCTGAAGCTCGCGCTGCTAAAATCCAAGAGTTGGGCGACGTAACTATCGCTGCTCCAGCTGGTGATGAAGGTAAATTGTTTGGTTCAGTTGGTACACGTGATATCGCTGATGCAGTAACTGCTGCTGGCGTTGAAGTGACTAAATCTGAAGTTAAATTGCCTACAGGTACATTACGTGAAACTGGTGAGTTCGATATCGACCTTCAGTTGCACTCAGATGTTACTACCACATTCAAATTGATTATTATCCAAGAAGCATAAGTTTCTTACGATGATAGGGAAAAACCCCGCAATCGCGGGGTTTTTTATTGCCTAAAATGAATGTGCAGTTCAAATCCAAGGCGTGTTTTTTAGATTCCATAATTGCGCTACCATGGTGAAAATTCGCCCATTAGAATCACCTTAATGACGCAAGCTAAATCTCAGTTCAAAGAGCAAGGTGGTATCGCTACCATGGACCCTAGTGCCTTTCGGCGCTGGGTTATTTCAAAGCTCATGTCGATGCTGGCCAGTGAAAAGCGTATGCAGTCTAAGCGTAAAAAAGCAGAAAAGCAGCGTTTAAAGACTGGCCAACCCCATGTGGTGGAGTATTTTCATCAGGTTGATGATGCATATAGCCACTTAACTGCCCAAGTTTTGAAACCCTTACTCACTCGTTACAATATAGAGCTACGTTGTCATTTGGTAACTGGGCCAACAGGGCATAATGTCGCTGAGCCAGAACTGCTTCTAAATTTGGGCCTTACTGACGCAAAATCAATCGCCGGGCACTATGGTTTAACGTTTCCCAAGCGGGATACCTTGCCGTCCTCAAAAAAATGTCACTTGGCTCAGTCCATTTTAGCCAATCATTTAGGTTGCGCCAACGCACAAGACACAGAAGATAAGATAACCCAAGGTAATAGGCGCAGAGCAGCATTAAAACACTATTCAGGCGCGATGTTTTATTACGGGGGCGAATGGTATTGGGGAGTCGAACGCCTCTATCACCTCGAAAAAAGGCTTAAGGAGCTGGGTGCAGACTGTACTCCTGATGCTGCTTTATTAATGCCACGCCCAAACACTGAACGGCCAAATCTGAAGGATGATGGCACTCTCACTTTAGAGATTTACGCGTCTTTAAGAAGCCCCTACACAGCCATTGTGTTCGACCGTGCAGTGCAACTTACCAAAGACACTGGCGTTAAGTGCGTTTTTCGCCCTGTGCTACCCATGGTGATGAGAGGTGTACCCGCCACCAAAGAGAAAGGCTTTTATATTTTATTTGATACCGCCAGAGAAGCGCGAGCTGCTGGTGTACCTTACGGTAATGTTTGTGACCCCATTGGTCAGCCAGCGCGACACGGATATGCGTTATATCAATGGGCATGCAAGTTAAACAAAGGCACGGAGTTTTTATCACACTTTTTGCAGGCTGCATTTGCCGACGGAGTAAATACGAATAAACAAAAAGGTCTACGTCAGGTGGTAGAGAAAACAGGACTAGATTGGCATGAAGCAAAACGGCACTTGAGCAATCCAAGTTGGGAGCAAAACTTAGAAGTTAATCGCTTAGCTATGTATCAGTCTGGCTTGTGGGGAGTGCCCAGTTTTCGTGTACTAAACCAGCAAGGTGAAGAAACACTCGCTGTATGGGGGCAAGATCGGCTCTGGTTAGTCGCTCACGAAATCAATCGATTAATAGCGGGGTAGAACAATTTTTTGAACAAGCACTTTTCTCGGTTCAGTAGATAAACTGGCTAAATTCGAAATAGCAGATAAACTTTCAAATGTAAGAGTACAAAAACTGTTGTTTATAGCCTAACAGCATCATTTTACGAAAATTACATCCGTCTAGTGTTGTCTTTTACCACCTTTGCCCCAAGACATTCGTTGTTGAAGAGTTAAAACAACAAAGTCATATAACTAAAAAGGATCACCGATGAAAATAAACGCGTCTGGTCACAACATCGAAATCAATGGCACCATCAGAGAAGATCTAGAGACAAAGTTTGAGAAAATCAGCAATCGATATTCATCCCTCATCAGTCTCGACATCACCATTACCAAAGAACACGGCGAATATGACGTAGAATTAAGAACCAACTATGAAGGTGCAGCCGTCGCCTCGTCCGGCAAAGATAAAGTCATGTACCCGGCAATTAATAAAGCGGCAAAAAAACTTGAAGTTGGCTTAGCTCATCGCAAGGGCATATTAAAAGATAACCTCCACCAAAAGCCCGAAGTAACAGCCCCCGAAATTGCTTATGAAAAAATTCAGGAAATGAAAATCACGTAAATCATAGAATATTTCCCTTAGCGGGTTATTTACCAGCGAACCCTAGAAGAGTTGCAGGTTTACCTTGTTAGCAAATTGCTCTAGTGCATAAAGGCCCGCTACGGAATTACCCACCTGATTAAGCTTAGGATACCAAACCGCGATACTAAAGCGGTTTGGTACACACGCCACAATCGCACCTCCCACTCCAGACTTGCCGGGCATACCAACTCGATACGCAAAGTCGCCGGTGGCATCGTATAAGCCGCTGGTAAACATTAATGAATTCAGTTGTGAATTTTGTTTGGCCGTTAGAACGACCTGATTAGAACTTATGTCAGCCCCTTTGTTGGCCAGAAAACCAAATGACCTCGCCAACTCCAGTGTGTTCATTTGAATAGTGCACAAAGAACAGTAAGCACGTAAAACGCCTTCAACATCGTTAATGTTTCCATGGAAGATGCTGAAATGGGGGCTATATATCCAGTGGCGATGAAGCTTCCATGAAAAAATAAACCATGAAATAACCCATCAGAGATTGTTGATAATCGGTAACTTGGAAATAAATGACAGGTGTTTGGTTAAACGACTTTCAAGGGTCATTGTATGAGAAGCCGATGCTCAATAATTAATGGCATATTTTCAATATTAGGTTTGATTGTTTAAGCTAGGACTAGATTGAAAGTCTCGAAGTGCTAGTTATCTTACTGTCAGCATCAGAAACTTTAGATGTAGCTATACTCTTCAATTATTCATCGTACTTGCGAATGACAGACACTTTGCCATTTTCGATTTCTAACACTTCCATCATCTCGAAATTTAATTCTACCAATTCCTTAGTTTGAGGATGAATGCCACTACTTGAGGTTGAGTAACGAATGATAACCACATTGTGTGCAGGAATAATTTGATTTAGTTTTGCCGAATAGGTTTGGTGAGCCCCTAAATAGAATGACATTCCTTTGCGCATATCGTCTTTACCAGAAGGTAGACGTGAATCGTCGCTTGCGTAAGGTAAATGTTGGTGGCCAACATCGTTGGTAAGAAATGACAGATAGTTTTCTATGTCCTGAGGTGTTGCTTTAGGAGATTGAGTCGCTTTCCAAGCCTCAAAGTACGATTTGGCGAATTGGTTAAGATCTATTTCTGCTGCTTGAACCGATTGAGTGAATGTCCAAACAAAGAAACACAAAAACAATTTTTTCAAAACAATCTCCAATATTGAACTAATTATCACTTTGAACGCTGTGTTTAATCGCCGAATTTATTTGCGTAATCTACCACTTTTTCGGCTAAATATTTTGCAGTTTTTAAATCAGAATCGTTTACATCGCCATCTAAACTCTGTGCGGTTACACCCAAATGACAACCGAGTCTATTGACGCCTTTTTCGCTGTCACTGAATGGCGCATCTAAGCTCACCCAAAGCATCCCATGCTGGCTAGCTAATAATTGCATGTATCCCAGAGAGTAACCTTGATCTCCATTTAGCCCCGTTCCCGACGTCACTCCCGCAGCTAATTTGCCGGACCATTTTTGGTCCTGCCAAAAGTCGCTGGTTGCATCTGCAAAAGCTTTAAATTGAGCAGATACATTGCCCATGTATGTTGGCGACCCAAAAATAATGGCTTGGCAATCATGCAAACTTTGAAAAACACCAGTACCGACAAACCGCCCATTCAGTATTTCGTCTGCACGAATTCTGTATTCTAAAACCTCGCAGGAAAGTGTTTTCAACTGGTCTCGAATGGCTCGCATTAGGTGGCCTGTCAAATCCGTGTTAGTAAAATAAACAAGTCCAATCTTTAACACGTTTTTCCCTCCATAATATTAACGCTGGAAACGGGTACTTCTAACAATAGCGGTTGAACAAAAAGCGAAATGATATGTAGTAAGTGAAACGTATTCAACTACCTCGTATCAAGTCTTTTTTATTGCTTGTTTACTTAGCGTCGACACATTATTTGCAATTATAACGCGATACCGAGCTTCTGGAAAATAACCGTCAAGTTCCCATTTATATTGCAACCTGAACAAATCATTTTCGCAAAACTCCAGTTCAATTAAATTCGCAAAATCATAGATATACAGCGCTCTTTTTATGCTGATTTTGCCACTGAAAGGGGGCTGAGCTGTCTATTGTAAGCAGAGCGACAGTTTGTATGTTTCCTTTGCAATATACTGCTTCATTAACAGGCAACCGAATTAGAGTTATAAAATAGTGATTGAACAAAATATTGGTTTAAAACCGATCAGTTATGCTGATGTAAAGGAAGTGGATCTAAATGGTGCTAGATATTGCTATTTAGAGGCGGGCAATGGGCCTTTAGTCATCTTAGTTCACGGTTACCCTGACAATGCATATAGCTGGGAGCACCAGATTCTTTTTCTGAGTCAGAATGGTTATCGGGTTGTAGCTCCTTTTACCCGCGGTTATGCGCCAACTCAAGTGCGCGAAAACAGTTTCTTTGACAGAGCAACGCTGGCTCTAGATATAGTCACATTGGCAGATTCACTAGATGATGGTCACGACATCTTCTTAGTTGGACAAGACTGGGGAGCTGCAATCAGTTACGGCGTACTAGGTGCATTTCCTGACAGATTTAAAAGAGCGATGATTATGGCTGTGCCCCATCCGTTGGAAATTAACCGCACCCTCAAAAAACATCCCAAGCATTGTGTTCGATCTTTTCATTGGTTTTTGTTCCAGCTACCCCTGATACCTGAACTTATCATTCGGTTGACCAAGGGATGGTTCCTAAAATTTTTGTGGCGACTTTGGTCCCCAGATTTTAAGGACGATGATCATGTGAATCAGGTTGTGGAAAGCATGCGTTGGGGACAATCTTTTGAACATACTTTGGCTTATTACCGAGCAGCAATTCAGAAAAAGTATCGCGATCCAAATCTAGCCAAACTGTTTGAAAAGCTAGATAACCCAATTTCTACCCCTACTAAGGTGCTCTGCGGAGAGTGTGATATGCGCAAGGAGATGCTTCCACGAGCAAAGGAGTTTTTCACCAATAAAGCAGACTATCAGTGGGAGTTAATACCAAACTCTGGGCATTTCCTGCATAGAGAAGCACCAGAGTTGGTAAACCAGCAAATACTAGATTGGATAAGCCGTTAAGGTTTCGAGACTGACAACTGATTTACTATAAAAATAGCGTTACATCCACTCGTTGAGCTCACATGAGATAGTGGAAACTCGCAGCTGCAAGTATTATCGATGACTTTGGGTGGGAAGCGGTTTTTATATTAGGTCAATAAAAGCTACCGTCATTGCGGCTTTCGTCGTAATGACGGTAGCTCTTTTAAACGAACGTACTCCTCCAACGTCTACAAATACCAAAAAGTCACCGTTGAATGAGAACTGAGCGAGCGCCCACTTTTTATCCAAAATGATCACTCATACCCTTCCTGGTGTCCGCTCACTGTAGCTACTAAGATAAATGTTAAGCGCTTATTGAGCTTGCTGATAGGCTAACTTGATCCAATCAAGTAGTTCATCATCTATTTGAGAAGCGTCGGTGATTTGTACTCTATGGGTACACATAGTGCCAAATGGACCTGAGGTTTCTAAGCGTCCTTGATGTTCAACATCATTGAGTTTCAATCCCAGATCAATACGGGACTTTGTTGATGGCTGAACAAGTGTAAATTGTCGTTTAACTTTGTAGCTTACGGCAGCTTTTTTTGGTACACATTCAACATTCTCGCCAAGCGCTTTTAGGGTTTTGTCGAGCAATTCGAAGATGGGCTTTAAATTGTCTTTCCCTTTATACTGAGTTGCTATGAGATCGTCTTCATTTGAGGAAGCTGCATCGGCTTCGCGAAACTTTAGCACTATAAAATTAGCAAAGCCATGGGTGATACCGCACTCACTCTTTAGGTATTTCATGTATTCACCGTGCTTGGTGAAGGGCTGTTTCGCTAGTTCAGTTTTCCATTGTTGCAGTGTTTTGCCGGTTTTTTCTTTTAAATTTTCTTCCATTGGGCTGCCTTTTGTTATTTGGGTTTTTATGGGCGATCGGGTTTAATAATCAGTAAATCACAGGGCATTACTTTTGTAAGCTCAACTGCGGTATCGCCAAAGATCTTGTCAATATAGTTGGTATCTTCATTGTTACCAATCACGGCAACCTCAGCACTTATTTCTGCTGCTTTTTCTGGCAACGAATGGTCTGGCATTCCTTCGACAAAATGAATCACATCTTCAGGCAGGCTATAATCGCTGACATAAAGTTTCAATCGTTCAACATATTGTTGCCCAATGTTGGCTTCACGCTTGAATCTGTGTTTGTCGTCTAAGCTAATCCGCATTGTGCCAATTTCACCGTGAAAACAATCTACGACGTGCATTTGTGCGTCAAGGGCATTGGCAAGCGTGTCACTTGCCGCTAAAATTTTTTTGTTTAAGGCCTGGTTGTTAGGATTGTCATCACCCATATCGAGGCAAGATAATACTTCAAAGGTGCCATCCCAACGTCTTGGTTTTACCAACCAAACTGGTAGCGGGCAATTGCTTACAAAATACTTATCAAGACCACTTCTAAACAAGTGTTTGAATTCGCTTTGCTGGTAGGGGGCTTTGAGAACTATATCCACATCACTTTGTTCGATAAATGACGCAACTGCTTTGGATGGTTTTTGCTGTCATGACAGGATATAAAAACTGTCATTTTTGCCGACATTGCTAGGCATAAGCGTGTTGCTCGTGCTAGCGGGATGATGTTGTCTTCATCTGCTTGAAATACGACTAAGATATGTTTGAAGGTGTCGATTTCCATTTTTGCTATATTGCCTTTAAATCACCCAAATGCGTAAGTTTAAAATTGTAGTTGAACAATGGCATTACAGGGAAGCTTATAGCCGCAATATATTGGCATCTAGTTATTGATGAATAGCTGGCTTGACGACTGTATTGTTAACCCAATGAGAATTCATAAAAACCACAAGCGACTGCGAACTGTTAAAAAAATCAGCGAAGTTTGAAAGCTCGCTTATGTTTGGCAACCCTTGTAAAATCGCAGGGAAAACGCTTTTTTTAAAATAAATAGTGCTACAGTTGGCTACAATTTTAAAAATTAATTTTGCGCGTTTAAACCATTCTGATCTACCCTGCGACTAATCATTTAACACAAACAAAAACGAAGAACACATTGAAAATAGAAGGAAATGTTGTTGCTGCACAAGGAGCTTTCGCTGAGAAATCCGAGCGAGACCTAATAAACGCAGTACAACAGGGCGACAAAAAAGCATATCAAACACTTTACCAAACCCATATTGGTCAAGTGTATGCATTGTGCTATCGACTCACCAGCGACAAGTCGCTGGCAGAAGATGCTGCTCAGGAAGTGTTCATTCAACTTTGGCGTAAAATAGGAAATTATAAAGGCGACAGCAAGTTTTCGACTTGGTTACACACAGTAACCTCGAATATAACGATTTCCTATATACGTAAACAGCGTGGTTGGTTGCAACGGATGTTCAATATTGAGGACTCCGAAGCGATGAACTACAGCGCAGAACAAGGTACTGATTTGAGTGATTTAGATGGGTACATTGCTCTATTGCCAGAGCGAGCTCGAATTGTGTTTGTGTTGCATGCGATAGAAGGTTATCGACATGAAGATATTGCCAAAATGATGGACATGGCAGTGGGCTCCAGTAAAGCACAGTTTCATCGTGCTAAGCAGTTATTAAAGGAGTGGATGGGTTATGAATAAGTTAAATTTTGAAACCGATTTACGTGAACAGCTTGAATCGCTGAATAAAGAAAAACAGCCAGATCGTGATTTGTGGGCGGGTATTGAGATTGCCCTAACAAATGAAGATGCGCCCAACGATATGGCTCATGAAGTGGCTGCGAACAATCGACCTCGAATATATGCCGTAGCTGCCTCGATTTTATTGGTAGGTGTGCTAAGTTGGAATGCATTAAAGCCCGTATCCCAAAACTTTAATGGCACTGAGTTAATTGCTGCGCTAAGTAGCCAGCATCAGCAACAAAAGAATGCTTTGTTGGTGAAATTCCAGGACCAGCCGGCGTTGACCCAAAATTGGGAATCTCAGCTAGGGGAGTTAGACGAAGCGGCTATTGCAATTAAAGCAGCATTGAAGCAAGACCCAAATAATGTGGCTCTGTTAAAAATGCTACAAAGTGTGCATCAGCAACAAATTGATCTTATTGAACGAGTACACGCTCCGAAGTGGAGGCAACTGTAATGAATATGACAAACGTATTGAAGAATGATCGTTTTGCTATCACTTCACCAATAAACCCCGTGAAACGAAAAAAGGGCATAGTAATGAAACAAGTAATGTTTGGTATTGGATTGAGTTTAGTTAGCGCGATGTCGTTAGCAGGTGAAAAGGTAGATCAAACCATCAAGGCTGATAGTAACGGGTATGTAGAAATTGAGCATCTTGGTGGTGTGGCAAGCATTAAAGGTTGGTCTAAAAATGAAGTACGAGTGGTGGGCGAACTCGGTGAAAGAACTAATAAATTCATTTTTGAGCGTGATGGCAACGAAGTTCTCATAAAAGTAAAAGTTAAGCAAAATCGAGGCAGTTGGTCTTGGAATTCTGACGATGGAGACGAATTGGAAATATTTGTTCCATTCGATAGTAAGGTTAACTATACCTCTACCAATGCTGACGTTGAAGTGTTTGATGTTCGTGGTAGTGCTGATATTGATACAGTTAATGGCGACATCGAGGTGGCAGATTTGCAAGGACGACTGCGAATCGAAGCGGTTAACGGCAATATCGATGCCCGTAACCTAGAAGGCGATATTAAAATTGAAACGGTTAATGGTGATATCAGAGATCATCAATCAACGGCTAGTGAAGCGGTTTATGAGTCGGTCAACGGTGACATCAGCGTCAATGTTGGCAGTGTTGAAGTGAAAGCTGAAACGGTCAATGGCGATATCGAATTGGACCTAGGTACCATCGAACAGTTAAGCCTCAATACTGTCAATGGTAATGTTGAAGCCTCTATGGAGCTCGCCAAGCAAGGCGACGTTCGTGCCAGCAGTGTCGGCGGCGATGTTTATTTGTTTTTCCAATCTGGCGTGTCAGCTCGGTTTGACTTGCAAGGTCATGCCGGTGGACGAATTATCAATAAAATCAGCGATGATAAAGTGCAAAAAGCGAAATATGGTCCAAGTCGTTGGTTAGAGTTTTCTCACAATGGTGGTAATGGTCGAGTAGACGTATCAACAGTGAGTGGCAGAATTAA
>JAOMVH010000076.1 GCA_028356795.1 Aliiglaciecola sp. | reverse complement strand
AAGCGTGCAAGGACATCCTCGAAAATTGCTTTGCCCGAGCTATTTGACTGAATAGTGACCGCATCAGAGACCTGTATCTTTTTAAAGCCATCATCCCCTGAAAACGTATATTTATTGCCTGTTGCAGACGGATCATAGCTAAATGCTTCGGTCTGAGATTGATAGCCAGCAAATATATGTTCACCATTTGAATTTTGAGTATTCATCAATCCAAACACTTCATCCCTAATAGAACCGATTTCAATGCCTATCGCTTCTAAGTCATTGCTATCGTAAACACCATTACCGGCTTGTATCATCAACACTCTCGCCCTGTCTAAAGAATTATTGATGTTTCTTAACACCACTTCTTCTTGTTCCAACGAGTTCTGTAATAAGTCATTGTTTCTTCTGTACTGTGTGATTTTGTCAAGGTCTTCTGTTATACGCAGAACCTGAGCTGCCCCCACGGGATCATCAGAGGGCCGTAATAACTTTTTACCCGAGGAGAGTTGCTGCTGAATTTCAGACAAATCACCTTGGTTTTGCGTGATAGCAGCAATGCTGCGATCGTAAAGTTGATTGGTGGAGATCCTAGTCATTTACCCGTTTACCTGGTTGCACTAAAGATGGTGTCAAAAAGCGCTTGAGCTGTAGTTAGAATCCGTGCAGAAGCCGCGTATGTTTGCTGGAAACGAACTAAATTTGCGGCCTCTTCATCCAAATTGACTCCAGAAACCGATTGAAACCAATCATTTGATTGTAACTGCATAGCCTCTGCTGCCTGCAATGAAATATCGGCAGACGCAGTTTTAGCGCCAATATCGCTGACGATATTGGCATATGATTCTTGAAAAGAGACTAAATTACTACCATTGTTATTTTGCAGCATAATATCTTTCGTTTGCAGGCTGGCAAGTTCAAGACCATTACGATTGTCATCAACACCGTTGGTATTGTAGTTAATGTCAAATGCATCCCCAGCAACCACAGTGCCTTGCAGACTAAAATCGTAGCCAGGGAAGTCGGTTAACGCACCAAAGGGCCAATCAGCATCATTTGCTGCCTGCTCCATCAAATTATTATAGTCACTGATACCTTCCACCACCAAAAGCGAGGTACCTACTTCGTCAAACACCTCAAATTCAGTGGTACTGTTAAAAACAATGCGAGCAGGTGTACCAGCAACTAGACCACCATTGCCATCAAACGCTGAAGCATCGGGATTGGTCAATGTCGCATCAACCGTTGTATTGGTGACAGTCGTGTTGACAAGTTTTGCATCCCCTAAATTATCTAAACTCGACTCAACCCGAAATGGCGATGCTAAAGCCAAATCTTCTGGCCGTGTCATAATAATATCAATTGACTGTGCAGTATTTTTGGTTGGTTGCAATAAAAAGCGATCACCCGCCGCGTAGCTGTCACCATCGGCAAATTCTAATTCTAAACCACCAATTATCGAAGTAAATGTGCCTGCCACTGCATCCACACCGGTGTAAGTTTGGTTTATTGGATTGCCAGCAGTATCAGTTACCTCCGAGCCATCGGGGTTTACTAAGGTCACGGTAAAATCGACAGTGTCGGGCACGCCTGTTGTGGTGCCAGTTATTTCAATCAAGTAATCGGCACTAGTCAAGGTCGACGTGCCGTCTGTTGCGACTCTGCCTATCATTGAAAGTGACAAGTCTGAATTATCAGCATAATTCAAACCTTGAAATTCAGGCGTCGAAAAGATATTGCTTCCAAGTTGTAAGTCAAAATCCATACCCAGACGATTTTGCTCGTTGGCAGCGGTTGCAAGGGCAAGTGACATTTGCCCTAGTTCACGCTGTGAAATTGAAAGAATTTCATCTCGGTAGCGAAATAGGCCGCCCATTTGGCCACCCAAGTTAATTTCTGGTAATCGCAGTGTTGTCGGTTTATCGGTACTTGCTAAAAACAAGTTCCTATAATCAGGATCTGGGTCTCCACTTAATTCGAATAAGTTAAAAGAACCATCTTCTAACACCAAAGACTCACCTGATTTCAGGTTTACTAGGGTTCCTCCTTGATTTTCACCATTTGCTCTTGTTTCAATCGCCATAATTGCAGATAACTCTAAAATCGCTTTATCTCTTTCATTTTTGAGTACACCTGGCTCACTAAACTGATTATTGCCTTCTAATACCGCAATATTTTTATTTAGATCGGCGATTGTTTCGATGAGGTTATTTGCGCGGTCAATTTTTGCATCAAGTTCAAAATTAAGCTCCTGCTCCTTATCCTTCATGAAGCGCGATAATGCATTCACTTGTCCCATCAGTGCATTTGCCTCACCCAAAGCAATCTGTCGTGCAGCCATATTGGTTGGTTCATCAGATGCTGTTTGGATTGAACTAAAAAACCGGCTCATGCTCGATGAAATACTATTGGATTCACTGGCTAAAATGTTATCCAGTACAGAAGCACGTTGGTAATAATCTTCATACTCTCCCACTTGCGTTGTATCTCGACGCAGTTGATTCTGTGCAAAAGTGTTGATCACTCGTTCGGTTTTACCACGCCCGACGCCACCCGTTAATGTACTTTCAAATGTGGTACGTTCTCGAACATAGCCGTCAGTGTTGACGTTAGCGATATTGTTACTGGTGGTAGATAGCAACTCATTACTGGCTCTAACACCGCTGGTCGCTATGGTATAGAGATCGGCCGCTCTGATCATAAGTTAGATCCTTGAAGATACATATCAATCACCTCTGGGGAGATTAAACTTGAGTGCAGATTGCAGCGTGTCGCTATTGAGCACGGACATCACTTTTTTGGCATATTGCGGGTCGGTTGCATACCCCGCTTCTTGTAGTGCGCCAAAATACGCTTTTGGATCATGGGCGTTATCGATGGCTTGCTGATAGCGAGGATTGTCAGAAACAAATGACACATAGTCTTTTAGTGCATCGGTAAAGGAATCATAACTTCTAAATGATGCTTTTTGTTGTTTTGCTAGACCCTTGTCATACTCAACGGTATTGATTGCTGCACTATCACCCTGCCAACGTTTATCTGCTTTGATGCCAAACAAATTATGGGAATTTTCACCATTGACATTATGTATCATATAGCGCCCCCAGCCTGTCTCAACGGCAGCTTGGGCCAATAACGCTTCAGCTTTGAGTCCAAGCTCTTGGGCAAACTTTTTAGCTTCTGGTAACAATTTTTCAATGAAATCAGACGGTGATGCAAAAGCGGCTTGTTTGCTTGCTTCATTGCTTTTGGTGTCTGATGCTAAGGCTTTTTCTGAAGAGTTAGCATTACTAAAGTCGACACTTTTTTGGCGGGTCATATTTGCCAGATTTGCGTTTTCTCTAATCGCTGCTGCAGGCATAAAGCCATCTTTGCCAGGACTAAGCTGCTGAACAATAATATCAGCAATCCCTACACCACCTCGGGTTGACAAATCAGTGGCCAATTGTTGGTCATGCATATCACGATAAAACTGTACTTGCTGAGAGTTAAACGGACTATCTTCGTCAGCTAAGGCATCTTGGGCTTTGCGCATTGATTTAAGCATCATTTGCATGAAAATAGCCTCAAACTGTTTTGCGGCTTCTTCTAGCGCACCTGAATCACCACTTTGAGCAGCTTGTCGAAGCTTATCAATGCCCTTTATGTCGTGCACATTGCGCGACATTTCGAGCTGATGATTCATGTGATTATTAATATCCATAAGCGTCAATGCCGATTATTTATATAACGACAAGCTCCCCCTGCAATGCCCCTGCTTCACGCAAGGCTTCCAAAATAGCCATCAAATCTCCCGGTGCAGCACCCACTTCATTGACGGCTCGCACGAGTTGATCAAGGGTCACGCCAGGATCGAATTTGAACATGCGACTATCATCCAAATTCACATCAACGATTGACTGATCGGTTATCACCGTCTCTCCCTCAGCTAGCGCATTGGGTTGAGAAACCGTTTGATACTCTGAAATAGTGACCGTTAGACCACCATGAGTAATCGCAGCAGGAAGTAAACGCACTTCTTTACCAATTACAATAGTCCCAGTACGACTGTTAATAATGACCCGTGCTGGCGCCTCTGCGGGGGTAAATTCAAAATTTTCTAAGGTTGCAACAAATCCAACTCGTTGTCCCACATCTCGCGGAGCATTCACTCGAATAGAAGCCGCATCAATCGGAGTTGCAATGGCAAACCCCATGTCTTCGCTTGCTCCCAAGCGCCTGTTAATAGTGTCGGCTAGGGATTTGGCGGTTGAAAAATCGGGATAATTTAAGTTAAGTGTCAAAAAATCATTTTGCATCAAGCCACTTGGAACGGCTCTCTCCACCAGCGCGCCGTTTGCAATACGACCGACTGTGGGGGTGTTGGAAACAATTCTCGAGCCATCTGCGCCCTCAGCGCCAAAACCACTCACCACTAGACTTCCCTGTGCCACAGCGTATACCTTGCCATCTAAGCCTTTCAAAAAGGTCTGTAACAGTGTGCCGCCTCGAAGACTTGCAGCTTCTCCAACAGATGAAACAGTGACATCAATTCGCTGCCCAGGTTTCATGAAAGCAGGTAACTCGGCATGAACCGCAACTGCCGCCACGTTTTTAATTTTCGGCTTGATATTGGAAGCCAGTGCGATACCAAAGTTAGCCAACATGGTTCTGAAACTTTGTTCGGTAAATGGGCTTTGCTCACCAGTACCTGGCAAACCAACGACCAAGCCATAGCCAACGAGCTGGTTACTGCGAACACCTTGTATCGAAGCAAGATCTTTAATCCTTTGAGCAGACGCAAAAGGGCTCATCAGTGACGCGATGACAAGATAGGTAAATAGGTATTTCCATCGAGGTTTAAGCATTAAAAAGGCCACCATTCAGACGAGAAAAACTTGGTCAACCAACCTTGTTTTTGCGCGCTAGCAAAGGTACCCGTTCCACTATATTGAATCCGCGCATTAGCAATTTTGGTTGATGTTATTTCGTTGGTCGGGCTAATGTCTGCCGGGCGAATAACGCCTGTTAAACGAATATATTCGTCACCATTATTCAATGTGATCCACTTTTCTCCGCGCACCACTAAATTTTGGTTGGACAACACTTGGATCACGGTCACGGAAATATTTCCGCTCAAATTGTTACTTTGATTTGCTTGGGCATCGCCACTAAATTCACTTTCACTTTGCAGATCAAGCTGTATCCCCTGGCCGCCAATGTTTACTACGTTGCCGCCTAGCCCCAACAGCGGATCTATGCTCGCCCCAGACTCACGACTCGTTGTCGTACCGGCAGATTTAGTTGCACTGGTATTTTCTCGCAATGTTACCGTGATGATGTCGCCAATGCGTCGAGCTTTGACATCAGAATAGATACTATTTGCCATTTCAGCCTGAAAAATTGATCCGTCCTCGGCAAGTTTTTGCCGCGGCAGATCCGGTATAACAGGCGCATAAAACGGATCATTAGGTAAGGGACCAGAATGCTGATTAGATGCACACCCCGTTAATGCAATTAAAATAACCATGCATATTGAAACAACAAATTTATTCATTTTGAGCACCATTAAAGTTGCTGAATAACCTGGCCGAGCATTTGATCAACCGACGAAATCACCTTTGAATTCATTTCGTAGAGGCGTTGGCTTTCAATCAAATTAACGAGCTCTTCGGTCACATTCACGTTAGATGTTTCTAGGGCGCCTTGCACTATCGAACCGAGCCCCTCTAAACCAGGCACACCCTGTAATGGCGCACCACTAACCGCAGTTTCCACGTATAAATTTTGACCAATAGGTTGCAATCCCGTTGGATTGATAAAGTCAGATAGGCTGATTTGCCCCAATACAGCAGGATCGGCTTGACCTCTTAATGTGGCCGAGACCTCCCCATCTTGAGAAATAGTAATTTGCTGAGCATCATCAGGAACCGTAATATTCGGTTGCAATAAGAACCCGGCACCTGGGGTTACAATTTGGCCCTGATCATTGAGGGTAAACTGACCATTTCGTGAATAGGCAACGGTGCCATCAGGTTGCAATATTTCAAAGAATCCGCGTCCTTGAATAGACATATCCAGTGAGTTTTCAGTCGTCAGCATATTCCCTTGGGTGTGAGATTTTTGAGTCGCCACCACCTTGCTACCCGCGCCCAGCATTAGGCCCGACGGTAACTCGGTATCGGCAGAGGAACGTCCACCGGGTTGATTAATATTTTGATAAAGCAAATCTTCGAATATGGCTCGATCTTTTTTAAAGCCGACCGTACTGGCGTTTGCTAAATTGTTGGAAATAACGGCAACATCTGTTTGTGCTGCGTCAAGTCCCGTTTTACTTATCCATAATGCTGGGTGCATTGTTCACCTCCGCTAATTAATTCTATATATTTCAATTAGATAATTCTTAGTAACATATTGCCGCGCATATCCATCGTGTCGGCTTTTTTCATCAATTTAACTTGCATCTCGTAGTGCCGCTGTAGGCTGATCATGTTGACCATTTCTTCGATAGCATTGACATTGCTCCCTTCGAGCATGCCCGTTCGAATATTCACGCCAATATCTTCATTTGCCTCTTGGCCACTTTTAAGACGAAATAACCCATCATCGCCTCTTTCCATATCTCGTACATTGGGGTTCACAAACTTTAAACTACCGACTTCTTCTAGCACCGTTTCAGGCGCTCCTTGAGGTCGAACTGAAATTGTGCCGTCGTTTGCAATATTAATATTCGACAGTGGTATTGGTAGGAAAATAGCGCCCGCATCACCAACCATGGCATTACCGTGAGCATCCTCTAAACGACCATCTGCGCCTAGTTGCAAACTTCCCGCTCGTGTATATGCTTCTCTACCTTGAGCATCCAGCACACTAAACCACCCATCACCTTGAATGGCAGCATCAAGCTCCCTATCCGTCTGGATCATGGCACCGCCTTCATAATTATTTGAAGGCGATTCAGTCATCGAGAAAACCCGAGTTGGCAAACCCTCGCCAAAGGCTTGCATTGCACGACTATTTTCGAGCATTGCTTTGAAGCCGGTTGTTTGGGCATTTGCTAAATTATTGGCGCGCACCGCGGTACCAAGTAAATCTTGCTTGGCGCCACTGGCTGCTATGTAAAGTAGTTTATCCATGACAACTTATTGACTCTTGTGAACATAGTCGTAATTACTGCAATAAAGATGCCACTGCCGATTACTTTGCAAGGATAAAGCTGGGTAAAATGAAGTGTCTGAGAACGAACAAAATAAAAAGGCCGCATTTGCGGCCTTAAAGTAAAAAAGATTTACTTATCGGATATTCAAAATAGTCTGATTGAGCTGGTTGTTGACTTCCAACGCTCTCGAATTAGCCTGGAAGTTTCGCTGGGCAATAATCAAATCAATCAGCTCAGTCGTTAGGTTAACGTTAGCCTGCTCCAATGCAGAAGAATTGATATCACCAAAGGTACCGGTTGTTGCCTCCCCCGCTAGAGCCTCGCCAGAAAGGATACTCTCTTTCCATTGCGTATTACTCTGTTGAGTTAATCCCTGTTCGTTCGAGAATCTCACCAATGCCACTCTCACTACGGGCTCTGACGTACCATTAGAAAACGTTGCTCGTACCAAACCATCAGGGCCAATATCGATACCGGTCAGTCTTCCTACTGGTAAACCATCCTGCTCCAACGAGGTCACTTCAAATGATGATGCAAATTGAGTAATTTCATCAGGGTTAGAACCCAGTGGATCTAAAACAAAATTAGTCGTTATATTTTGTGAAATATCAGAGCCATTGACCAAAGGCGGATTGCCAAGAGCAACCGACGTCACGTCACCCGTTGGCACCACAGTACCGTCACCATTTTCCATTTCAAAAAAGTCACCGCCACTGCTAAATTTCAACCGAAACCCGGTGATGGGAGCACCTATGGAAGCGGTACCAGCGATATTAGCTGCATCAGTACCAGCGACGCCTGGTGTGTCACCGGTGGTATCGACTGGTATATCATCAACGTAGGTCACCACCAGCCACTCATTGGTCACAGCCGGATCCGCATCCTTCATCATATAATAAGTCATGATATGGCTATCACCCAATGAATCATAAACGGTAATAGAGGTAGCTGCGTTATAGGTCAACGGATCGCTCGGGTCAAATAAGGTAAGATCGACGGCGTCATCACCGGCTGGTAAGTTAAATCTAGGTGCAACTTCGGTTGTTTGTTGTGGCGACCCCGAAGAATCAGGGATCCGTACTGCCGTAGTTGTACTTAACGCAACTGATGCTGAAGTACCGTCGGTATTTACCGGGAAGCCCATTAAATTATCGCCGTTTGAATTAACCACAAAGTTATCTTGGTCTAACTTGAACTGTCCAGCTCGCGTGAATGAGAAATCGCTAGACGTGACGTCCGGGGTGGTTACGAAAAAACCATTTCCAGTAATCGCCATATCTAGTGCGGTATTGGTAAATTGCAGGCTTCCTTGTGAGAATTGTTGTGCAACTTCTTGTGTTAAAACACCGTCACCTACTTTCGTTCGTCCACCAGATAGTAATGAAGCGGCATATACATCACCAAACTCAGCTCGAGATTCTTTGAAACCTACGGTATTAACGTTAGCGATGTTATTCGCAGTTACGTCCAAGTCTCTTTGTGCGGCACTCACACCACTTAACGCGATATTAAAAGACATATTTACTCACTCCTAAACTTAAATGTACCAGTACCGTGTACTAGCCACCGATTTGAATAACTTCACTCAAATTAACACTTGATTCGCCATCCAAATTTAAAATGACACCCTGATTATTTCCTGCAAGACTCACACTATCCACATGTCGATTAATTGCAGTGGGAAGAGAGATTGAATCGCCAAACTGGCTACCTTGCGCTTTGATTATGTAATTCCCGGGGGGCAATGGATTGCCGTTTGCATCTTTGCCGTCCCAGTTAAATTGAATATTGCCAGCTGCTTGTGTGCCAGCATCAATGGTTTTGATGATCTCGCCAATTTCACTTTCAATGGTAATTTCGAGATTCTGTGTAGACTTATCAGTAATGACAACGCCCGACATGCCCTCACTATTGTTGCTAAGATAACCAACGTTGCCCGGAAGCAACACATCCTGACCAATTAAACTTGAAGCCTGAAGCGCTTGGTTTGATGTCATGGAAGACGCGAAACTTTCAAATTTAGCGTTCAGTTCGTCAATCCCCTCAGAAATACTGAAACTGGTCATCTGCGACACCATTTGGTCGTTATCAACCGGTTTAGTCGGATCCTGATTGGCAAGCTGTTCTGTCAACAGTGCAAAAAAGTCTTCCTGAGACAATCTCTCATTGCTACCGTCGTCAATTGGCAGCCCTTCATCTTGAACATATAGATTCGGGTCGAGACCGGTATTTCTGGTTAATTCCACTTGATTATCCTCTTGATTTCAGCGACTTACTGACCTTGACCTAATTGCAATACTCGTCTGAATATTCGCTTGGTCGTATCAGCCAGCTGCACATTTGTCTCATAGGCTTTTGATGCTGACATCATGTCGGCCATTTCTTCCACAACATTGACATTTGGCTTGTATATATAGCCGTTTTGGTCAGCCATTGGGTGACCCGGGCTGTATTCAATTTGAAGAGGCTTTTGACTTTCAACAATCCCCAACACCTGCACACCTGAGCCTTGGGAAAACTTATCAGTTGCTTTTTGAAGTTCAGCTGCAAAAACAGGATGACGGGCTTTATAGGTATCTTCGTAATTGCTACTGACGCTATTAGCGTTCGCAATATTACTTGCGGTTGTATTGAGACGCGTGCTCTGCGCCCCCATTCCCGTACTGGCGATATCCATAACTCTAAATAAACTCATCCGCCTTGCCCTCCAGCTAGTGCTTTTTTCATACCTTTAATTTTGCCATTCAGAAACTGGATGCCAGCCTGATAGCGCATGCCATTGTCTAGGAATGCATTACGCTCGGATTGTACTTCAACACTATTGCCGTCGCCTGTATCCGGCTGCATAGGAACACGGAATTCTATGTGGGCCTGTGACTGCATTCGACCTTCAAAGTGCTTATCATGGGTTCGTGACATCTCTTGCTGACGGCTGTGTTGTGCTGATTGCATCGCTTTTTGAAAATCAATGGCACGGGCTTTGTACCCAGGGGTGTTTGCGTTAGCTAAATTGCCAGCAATCACTTCCATTGAGTCTGTTCGCACTTGCAGTGCTTTGTGATGTAATCCGACCAATTTGTCGAGACTTATTGCCATGTTGATTCTCTTAACGTGCTTTCTTGAGGAAAAATTAGCAAGCGTTATGCCAAAAGCAGGAGAGTCGTTACAGAAAAACGAGAAAAAAAATTATAACTATGATTTATATAGATTTTTTAGTGTAGTAGAGGCCTGGGTTGTTTCTTACTATTTCAAATAACTGGTTTAAATCAGCGATAGATTCAGAGGCTCCAAGAAATAGAGCTCCGTCATTTTGCA